>NZ_JBPWJX010000014.1:0-141880 GCF_051781745.1 Bacillus cereus group sp. Bce019
TGATGCATCGAAAGCAAAGCGTGAATTAGGCTGGGAGGCAACACGCGGATTAGAAGAAATGTGTGCAGATTCTTGGAAATGGCAATCAAATAATAAAAATGGCTATTTAGAAGTTTAATGATGAATATAAAAAAATGACCTTTGCATAAAAGCAAGAGGTCATTTTTTATTAATTTTATTAGCGAACCTAGAAAAGAGCGTTCGCTGTTTTAAATGATGTGATTTTATAATATCTTATGCTAGAAGGTAGTAGAATGAGATAGAGGAATGTATTATTTTATTAATTTTTTATAGAAATTGAAAGCGTATTATTGAAAAGTATTCCAACACTTGTATCATTGCTAGAGTCCGTTTATAATCAAGGAATCCTAGTTCATGTTTTAATAGGATTATTTATTATTGAAAGCGTTTTAAGTTCGCTCCTTTTTGAGGTAGGAGGTCTGACTTATTTGAATGAAAAATTATGTATGTAGTTTTAAATGGGAAGAAAAATAATATAAGTATCACTTTATAGTGTGGGGAGGTTAAAAGTGTGAAAGGTAAAGATTTTCACACGAATATATATGGGTTATGTAGGATTATTACTTTCAGGGGCAGCTTTATTTTTAAATAGTCTTGTTATATTAGGGAAAGCAGAGATGAAAAGTGCGGGTGTTTTTAATTTATTTGTGGGTGCACTACAAATTATTATTCCGTTTTATTTGATCATGATTTCTGACCAAAGCAATTGGACAGTGTATTCATATGCGGCTACTTTCTTATTTGGATTAACTTATTTATATGTAGGTGTTACTTTTATAAAAGGAATGGATAGTAGTGGTCTAGGATGGTTTTGTATTTGGGTAGCAATTATAGCCTTATTCTATATGGTTGTTTCATTTGTTCAATTCCATGATGTTGTTAATGCGTTAACGTGGTTTATGTGGGCATTACTTTGGTATTTATTCTTTGTATTAAATACACAAAAGAAGAACATTAATCAATATCTTGGAAGGATTGCCTTCGTACAATCATGGGTAACATTGACTTTACCTTCACTCTTTTATTTTATGGGAGTGTGGGGAGAGGGATTTGTATATGAACTATGGGTTTATGTATCAGTAATTTCTATTTTGTACTTCTGTTATTGTATTTATAAATATCGAGTACGTTAATATATTTTCTGTAGAAAAGCATGGAATCGTTAAACGAATTCCATGCTTTTTATATGTTGGCACTTATAATAGGGAGGTAGTATTTTACAATTTGCTAAAATGGGGATGATGAAGTTGAAAAAAGTATTGGTGCTAGGGGGAACAAGATTTTTTGGTAAATATTTAGTAGAAGCACTTTTGCAAGAGGGGCACGATGTAACGATTGCGACGAGGGGAGTTACTGAAGATTCTTTTGGTAGCGCAGTAAAAAGAATAATTATTGATAGAGAAGATGGAAAGCTACTAGAAAAGCGTCTAGAAGGAAAAAGTTATGATATTGTATACGATAATTTATGCTATAGCTCGAATGCAGCGAAGATAATATGTGAAGTGTTAAGAGGGAAAACGAAGAAATATGTTATGACATCTTCAATGGCCGTCTATGAACCTGCCCTAAGCTTATCAGAAGAAGACTTTAATCCGTACGATTATGCAATCGCGTATGGAGATAGGAATGACTTCAATTATGGTGAAGGAAAGAGATTAGCTGAAGCCGTTGTATTTCAACAAGCAACATTCCCAGTTGTTGCAGTTCGTTTTCCAGTTGTTATTGGAGAAAACGATTATACGAAAAGGTTACAATTTTACGTTGAATGTATTGTGAACCAAAAACCTATCGTTGTGGATCATGTAGATGGAACTTTGTCATTTATACATGAAAAAGAGGCAGGAGAGTTTCTAGCTTGGTGCGGAATGGAAAATGTGAAAGGGCCAATTAACGCCTGTAGTAACGGGGTAGTTTCTACGGAAGAAATTATTCATTTCATAGAAGAGAAGACAGGAATAAAAGCACTCATTCAGAAAGCTGGGGAAAATATAGCTCCTTATAATGAGGTAACTAACTGTACATTACATAATGGAAAGGCTCGTGAATTCGGATTTTTGTTCCGAGAGCTGAAACTAGAAATGAAAAATGTTTTAAAACATTATATAAATACAATGAAGTAATCATAAATCCCCCGGTGGCAATCCGGGGGATTCTGGAGGATTTCGACAATACTGATTTTACATTACCAAATTTACCTTATACGTATGACTAATGTTTTTGTGATTGAATTGCTTGTAAATACTTCTCGTTTACTTGGTCCCAGTTTACTGTATGCCACCAGTTGGTAACAAACTCTGGGCGCCTATTTTGATACTTTAAATAATAAGCATGTTCCCATACATCAATTACGAGTAAGGGGATTTTCCCTTCTTGCAAAGGCGTATCTTGATTTGGTGTACTCATAACAGAGAGTTCCTCACCGTCAAGAACAAGCCATCCATAGCCACTTCCAAAACGACTAATAGCTGCTTTGGAAAGTTGATCTTTTAAGTTGTCAAAGGTATTGAAATAATAATCAATTACTTTTGCAACGTCTCCATTAGGCTCACCGCCACCTTGTGGGCTCATCACTTCCCAAAAAAGACTATGACAATAGTGACCGCCACCGTTATTTCGTACAGCTGTAACAATTTCCTTCGGTAAAGTATCTAAATTACATAGCAATTCTTCTAAAGATTTATTATGTAATTCAGTATAATTTTCTAAAGTAGCATTTAAATTGTTTACGTATGTCGCATGGTGCTTTCCATGATGAATGGAAAGTGTATTGCTATCAATATGTGGCTCTAGTTCATCATAGTCATATGAAAGCTTTGGCAATTGAAATGAAGACATAACATTACCTCCTTTCTATTTAAAAAGTTGGTCTAGGTAAAAATACTTTACCTGAGTCAAAAATACACCCATTTTCCATATAAGTCAATAGTAAGTCCATTAATTTTCTGAAAAATATTACAATAAAAGTAACACTCTCACTTTCATTTGTGACTCCTATCCTTTTTGCTTATACTGTAAAGTAGCAGGGTTTTGTTGAAATAGAAGGAGATTGTTTATGAGTAAAACGAAACAATTAATAGAGGAAGCAAGTAATTTTATTACGATTTGTTATAAGGAGCTTCATAAAGAACAATTGATAGAAGAACGTATAAAAGAAATTCAAATTGAGATAGAGAAGACAGGGACATATGAGCATACATTTGAAGAACTTGTTCATGGTTCACGAATGGCATGGCGTAACAGTAATAGATGTATTGGAAGACTATTTTGGAGTAAGATGCACATATTAGATGCGCGCGAAGTAAATGATGAAGAGGGTGTATATAATGCATTAATTCATCATATTAAATATGCAACGAACGACGGGAAAGTTAAACCAACCATTACGATTTTTAAGCAATATCAAGGTGAAGAAAATAATATAAGAATTTATAATCACCAATTGATTCGATATGCAGGATATAAAACAGAAACGGGAGTGATTGGTGATTCTCATTCCGCTACATTTACGGACTTTTGTCAGGGGCTTGGTTGGCAAGGAGAAGGTACGAATTTCGATGTATTGCCACTTGTATTCTCTATAAACGGGAAGGCACCTACATATAAAGAAATTCCGAGAGAAGAAGTAAAAGAAGTGCCAATTGAACACCCAGAATACCCTATTTCATCACTTGGAGTAAAATGGTATGGTGTTCCAATGATTTCAGATATGCGTTTAGAAATTGGCGGTATTTCTTATACAGCCGCTCCGTTCAATGGATGGTATATGGGAACAGAAATTGGGGCGCGCAACTTAGCAGATCATGATCGTTATAATTTACTTCCGGCTGTTGCGGAGATGATGGATTTAGATACATCGAGAAACGGTACCTTATGGAAAGATAAGGCGCTAATTGAGTTGAATATTGCCGTACTACACTCCTTTAAAAAACAAGGAGTTAGTATTGTTGATCACCATACTGCTGCACAACAATTTCAGCAATTTGAGAAGCAAGAAGCTGCTTGTGGTCGTGTTGTAACAGGTAATTGGGTATGGCTTATTCCGCCATTATCTCCAGCTACCACTTACATTTATCATAAACCGTATCCGAATGAAATTTTGAAGCCAAATTTCTTTCATAAATAATATTTAGTGCAGTTTTTTTCTGCAAAATATATTTTTTTTAATTACTGTTATGTAGCAAATGGAAGCCTTTACTCTCGGTTATTTTTGGAAGAGGCTTTTTGAACCAAGGAGTACCTTATGTTATAATCAAATTTCTGTTTCGAAGACCTTATAGAAATATAAGGTCTTTTGTTTTGCTTTTTTATGTAAGAGGAAGAGAATTTTTCTTTTTAATAAGGGATTTGGCATATTTTTAGGGACAACATAAGTATGTGGGAAGTCGATAAAATGTTATGCATATATAATTATTATGTTTTAGGTTTAAACAATAAAACATAATAAAGTTGTTTTTTTAGATTGCTGAGGAAGGAGGAAGTATAAATGAGGATGAAGAGTCGAAAAACTGATTGGCCTGTATTTATTATTAGTGGTGGTTCACTTTTATTATTTGTAATTGCAGTTTTTTTGAACAAGGATTATGTAGAGAGTGCGATTAATAAAAGTTTCGCTTTTTCAATTAAATATTTCGGTGCCTTCTGGCAAGTTTTATTATTAGGTACATTTATTGTTGCGATGTGTATGGCTTTCTCCAAATATGGGAGAGTTAAGCTTGGGGGATTAGAAAAACCTGAGATTAGTACGGCAAAATGGCTTGCTATTATTATGTCTACATTACTTGCTGGAGGTGGCGTTTTTTGGGCAGCAGCAGAGCCAATGTATCATTTGATGACGGTGCCACCAATACATGATGGTATATCTGCTGGAACGAAAGAAGCAGTCATGCCTGCTTTAGCACAAAGTTATATGCATTGGGGATTTTTAGCATGGACGATTTTAGGTACAATTAGTGCGGTAGTTATGATGTATGGACATTATCATAAAGATATGCCGCTAAAACCTCGAACGCTTTTATATCCTATTTTTGGGGAAAAATTAAGAAAGAGCCTGCTTGGAACGATAATTGATGCAGCTGCAATTATTGCAGTAGCTGCAGGTACAATTGGCCCAATTGGATTTTTAGGTTTACAAGCAAGTTATGGATTACAAGAATTATTTGGAGTTTCTGATGTGTTTACTACTCAATTAGCAATTATTGTTTGTGTGGTGGCCGTGTCTACCATATCGGCAGTAACAGGTATTGATAAAGGGATTCAAATTATAAGTAATTTAAATGTTAGATTAGCAATTGTGTTAATGGCATTCATATTACTATTTGGGCCAGGTGGATTTATTATTGATTCGTTTGTTTCTTCGTTTGGATTTTATGTAAATGAGTTTATACCGATGAGCACATACCGTGGTGATACAAGTTGGTTAGGATCTTGGACAATCTTTTTCTGGGGATGGTTTATTGGATACGGACCAATGATGGCAATTTTAGTGAGTCGAATTTCAAGAGGGAGAACGATTCGAGAAATCATCGTTGCAATTGGAATTATCGCACCTATTATTACAACATTTTGGTTTACTATATTAGGTGGATCAGGCGTGTTTTATGAGTTGATGAATCCAGGGTCTATCTCGGACGCATTAAGTGAATCTGGTATGCCGGCAGCTATGATTGCAATTACAGGGCAATTGCCACTTTCTAATATTATTGGACCAGCATTTCTTTTATTAACAATTTTATTTGTAGTGACAACAGGAGATTCAATGGCATATTCCATTTCAATGGCAGTGACTGGAGACGGAGATCCTAGAATTAGTTTGCGAATTTTTTGGTCGCTTATTATGGGCGCAGTTGCAGCAATTCTTTTATATATGGGTGAAGGAAGTATTAATGCGCTACAATCATTTATCGTGGTGACGGCAGTTCCGGTATCAATTTTGTTATTCCCAATGCTATGGTTAGCGCCTAAAGTTGCGGGAGAATTAGCATTAAAACAAGGTATTGTAAAAGAAGAAGATAAAACTGCATTCTTATTTCAGAAGGCTAGTAAATCAAAATAAATAAAAACGTAAAAGAGGAAGCATCTTAAATGAGATGCTTCCTCTTTTACGTTTAATCTAATACTTTTCCCTTTGTTTCTGGTACACATAGTAGCATTGTAATTAACCCGATTGGGTAGATGATAAAAATCAAGGACAATGCTCCAAGTAGGTTGCCACCTGTAGCAAGTAAGCCAATAATAACAGGCCCAAATCCAGCTAATCCACGTCCTGTACCGAAAATAAAGTTTTCGGCGGTAGAGCGAGCTTCAGCAGGATAGTTTTCAGCTAAAATTGCTCCAAATCCTCCCATCATTCCATTTGCAAAGAATCCAAGCAATGCACTTCCCCATAATAATAATGTTGAATCTGTGAATAAGAAGAAGTAAATGAGACAGTATACTGTACCGCCAATATAATAGATTGCAAAAGTTTTACGGCGACCAATTTTATCAGCTAGAATACCAAAGATTGCAATTCCAATTAGCATACCGATGGTAGAAATGAACATCCAGCCACTTGCTTTTGCTAATGTATAGTTATATTTATTTGCTAAAATAGTGGGCATCCATGTGAAGATTCCGTAATATCCGAAGTTTTGGATGAACGACATAATAATAAGACCAATTGTTGTAATTGTTACTTTTTTATTGGCAAATAACTTTCGAAGTGGAAATTTTTTTATATGTTTTAGTTGTTCTGCTTCAGTAGTTGTTAATTTACCTGCAGCTTCTTTTTGCAATAGTTCCTTTTTGTAGCGTTGTTTTTGCTCCCATATTTTCGGTTCACTTAAACTTTTACGGACATAGACAGCTAGTAAAGCTGGAATTAATCCAAATAAGAAAACGGCTCTCCATCCAAAGTGTGGGACAATAAATGCTGGAAGGAGTGAAGCAATCAGTACACCAAATTGCCATCCAAGTGCAACAACAGATGTCGCTTTAGCGCGCATTTCTTTAGACCATGTTTCTGTTACGATGGCCATTCCGATTCCGAATTCACCACCAACTCCCATTCCAACTAAAAAGCGCAGAATTAATAATTGCCAGTAGTCTGTTGCGAAATAAATGAGTGCGGTTGCTAGTGAAAACAGTAAGATTGTGAAGGCCATTGTACGAATACGGCCAAATAAATCAGCAATAAATCCAAATAAATAAGAACCAATTAACATTCCTATTGTGGTAGCTAAAGTTAAGTTTCCACCTTCAACAGGACTTAAGTGAAACTCTTTTAAAATATAGACAAGTACGAAAGATAATAGCAACATATCTAAACCTTCTGCTGCATATCCTAGCGCAGAACCAAATAATGTTTTATATCTTTTCGCTTTTGTCTCCTCTGTTGTTTGTTGTACATCAGTAGTGACGTTCATTATTACTCCTCCTTATTTTCTACAGTCGCTATGGAAGAATAACAAAAGGCCTTCTCACCTGATATGATGAGAAGGCCAAAAAAGCATACGTATCCCCAAGAAAAGAACATACGTATATTGTATTCCGACTTCCTTCTCAACCTCACGGGGTTGGGTTAAAGGACTGTATTATATTACTTTATTTTTAGCACTCTTCTATATGTCTTGTCAAATAAAGAGGAAGTTATTATGTGTAAAATATTTCAAAAAACATTTCGTTCTTCTTGACGCCGACTTCATTATTTTCCCATAATAAAACTAACTAAATAAAAAGGAATGAATCAAAGATGCTAAATTTAGTACTCATGATGATTGAACGAGTCGGACTTATAGTTATTTTAGGATTTTTACTCTCTCATATTAAAACTTTCAGACGCCTCCTTCATAAACAGGATGGCTATGTAGATAAGCTTAAGCTTATTTGTATTTTTTCGGTATTTACAATTGTAAGCAATTACACTGGGATTGAAATAGCAGGAAATACGATTATGAATGAAAATTGGTTACAAGGTGTTTCATCATCGAGTACCATTGCGAATACACGTATTATGGGTGTTGGAATTAGTGGATTGCTTGGTGGTCCTATCGTCGGAATTGGGGTAGGATCAATTGCTGGTATTCACCGTTATATGCTTGGAGGGACGACAGCTCTAAGTTGTGCAATCTCGTCAATTTTAGCAGGTGTTATAACGGGGTATATTGGATACATTTTCAAAAAGTATAATCGTACAATTACTCCTAAGTTTTCAGCGATTTTAAGTGTTTTTATCGTTTCTTTAGAAATGATTATGATCCTATTAATTGTAGAGGATGGAATGAGCATTGTGAAAACAATTGCGATACCAATGATCCTTGTAAATAGTTTTGGAAGTTTTATTTTACTTTCTATGATACAAGCTATTTTGCGTCAGGAAGAGAACGCAAAGGCACTTCAGACTCATAAGGTATTACGTATTGCAGATAAAACGTTACCATATTTTCGCCAAGGCTTAACAGAAGAATCATGTAAGCATGTGGCACAAATTATTCACCGTTTTACAGGAACAGATGCGGTATCCTTAACAGATACAGAGAAAATATTAGCTCATGTTGGATTAGCATCAGATCACCATATTCCTTCACATAGTTTAATAACTGGTTTGTCGAAAGAAGTTTTACATACAGGGCAAATAATGAAAGCAAAATCACGTGAGGTCATTAATTGTCAACATGAAGGATGCCCTTTGCAAGCGGCGATTGTTATTCCACTAACTTCGCATGGAAATACGATAGGGACATTAAAACTGTATTTTAAAAATCCTAACCAGTTAAGTCGCGTTGAAGAAGAATTAGCAGAAGGGTTAGCAAAAATATTCTCCACGCAGTTAGAGTTAGGAGAAGCTGAGTTGCAAAGTAAATTACTTCAAGATGCGGAGATAAAAGCATTACAAGCGCAAATTAACCCGCACTTTTTATTTAATGCGATTAATACAGTATCAGCTTTATGCCGAACAGATGTAGAAAAAGCAAGGAAGTTATTATTACAGCTTAGCGTATATTTCCGATGTAATTTGCAAGGGGCACGTCAGTTATTGATTCCACTAGAACAAGAATTAAACCATGTACAGGCATATCTATCCTTAGAACAAGCAAGGTTCCCAAATAAGTATGAGGTAAAGATGTATATTGAGGACGAGCTAAAGACAACTTTAGTACCACCATTTGTTCTTCAACTATTGGTTGAAAATGCATTGCGACACGCTTTTCCGAAGAAGCAACCAGTATGTGAAGTAGAAGTGCATGTTTTTGAAAAAGAGGGTATGGTTCATTTTGAAGTAAAAGATAATGGACAGGGAATTGAGGAAGAACGTTTAGAACAATTAGGAAAGATGGTAGTTTCGTCAAAGAAAGGGACTGGAACAGCTTTATATAATATTAATGAACGTCTTATTGGATTATTTGGAAAAGAAACGATGCTTCATATCGAAAGTGAATTAAATGAGGGGACAGAGATTACTTTTGTTATTCCAAAAAAAGTAGGGGAGGAAGAGCCGGGTGTTAAAAGTATTAGTAGTTGACGATGAAATGTTAGCACGTGATGAACTAAAGTATTTATTAGAGAGAACGAAAGAAGTTGAGATAATTGGTGAGGCTGATTGTGTGGAAGACGCATTAGAAGAACTAATGCAAAGTAGACCAGATATTGTGTTTTTAGATATTCAATTATCCGATGATAACGGATTTGAAATCGCCAATATATTAAAGAAGATGAAAAATCCACCTGCAATTGTATTTGCTACTGCCTATGATCAATATGCACTGCAAGCATTTGAAGTAGATGCGTTAGACTACATTTTAAAACCATTTGATGAAGAGCGTATTGTGCAGACATTAAAGAAGTATAAAAAACAAAAACAATCGCAAATAGAAACGAAGCACGAAATAAAGGGGACAGATGTAACAGTAGAGATGCATAAATTAGCATTACCAATTGAAGAATCAATCGTACTTGTTAATATTGAAGATATTGTATATGTAGGACTTGTGGACGGAAAAGTGACAGTAAAAACAATGAGGGAAACATATGTAACACACGATACACTTGTGATTTTGGAAAAGAAGTTGCCGCAAGTAAGTTTCATGCGTGTTCATCGTAGCTTTATTGCAAATATTAATCATATTACTGAAATTCAGCCATGGTTTAACTCTACTTATAATTTAATTATGAAAGAAGGATCAAAAGTACCTGTTAGTCGTACATATGCAAAAGAACTCAAGAAGCTGCTTCGTATTTAAGAAGCAGCTTTTGTATTTCATCCTTTTATATTTGTAACTGATTCTGTATATTTGACGTTCCGTTATGTAAACGCTTACTTGGGCGGTTGTATCCTATACAATAAAGGTACCAAATCGAAAGAGGTGGCCAAAATGAGTACGAAAAAAGTATATAGTTTCTTATCACAAGCATTCATATTTTCAGCTATTATGTTAATTTCTAATATTATTGCAACACATTTACCAATTCCAATGCCTTCATCGGTAATCGGGTTAGTTATTTTATTTAGTCTATTATGTTTAAAAGTTATTAAATTGGAGCAAGTTGAATCACTCGGAACAGCTTTAACAGGTATTATTGGATTCTTATTCGTCCCATCAGGTATTTCAGTTATTAATTCTCTTGGTGTAATGGGGCAATACTTTGTACAAATTTTAACTGTAATTGTTGTAGCGACAGTTATTTTACTCGCTGTAACAGGATTATTTGCACAATTTATTTTAGGAAAAGATGAAAAAGAAACAGAAGATATAAAAGAATTGAAAGTAGTAAATAAAGGACGCAAGCACGGAAAGGTTGCGTAAACATTGTATTTATATATTGTTGGGAGGTAATGAACATGGCAAGCACAATGACTCCATATTTCGGAATCGTCGTTTCATTAATCGCATACGGAATCGGAACATTATTATTCAAGCATTCAAAAGGGTTCTTCCTATTTACACCATTATTCGTAGCGATGGTATTAGGGATTGTATTTCTAAAGGTAGGTAACTTTACTTTTGAAGAATATAATACTGGCGGAAAAATGATTAGTTTCTTCTTAGAGCCAGCAACAATTGCATTCGCTATCCCACTATATAAACAAGTTGATAAGTTGAAAAAATATTGGTGGCAAATTTTATCAGCTATCGTGGTTGGATCTATTTGCTCAGTAATTGTCGTGTTCATTGTTGCAAAAGCAATCGGTTTAGATACAGCAGTAATGAATTCAATGCTACCACAAGCAGCAACAACAGCAATTGCGTTACCAATTTCAGAAAGTATTGGTGGTATTCCAGCAATTACATCGTTTGCAGTTATTTTCAACGCAGTTATCGTATACGCATTAGGAGCATTATTCTTAAAAACATTTAGAGTGAAACATCCGATTGCAAAAGGTTTAGCACTTGGAACAGCGGGTCATGCATTAGGAGTTGCAGTAGGAATTGAAATGGGTGAGGTAGAGGCAGCGATGGCAAGTATTGCTGTAACGGTAGTTGGGGTTGTAACAGTAGTTGTCATCCCAATGTTCATGCCATTCATTGGATAGTAAAACTTACTTAAAAAATAAGAAAAGCAAGCTATTTGTAGGACAGATTTCTACTGATAGCTTGCTTTTTATGTTACAGTAGTGGTAAGACCTATTAAAAAATGTAAGTTTCCTTAAATCTTCATTAATACTATGTAGAATACGTTTTGAATTAGGTCATTGTATTGTAAAATAAGAAGTAGGCTACTATATACCTGGTAAGGTAGGCATATAATGAGTTTATAAAAATCTTAATATGAATGAATAATTAAAAGTAGAAAAGAGAGAGAAATCTACTTATTAACGTTTTAGTTTATAGGACAGGAGAGAGTATTCGTCGATTATGCAAATAAAAAACCTGTTTCAAAGCAAAGGATTTCAGAGGTTACTCGTATTAGTAATACTTGCTCTCGTGTTATACGGGCTGCAAAGTATGTTGAATTTAATATTAATTACGTTTATTCTCACGTATTTAATGGATCGATTCCAAAAGTTTATTTCACGCAAATTAGATCATTTCATGCCTATTAATCGAAAAATTATTATAGCATTTCTATATGTAATGTTAATTGGTGGAATTGCTATTACGCTATTTAAATATTTACCAGTATTGACGATACAAATTTCACAACTGATTTACCAATTCAATGTATTTTTAAGAAACCCACCAGATAGTGAACTAATTAAGTATGCAGTTAATGCTGTCAATCATATGGAGCTTTCTAAATATGTAGGACAAGGCGTAGACATTTTGTATAAATCGATTACGAATGTTGGTAAATTTGGCCTTCAAGTTTTACTTTCTTTAATTTTGAGTTTATTTTTCTTATTAGAAAAATCTCGTATTGTCGGTTTTACTGCAAAGTTTAAAGAAAGCAGGCTTGCAATTTTCTATACTGAAATTGAGTACTTCGGAAAGAAATTTGCACGTTCATTTGGAAAGGTAATCGAAGCGCAATTTTTAATTGCTGTTGTTAACTGTGTTCTTTCAGTTATCGCATTATGGATATTAGGATTCCCGCAATTATTAGGTTTAGCGTTAATGATTTTCTTGCTTGGCTTAATTCCAGTAGCGGGGGTTATCATTTCGTTATTCCCACTTTGTATGATTGCTTACAATATTGGCGGTATCATGTACGTTGTTTATATTTTGGTTATCGTAACAGTGATTCATGCGCTTGAAAGTTACGTATTAAACCCGAAGTTTATGTCGCAAAAAACAAATTTACCGATTTTCTATACATTTATGGTATTAATCTTCTCAGAACACTTCTTAGGTGTATGGGGATTAATTATCGGTATTCCAATCTTCATCTTCTTATTAGATGTTTTAGACGTGACAAGTGATGAAATGGAGAAGGATATTGGAAAAAATAAAGTGAAGTAAAGAAAAAGCATCGATGTTCGGTGCTTTTTCTTTTATAATATGATGTTTCTTATGCCATACTGTAAGCAGAACATAGAATAGGGGTGAAGTAATGGCTGTAAATGAAAAGGTAGAATTGGCTACATTTGCTGGAGGGTGCTTCTGGTGTATGGTTTCGCCATTTGAAGAGATGGAAGGGATTATAAAGGTTGTTTCTGGCTACACAGGTGGTCATAAAGAGAATCCAACGTATAAAGAAGTATGTTCAGAAACGACGGGACATTATGAGGCAGTACAAATTACATTTGATGCAAATAAAATGCCGTATGAGGAATTGTTAAATATATATTGGAGACAAATTGATCCGACCGATATTGGTGGACAATTCCACGACCGCGGACAGTCTTATGAAACGGTGATTTTTTATCATAATGAAGAACAACATAAAAAAGCAGAGGCCTCAAAAGAAGAGCTTGAGCAGAGTGGACGCTTTTCAAAACCAATTGCGACAAAAATACTACCAGCAGCTACATTTTATCCAGCTGAAGAATATCACCAAGGATACCATAAGAAAAACACATTCCGCTATGAGTTATATCGTAAAGGCTCAGGACGAGATGCTTTTATTAAGCAACATTGGCCAAAGGATAATGCTCATTTAAAAGAAAAACTCAATGAGATGCAGTATTATGTAACACAGGAAAATGGTACAGAACCACCATTTCGAAATGAGTATTGGAACCATAAAGAGGAAGGTCTTTATGTAGACATCGTTTCAGGTGAGCCGTTGTTTACTTCTCTAGATAAATTTGATAGTGGATGTGGATGGCCTAGTTTTACAAAACCAGTGATGTCAGCAAGTGTGAAAGAAAAGATGGATGTGAGTCATAATATGACACGTACAGAAGTGAGAAGTAAAGAAGGAGATTCACATCTTGGGCACGTATTTCCAGATGGTCCAGGACCAAATGGCCTTCGTTACTGTATTAATTCCGCAGCTCTTCGATTTATTCCAAAAGAGGAATTAGAGAAAGAGGGCTATAGCGATTTCCTAATCTTGTTTGGAAATAAAAAATAACCTCGCAGTTAGCGAGGTTATTTTTTTGTTATTTTGTTTTTTTCTTTTTAAATTTGCTTAATACTTCATAAACGATTGGAACAATAAGAAGTGTTAATAACGTTGAACTTGTTAATCCACCAATTACCGTTACGCCAAGTCCTTTAGAAATTAAGCCACTACCTTCAAATCCTAATGCAAGCGGGATAAGAGCACCGATTGTTGCAATTGCAGTCATTAAAATTGGACGAAGGCGTGTTGCACCAGCTTCTAATAAAGCTTCACGTGTTGATAGTCCTTCATTTTCCTTATGAATAACGCGGTCGATAAGCACGATTGCGTTTGTTACAACGATACCGATTAACATAAGCGCACCAATCATTGCAGATACACTTAATGTTTCACCAGAGATTAATAAGGCAACAAGAGCCCCAATAATTGTAAATGGTAGCGAGAATAAAATTGCGAATGGTGCTAGGGCACCACCAAATGTAACGACAAGAACGAAGTATACAATGGCAATCGCAGCTAACATCGCTAGGCCAAGTTGCTTGAATGATTCTTGAATATCTTTAGTAACACCGCCCATAGAAACATCTACACCAGAAGGAAGATCCATTTTATCTACTTCTTTTTGTACTGCAGCAGATGCTTTTGAAACGTCATCAGATGTTAATTTGGCACTAACCTCTGCATAAACACGTCCATCTCGGTGTGTTACTGTATTCGATGTTTCACCTTCTTTTACAGTCATAACATCTTTCACAGCTACTTCATTACCAAGTGGTGTTGTAATTTTGCGATTTGTTAAGTCATCGATTGTTTCATAATTTTGTTTTTCAGCTTCTACATATACATTGATATCTTTACCGTCTTTTTTAATTGTTGTCAGAACAGGGCGATCATGTTGATTAGAAAGTCCCATTCCAATTTGAGCAGCCGTTAAGCCCATTTTACTCAGCTTTTCTTGATCTGCCACTAAAGTGTACTCTGCATATGTTTTTGCAATACTAGAATCTATATCTTTTAAGTCTTTATTTTTCTTCATGATATTTTGAATATCTTTTACGACAGGCTTAATGTCTTCTGAGCTATCTCCATAAACGTATAGTTTAATTTCGTTACTACCGCCACTTGCTCCGAAGTCTTGGTTTTTCCATTCGCCTTTGCCAGACATCTTCTGTAAATCTTTAACGACTTGTTCTTTCTCTTTTTCAAAGTTTTTCGTGTCGTTATCATATTGCACGAAGAACATTGCTTGGTTTGATTGACCAGGACTCATTGGATTCTCTCCACCTAATGAGAACTGAATTGTTTTGACGTCGTTATTATCTTGGAAGTGCTTCTCAGCTTTTGTTGCAATTTTTTCAACGTCTTCTAACGTTTGACCTGGTTCAGGATTATATGTTGCAATAATCATTTTTTCTTCTTCAGAAGGTAAGAAACTTACACCGATAACTGGTACAAGTGCAAGACTACCAATTAATAGAAGGACAGCGATACTTGATGTAATAATTTTGTGATTTAAAGCCCATGCAAGTATGCGTTTATACCCATTTGCTAATTTACTTGGTTTTTCTTCATGATGTACTTCTTTTTCCCTCATGCTCTCTTTCTTGAATAAGGAATGAGCTAGCATCGGTACGATTGTAACTGCTACTAGTAATGATGCTAATAAAGCGAAGACGATAGTTAAGGCGAATGGTAAGAACATTTCACCAATCATACCTTTTACTAGTCCAAGCGGTAAAAATACAGCAATTGTTACAATGGTAGAAGACATAATCGGGATAAACATTTCTTTTGTAGCTTCACGAATTAAATCTTTTCCACGTAATTTCTCTTCTGATAACGACATACGTCGGTAAATATTTTCAATAACAACAATTGAGTCATCGACAACGCGGCCTATAGCAACGGTCATTGCTCCAAGTGTCATAATGTTAAGCGTAATATCCATTTGCTTTATGACTAAAACAGCAATTAATAAAGAAAGTGGTATTGAAACGACAGAAATTAACGTTGTTCGAATATTTCGTAGGAACAGCATAATAATAACAATCGCAAAGATAGCACCGAAAATTGCTTTGCTTAGCATTGTTTCAACTGATTTTTCAATAGGTGCACCTTGGTCGAATGTTGAAATGATCTCTAAATCTTTATATTTTTTCTCAAGATCTTTTACTTTATCTTTTACTGCATTTACAACATCAACTGTATTTGCATCAGAGGCCTTCACAATTTGAATTCCAATTGCTTCTTTTCCATTTGTTCGAGAAATAGATTCTGCTTTCCCAACTTCTTTAATGTCAGCAATTTCGTCTAATGTAACTGTTGGAATCCCGTTCATAGCAGCTGGATTCATTTGCGGCGTTTGTGCACCAGCGCCAGCATTTTGACTACCTTGACCGTTAGGTGAGGAAGGTATAGCTGGGATTTTAAGTTCTTTTAACGCTTTAATCGTTGTAATATTGCCATCTACAACAACTGATTTTTCCGTGTCTTTAAATGTGTATAAGCCAAGTGGTAAAGATACATCCGATCCCTTAATCACATTTTTTACGGTATCTTCACTTAGTCCTAGTTCTTTCATTTTATCTTTCTTGAAGACAAGCTGTACTTCATCTACTTGTTGGCCAGCAATTTGAACAGATGCAACACCATCAAGTCCTTTTAATCCTGGTACAACATTTTTTTCTACATTTTCAGTTAAGGTAGCTAAAGATTCATTCTTACTTGCCACGCTTAACGAAATAACTGGAAAGGCATTGAAGTTTACTCGTGAAACTTTAGGATCTTTAACACCTTCTGGGAGTTTTACATTTGTGAGAGCTTCTTTAATTTCTGTTTCTGCTTTTTCCATATTTTTATCAAAATCGTATTCTACTTGGATAGAAGATGCGTTTTGAAAAGATGATGAACTCACAACGTTAACACCGCTTAAATTTTGTAGTTGTTCTTCCATCGGCTTTGAAACTTTATCAGCTACTTCTTCTGGTGTAGCACCAGGATAGACCGTAGTTACTGTCACAATCGGTGTTGTAATATCAGGGATTGTTTCCAGCTTCATATTGAGTCCAGAGTAGATCCCCGCAATAGTAACAATAATGGTTAGTAGCCAAACTGCGAACTTATTTTTTAACGAGAAATTGATGATTTTGTTCATGTTTGCGCTCCCTTTTTATTATATTGACCAACTGGTCAGTCTAATACATAATATAACTGACCGTTCGGTCAATCGTCAATAAAAAGAGATGGTATAATACATTTATAATAAGATGCGAGATTAAATTTAGGAGAGAAGATATGAAAGAAAAAGAGCGTTTAATTATAGAATCGGCTATGAAGTTATTTGCTACTAAGGGTGTAAATGCGACATCAGTGCAGGAAATTGTGACAGCTAGTGGTATATCTAAGGGAGCTTTTTACTTATATTTTAAATCGAAAGATGAGCTTTTATTAGCGACACTTCGATATTATTATGACAAAATCCAAAAGAAAATGCTGGATATTGAACAAGAGTCTTTATTACCGCGTGAAAAATTTGCAAAACAATTACATTGTCAGTTTAATGATATACAAAAGCATAAAGAATTTATTATTATGCATGCGAGAGAAAATGCGATTCCGTTTAATAAAGAAGTAGAAGAATTTATGATGCGGATGAAGTTAGAGTCTCACGCATTTTATCGGAATAGTTTATTGTCCATTTATGGTGAAAAGGTTATGCCATATTTATTGGATTTAGTAATTATGGTAGAAGGCATATGCCGTGGGTATTTAGAATTAATTATTTTACAAGCACCAGAAATTGATTTATCGTATGTAGCTGCTTTTATTTTAAAAAGAGTAGATAATTTAGTAGATGGCTTAGTAGAATCTTCGGAAGAACCTATTTTACATGAAGAAAAGCTTGGAGAATTCCTTTGTAAATCAGAGCTTATTAAGGAACAAGTTAAAGAACATTTTTTAAAAGAGATTATTGTATTTAAGCGCACTTTAGCTGATCAATTAGAGGATGATGAGCTGTTGGTTACATTAGATGTTTTAGAGGCGGAAATACGATTGCTTAATCCAAGAATTCCGGTAATTAGAGGTATGTTAGCAAATTTAGAGGCGTATCCGGAATTAAAAGAATTTCGATTACGCCTTATAGGATACTACAATATAAAAAATTCTTAATAAAAATAAGTAAAAAACTCCTTGTCTACACAAGGAGTTTTTTCTTAAAGACTACTTACTATTTTGAGACCATTCTTCAACATCCCAAACTTTTGTGATCCAATCTTCATAGAAGTCCGGTTCGTGACATACAAGGAGAATTGTTCCTTTATATGCTTTCATAGCCTTCTTAAGTTCCGCTTTTGCTGTAACATCAAGATGGTTTGTCGGCTCATCAAATAATAGCCAGTTACTTTCCTCACCCATTAGCTTACATAAACGAACTTTTGCTTGTTCTCCACCACTTAATTGACTTAATGGGCGAGAAATATGTTCATTTTTTAATCCGCATTTTGCTAACATCGCACGAATTTGATGCTGGTCTAGGCCAGGGAATGTATTCCATACATCATCAATTGGTGTTATATTATCAGCTTTAACTTCTTGTTCAAAGTATGCAGGCTCTAAGAAGTCACCAAGACTTGTTTTACCGCTTAAAGGTTTAATTTTACCTAAGATTGTTTTTAGCAACGTTGATTTACCAACACCGTTACATCCAACAATAGCAATTTTTTCACCACGTTCAATCGTCATTGATAGCTTTGGTAGTAGCGGATGTGTATATCCGATTTCTACATTTTCACCTTCAAAGACGAAGCGACTACTTGCACGACTTTCTTTAAATGAGAATTCCGGTTTAATTGCTGTTTCCGGACGATCAATAAGCTCCATGCGATCAAGTTGTTTTTGACGACTCTTTGCACGACCTGTCGTTGAATAACGAGCTTTGTTCTTTGCAATGAAGTCTTCTTGCTTTTTGATAAACTCGCGCTGTTTTTCATAAGCGTTTATATGTTGATTTTTATTGATTTCTGCTAGTTCTAGGAATTTTTCATATGTCGCTGTATAGCGTGTCATTTTTGTGAATTCTAGATGGAAAATAACATCAACACATTTGTTCATAAATTCCGTATCATGAGAAATTAATAAGAATGCATGTGGATATTCTTTCAAATAATTTGTTAACCAATGAATATGTTCAACGTCTAAATAGTTAGTAGGTTCATCAAGCAATAACACTTCTGGCTGTTCAAGTAATAGCTTTGCAAGCAATACCTTTGTACGTTGTCCACCACTTAATGCTGAAACATCACGATCTAAACCAATTGCATCAATTCCAAGACCACGTGCAGCCTCTTCAATTTTCATATCTAGTAAGTAGAAACCACCTGCTTCAAGTGCATCTTGTATTTCTGCCATTTGCTCAAGAAGTTCTTCTAGTTCTTCTGGTGTAGCAGTTCCCATTTTTTCTGTAACTTCATTTAAAGCTTTTTCCTTTTCGAATAACGGTAAAAATGCATCCGCTAGTACGTCACGGATTGTACGCCCAGGTGTTAAAACAGTATGCTGATCTAAGTAGCCGTAATGTGTGCCCGGTGTCCATTCTACGCGACCTTGGTCATGAATAAGCTGACCAGTAATGATATTCATGAATGTTGATTTACCAACACCGTTTGCACCAACTAATCCAACGTGCTCACCTGCTAATAATCGCATAGATACATCTTTAAATAATGTACGATCGCCAAATGTATGTCCTAATTTTTCAACTGTTAATAAGCTCATAGTATCCTCCGTCCAACTTGAAATAGTACCTTGAATCATGATACTAAATTCTTTCATATAATGCTATCATTTCAAAATGTATATTTTTTCAAAAGAAGTGTTTGTAAATGTTAGTATATAAAAAAGTTACTTCTCCTACAGAAGTAACTTTTTGGTTATGCCTTTTGTTTAACTTCACTAACTTTCTTTTCAGCTACAATAAAATGCGGTCTACGTTTTGTTTCATAATAAATACGACCGATATATTCACCAATAACACCTAGGAATATGAGTTGAATACCGCCGATAAATAGTATAGCGGAAATGAGAGTAAAGTAACCAGGAACTTCCACACCACCGAGGATGATTTGAACGAACGTAGTGATTACGTATAAAAGTCCTAAAATGGTTGTTAGTAATCCAAGATATATAGATAGACGTAACGGTTTATTATTGAATGAAATTACACCATCAATTCCATAATTTAATAATTTCGAGAAGGTCCATTTACTTTCTCCATCAGAACGTAATACATTTTCATATTCAATGATTAATTCGTTATAACCGATCCAAGAAAATAAGCCCTTTGAAAATCGGTTGTATTCACTTAAAGATAATAAAGAATCTACTGCTCTTCGACTTAAAAGTCTAAAGTCACCAATACCGTCTACTAATTCAATATCTACAAATTTATTCATCACTTTATAGTAAAGACGAGAGACGAAAGAGCGAACGGGTGAATCACCAGTTCTTGTTCTTTTTGCAATGACTTGGTCGTAGCCGTCGTTATATCCTTCTAACAGTTCTTTTATTAACGTAGGAGGGTGTTGTAAGTCAGCATCCATAATAACAATTGCATCGCCTGTAGCATATTTTAAACCAGCTAACATTGCAGCTTCTTTTCCGAAGTTTCGACTAAATGATATGTAGTGTACCGATGAATCTGCACTAGCTAAATCACGTAAAATATTTAAAGTATCATCTTTACTACCATCATTAACAAAAACAAATTCATAATCGGTAGTTAATTTATGAATTTCAAGGGAAGTCTCTGAATAAAAGGCTCGAAGCACCTTTTCTTCATTGTAGCATGGTACAACTATTGAAAGGGTCATGTTTGACACTCCTTGTTTGTAGTGGATTAAAATAATATTTAGATATTATTTTAGGAAGCTATCTAAATAGATAGCTTCATGATTCATTAAGTGCTCATTATTGCTTTTTAAAAGAAAATTTTCGTCGTGCTTTTGGATTTTTGAAAATTAGTAAAGCTATACAGATAATTAGTGAGATGATTGATATAGTCATACCTAATTTGAAGTAAGGTGTAACGTAAGTCATTTCGATTACATGTGAACCTTTTGTAATTGGAACACCGATAAAGGCAGAATTCGCTTTCGTAAATTCTGTTTCTTTCCCATCAATTTTTATAGTCCAGCCTTTACTATATGGGACAGATAGATATAAGAGCCCGTCTTTATTTGATTTGATATCCCCTTTTAAATAATTGTTCTTATAATAAATATTTTCAAGCCTATTTTCAGTTAGTTTTTTTGTTTCTTTTTGTATACTTTCATAGTTTACAATATTTGCTTGCAAGTCACCTAATTCATACTCACCTGCCATATCAATAGAGATAGTTAGGTTTTCTGGACGCTCATTGCCCAAATTGTAAACAAACCTTTCTAACGGATAAGAGTATGCACCAGCATCGTCCCCTTTTCCTATCGTTTTTCCATTAACAGTTGCATTGAATGTGCCTGCATTTTTTAATTTTAATTCTATCAGTAGATCACCAGGTGTATCAGGATAATTGATAGGTACAATCATATTTCCAAAGCCATGAACAATTAGTTTATTTTCTTGTTTTTCCATGTTTTCGAATTTTGCTTTTTCCGTTTTAATAGATACTGCCTTTGATTTAAGGTCTTGTTTATTAAAATGGTTTAATGAAAATTCTTTTGTATTATTAACGACAACAGCATGTAATAATAATTGATCACGCTGAGCGAAGTTTAATTTAGAAAATTCTTCTTCACTTATAGCCGAATCATATACATATCCTAACGGTAAAGCATAGTCATTTTTGTAAATATTATATGGTCCTACTTGCTGTAATAGTTTATATCCATAAGGTACATTCTTTGAATCTGTATCAGCACTTAATACGCGATATTTTATACCTAGCATATTTTCGAGTAGTAGTCGACTATCAGCTTGATAAAACATTGAAGGTGTATCGTACATTTGGAATACGCCATATTTATTTTTCATAAAGTCATGGACATAATAATTAACCAAGCTTTGATACGTACTTACGCCATGATATCCTTGTAGCATTGGTGTGTTATATTCGCTATATGGATTAAGAATACGATAAAAGTCTTTATCATTTTCTTGTATGTAGCGAATTGCAGCAATTTCTTCTTGATTATCATAGCCTGGTTCGTGTAACTTTTCAGTTGAAATCTGGCTCTGCCCGTAAACTGTGCTAAGTATATTATTCGCATACATATAATTCATAGAAATTGTGCTAACGAGTACGTTCAATACAACTAAAAATTGTATGAAAGGTTTAGAAATATAACGCCATAAACATACTGTAATAACAGAAAGAACGACAGTTCCGAGTAAAATGTTATCAACGTCTTGTAAAGGTTTATCAGTTACATTTATATTTGCCTTTCTATAAAATGCATAAATGAATAATCCAATAGACACTAATAAACTTATTAAATAAGGTAATTTGTAGTCTTTCTTATGAATAATCATCCAATCTAGAATGTATGCAATTGTTTGGGCAATTACAAATACAAATAAATAAAACCATCTAGATTGCATTGCTGAAAAACCATTAAACATAGAATATGTATATGGAAGCATAAACAGAATGAACATGAATAACGTAAAGAATACTTTATTCTTTACGAGTTTATCACGTATAAACATTCCAAATACGATTAAGAATAAAATTAAAGCTGGTAAAGCTAATTGATGATTTTCAGCATTATACATGAAGAAAATATTTTCCATTAAATCTTTATAAAATTTATCTTCAAATAATAATGGTATCTCAAACTTTTTTGATAGTCGATCAGCGCTAAATACGGCATTAACTGATGGGAGGAAGCAAACGGCGGCTAAACCGAGTGATAATCCGTACAATAAACCGATTCTAATATAATAAGTTAGAAAAGAGACAATCGTTTTATTTTGTTGTGTCGCAAAGTATTGGAATAATGCATAAATAAATATGAAAATACTTGTGATAAAAGCAAAATAAAAGTTTGATGCTAACATTAAAGTAGCAGCGATTAGGAAAAGGCCGTGCTTCTTTTCAATAATATATTTATCAAGTCCCCATATTACTAATGGTAAAAATACAATGGCATCAGCCATGAAATCCCATAGTAAAGAGTGGCGGATGAAAGTAATACAGCCACCATATATAATAGCAGCAACAAAAGATGAGAATGCTGTTTTATTATGGTAACGTAAAGAACCATACATGAATACCATAGCTAAAAAGTTTTTTAAAATACTCATGTATAATTTCACGTCATATACTTGCTCAAGACTTAGTTTAGGTAGTAACAGTGTAATCCAGAAAAACGGTGATGTGCTGTAATAATAACTAAACTCTCCAAATAAATCTCCACCTAATCCATAATCAAAAGACCAAAAAAGGTTGCCATCTTTAAAGGCATGTTGTAGAAGAAACGTAAAAAAGCCAAATTGACGTAACGCATCCCCTGTACCAGAAAAGGCTTGATTAGATGTTAAAAAGAAATAATGAAAAGCAAAAGCGCACAATAATAATATTGGTATAATTATCATTGTTTTCTTGGAAAAGAATTTATTATTCGGCTTTATGCTCATAAAAATTGATAATCCTCCTTTGAAAGTCGTTACATGTAGCAACTAGTTTTTAGGTAGCATATAAAAACACACCAATTTTTAAAGGTGTGTTCTTTAGTTTTAACATGAGAAAATATATATTTTTGTTGAAGCATATATATTTTTACAAGCGTTGAATTTCATAGTTTATATATAATTTAGTATAAGGCATTTTCAGAAAGTAAGTCAATTTGAGCTGGAATATATAGCATTTTTTTACTGAAGAAAAATGATGGTATATAAAAAAAGCAAAAAGCTTTTCCATTTTTAAATAGGAAAAGCTTTTTGCTTTTAAGCATGTTTGCGAATGAGCTTTTGTTTTATAAACCCTAAAACAAATCCACGTATTTGAGGATCAATTCCAATTCCAATTATACCGTATAGTATACCAGTAAGAGTTAAAGCAATTAGTGGCGGTAAGTTGATTAATGCAATTCGGTATATACCGTAACTAATAATAAAGGCTAAGGAATTAAATATAATTCCTTTAACTAATAATTGCATGCCTTTACGAATAAAGAGGGTAAATCCGATTAATAGTGTAATTTCGGTAAGGATAGCTGCGGCAGCTGCTCCCATCATTCCATATTTACTACCTAATACAATATAACCTATGATGGCAACAACCAATCCAATAGTCATTGTTGTTGCACGTTTCCATTGCTGGCCAATCGTTGTTAAATTATCGGCTAGTGGATAGTTAATTGATTGTAAAATAACCATAAACGCTAAAATAGCAAGAGCGTCACCAGCGGGAGCGTATTTTTCTCCTAATAAACTAACAATCCAGAAACTTGGATCAGCAATAAAGGGGATAGAAATTCCCATTCCTAAAAAAGACATAAGTTTTAGTTCAAAGCTTGATAATTTTCTATGTTCTTCAATATTTTGCTCATTACCAAAAGCAAAAAGCCTTGGATAAAAGGCAGCTGCAATTACTCCAGGTATTTGATATAGTACGGCAGGTATTTTATATGCAGCACCAAAGAATCCAACTTGCTTATATGTTGAAACTTTTTCTAATATAATAGGCCCTAATTGTGGTAAGAGCATAATGATGATTCCATTGATTGTGAAAATAAGTAGTTGATCTAAAATACCTTTATCCCAACCCTTATGTACTTTCGTATAGCGTATTGTCATTATAAAGGCAATAACACCTGTTACAAGACTAGATACCCCGTACATGGCAGCAACCATCATAAGTGACCATTGAAAAGACATCCCTAATAATAGGGCAGCAGCAGCTGTTACACCTTGTAGTACAGAAATAATAGCTGTAAATTGCATGCGCTCTGTAACTTGGAAGTAAGCCATCCCAACACCTTGTAAGGTTGCTCCGAACATCGTTGGTAGAACAACCCAATATACCATCGCACGTAAGTAAGCGTCGGGATAGAAGAACTGGGCAAAAATAGCGAAAAGTACAGAAATTACGATAGCTAATATTAAACGAATACGCAAATAACTACTTATGAGTACGCTAATATTAGCATCGCTTCTTGTTCCTTCACGCATAAATGTATGTGTTAAACCTGCATCTGTAAAGTAACAAATAACAGCTGAAACAGCTAATGCAGTTGTAAACATACCGTAATCCTCTGGAGAAACATATCGTGCAAAGAGAATTGTTGCAATAGCCAGTACAAAACGGACAGTAATGTTTCCTACAAAGAGGTAGGATGCGTTTTTTAGAATTTTATTTGTTTTCATGAGAAAAGACCTTTCTATTCTTTAGGACCTGGTTAGCTTGTCCTATTTGTAAATTTGATTTGTTCACAGAAAGAGAGAGTATCGTTATATTTTCAGTTTAAGAAAACAGAAATTTAATTCGTACAAACCAAAGCATTGCATATAGTTTTTTACTACGCTTTCCATTCTTTGAATAGATTTTACGGCAATATTTCCTTATATCTTTTTTGATTAATTGAACTTGTGATTTATCTAATCGAGAGTTTTCTTTAATATATATACAAGCGTTATTGATGACTGTATAAGGGAATAAATAAGTCTCAAGAATCTCAATCAGTGACTGAGGGTCTTTTGTAATGAAATCTTGAGATTTATTATGTACCCAATCTTTCATACGATTGAATACTTCTAGCTCTTTTGTCGTTTTTAATTCATAATCTTTATACTTAGAAGAAAGATTTCCTTCTGATAAGATTCTATAATAAGTTAAGTATTCATCGACATAACATACATTTGTCACACTCATAAGTTTAAATAAAAACTCTAAATCTTCGCCCCAACTACATCCTGGTGTAAAACGAATGTTATGATTCATTACGATGGATCGTTTGAAAATCCAAGTACTTGTTTGAGCAACAACTTGATGTGTTAGGAATGCTTTTGCCATATCACCTTTAATAAAGTTTGTTGTATGTTCAACCTTCTCGCCTGTTTCTTCGTAGAAATTCATATAACCACAATAGCACGCGTCCATTTCGTTTTTATGCATACTTTCGACTTGCTTCTCAATTTTAGTTGGATGCCATAAGTCATCACTATCAAGAAAAGCGATATATTCTCCGCTAGCATTTTCGATACCTGTATTACGGGCTACCGAAACACCTTGGTTTTTTTGATGAACGTATTTTACTTGCCCTGGGTATTTTTCAGCAAGGTTTTTCACAATAGAAGGTGATTGATCTTTACTTCCATCATCTACAATTACAATTTCAATGTTTTTATATGTTTGATCTAGTATTGACTGCATCGTTTCTTCAATATATTTTTCCGTGTTATACAGGGGTATGACAACAGAAACAAGTTGCTTTTGTTCCATCATAGAATTTTTATCTCCTCAAGTTTTTTATGTCTTGCATCATATATACAAGCCTTTTGGAAGGAAGAAGATTACAAGAACATCTGTATAAGTTTAACGCATATAAACTTTGTAAATCAACTTTCTATTGTTGTACTTTGTATAAAAAGTATTTATTATAGAACGTATTGTGTTGTAAAAATATAGAAATATATTTTGAAAATTATGTATCTGAAGGGAGATGATGAGATGTTAGGGCGATTCACTCGCAAATCTAATGTAATCCTTTTAGGGATTATTATGATAGTCGGTTTTGCACTTCGTTTTGCAACTTTACAAACACATGGTGCAGATTTATCTATAGCTAGCGATGATATAGGTTATCAAAAAACGGCAAATATTTTATTGGAAACAGGGATGTTAACATATCATGAACCAGATAAACCAACGATTCATATTATGCCGGGTTTTCCAGCCTTATTAGCTGCTGTATTTTATTTTTTTGGAAATGGCAGTGAAGGTCTTTTTGTAGCGAAATTAATTATTATACTATTAGGGGTACTTAGTATTTTGCTAACTTATAAGATTGGTACTTATTTATTGAATCCTGCTGCAGGATTAATAGGTGCTTTCTTATTAGCTGTGTATCCTCCAGAGATTGTTATGGAAAATTTAACTTTAACAGAAGGGCCGTTTCTATTCCTTTCATTAGGATTAGTATATTGGAGTTTAAAATTAGCTGATACTCATAAAACGAAATATCTTCTGATTGTATTAATTTTCTACTTTTTAGCACTGTACCTCCGCGTACAAATTGCCTTATATCCAATCTTACTATTTGGGTATCTTTTAATGAAACGCTACCCATTCCGTATTATGATGAAGCAAGCGATTATAAGCATAGGAATAGGACTTATCCTACTTGGACCATGGTGGGCTCGCAATTACATTCAATTTGATAAATTTATCCCACTAACTGCTGGGGCAGGGAATCCGTTATTACTTGGTACGTATCAAGGGAAAGGCTACCCAGAAGGTAAGGATATGGGGGAACTTGAAATAGAGTTACATGCAAAGTACCCTAATCTTGAAGCACATGAATTTATGGAATTAGAAGAAAAAATAGCGATTGATAAAATGAAGGAATGGTGGAAAACTGATAAGGAATCTATGATAGAGAGTTATTTAGTCTTGAAGCCGGAAATTCTTTGGAAAAAACCGTATTATTCTATAGAGCATAATATTGAAGTATTCAATGTTTCTTCAAAGGATATGAATGAAATATATAATTTTATTAAGGCGATGTTTTTAATATGTACAGTACTTTCATTTATTTTCCTTTTAAAAAGGTGGAGAGAGACTACATTTTTATGGTCAATCCTTTTATTGCAAACAGCTTTAACATGTTTTTATGTTGCATATGAACGATATGCATTACCGTTAATACCATTCTTATTTATTATAATTGGAGTAGGGACCGTGGCAACGGTTATGAAAATTAGTAAATTATTAATTAGAAAAAAATAGTTTGCAATAAAAAACATCTTAATTTTTTTAAAAAATTAAGATGTTTTTTTGTATATATTAATATTTAAATAGAAAACTATTCGTTATCGGTTTCAGGTTGCGTTACTTTTAATTTTTGCTTTAATAACGCATAATCTTGCGTTAACGTTACAAGTTGATGATGTAATTTAGAAATTTTTCTTGTTAAGTCAAAAATTAATATGAAACAGAACAATAGTCCAAATAAGAATAAAACAGATGGAGGATATTCTACGTGTAATAGTTGGCCAATCCAATTTATAATTTTTTCAGTAGAACTTAAAATAGCCATTGCAACACAAACAAAAATCCATAAAATGGCATATTTAGTTTCTAAAGCTCCACGACGAATGGAATTAATAATTAATAAAAATAATAATAGAATGAAGATAAATGAAAAGGTAATTATAGGCATTTATTATCAACCTTTCACAATTTTTTGCATCAATATAGCAAGGCTTACTTTAATCATGTAATATGCAGATTTAAGGGGGGTGATAGAAGATTGTCCCCCTTGGCGCTCTTGCATATTTACGGATATTTCATTAATGCGTAATTTTTTCTTTTTTAAATGAATAAGAACTTCTGGTTCTGGATAATCTTTTGGATAATTATGTGCAAAAATCTTAATTACTTCTCGATTGATAGCACGATACCCAGAAGTTGGATCCATAAAGGTTTGTTTTGTTAGTACTTTCAGTAGAGCAGTAAAATAAAAAATACCAATTCTTCTGGAAATACTACCTTTATAGGCTGTTTTCTCTGTAAAACGTGAACCTAGCACCATATCGCATTGGTCTTCAGCAATAGGTTTTATAATTTTGTACAAGTCATCAGGATTATGTTGCCCATCAGCATCGAACTGAATCGCAATATCATATCCATTCTCATAAGCGTATTTATAACCAGTTTGTACAGCTGAGCCAATACCTAGGTTATATGGTAAGTTCACAAGGTGAACAGGAAAATCATTTACGATTTGAGCTGTTTTATCATGTGATCCATCATTAATAACGCAAATGCTTAATTCTGTAAAATGCTGTTTTAGTTTTAATAATCTTGTTAATGTATCTGCAATTGCTTCTTCCTCGTTATACGCAGGAATAATAATTAACGTTTTTGGTATTGAAATTGGTACCTCAATAGACATTATCGCACCATCCCTTATATACTTAATTATATTATAGTTATTTTTAAACGAACCTTATCTAATATACCATTAATAGTATAGCAAAATAAAGGAAAAACTGGTGGGTTATTTTAGGAGACAAACAGCAGATAAAAGATAAGAGGTGGAATTTTTTACAATAAAAAATACATGCAAGGATGAAATAAACCTGTGCATGTATGGAGTGAGAGTATCGTATTATATATTCCATGGCTTACTTAAAGTTAAAACTTCAGCCATCTCTTTACTTTTTAAACGTCCCTTTTTTCGGTTTTCTGCTCGTTCTAAACCGGTTGTGTGTAACCAATGTTCTTCCTCAGTTTCAGGAAGTACTTGTGGTACGGACGAAGGTTTTCCATCTTTTATTGCGACAAATGTAATGAAGCAAGTAGCAGCAATTCTACGCTCGCCTGCTAATAAATTTTCTGCGATTACCTTTACGAAAACTTCCATTGAAGATTTCCCTGTATAACATACAAATGCTTCATAACAAACAGAATCAGCCTGGTGAATTGGAGTTAAAAAATCAACTGAATCAATAGATGCTGTTACGCAATGTTTACGACTATGTCTTGCAGCCGCAATCGAAGCAATACTATCAATTTCTGCTAATAATTTCCCTCCAAAAAGTGTTTGGTGATTATTTAAATCGTTAGGAAAAACACGTGTTGTCTTAATTGCTTTAGATTCTCGCATGAATTTCTTTTCCATATATTCAGCCCCTATAGTCTGTTTTCAATCAGAGTAATATGTGTAAGCGGATTACTCATATTAGATATTTAATGAAGTAAAGTGTATTCCAAAAGAGGATTATTTAAACTTCTGTATTTGTATTCATGTAACTGAAAGAAAATTTATTTTATCTAAAATGTAGTGTAAAAGAGGATTCGCTTACATTGCAAGTAAAAAGTAATGACTATGTATTTGTCATAGAAATTCTCTATCAGCCGTGTACTCATTCATGATAGAATCGTTTTGTTATGAATGGAAATAGAGGTGCAATGGACATATGAATCATATACAAACAAATTTTTCATCTTTCTTCAATAAAATTACGATCGGTGCGATGTTCGCATTTTTTGTTTATAGTTGTTGGGCAGCATTTGAGACAAGTAAGCAATTCTTTGGAGGAAGTACAGCAAGTGTAACAATCATATTAGCAATTTTTATCATACTCATTTTGTTAGTGGCATCAATTCTACAATATCGTTTTACAGATAAACAATTTCTTATTTTTCTTATAAGTATATCTATAGTTGTGAGACTTAGTATGCTGTTATTTGTAGACGCTCCAATAATTGGTGATCTGAAAGTGATGTATGAGTCTGCAAAGCAGATTGCAATTGGTAATAATATAGAGACTGTAACTCATTTGCCTTTTATTATATATGAGTCAGTAATTATTCGTATATTCGGTGATACATTATTCGCTTTACAACTATTTAATGTGTTATTTTGCGCAGGAACCGCATTTTTTATTTATCGTATTGCAGCAATGGTTTTTGGAGAAGAATGCGGTCGTATTGCTTCTATCTTTTATGCTCTGTATATTCCAAATATATTCATGAGTTCCGTATTAACTCCTGAGTCACTTGCAATATTTTTATTTTATTTTGCTTGTTACATACTTTTATATAAAGGATTAGATCATCCTTATATGTGGGTGTTTTCAGCGATTTTATTTGCATTTAGTAATATGATTTTCCCAATGGGGTTATTTCTTCCTATTTTTATCACGGTATATGTATTATTAATCGAAGTATTTCAATCAGCAACGAAACAAAAGGTGTTACTAAAGATGATAGGGATACTTATTCTATTTTATAGTGCCCATTTTGGTGTGAATTATGGAATTAAGACAATGGGAATGTCACAATATACGATTGCGAATGAGACGTATGTTCAATCTGTTTTAATTGGAAAAACGCAACATGAGGAAAAAATATCGAAAAATCAAAGTGTAACAGAGCATATTGATCAAAAGTTAAAAGAGATTGAGGGAGAAAGATTTAAACTTATAGAACCGATGATAAATCAGTTTTCAGATGAGGGGATAAATTCTATTCTTTTCAAATGTGAAAAACTGATATATATAGCCGTAACATTGTTTATGACTATAGCTCTATTACACTTCCTTATTAAGAAACAACAAAATGAGGGATATATGTTGTTCTTATTTTTAATTAGTGGATACGTATTGTTAAAGCTCTTCCAAGTAGATATGGCATATTACAATGTAATTATGCCAGCATTGTTTATTTTGCAGAGCTTTGGTGTTTATATGAGTTATGTGTATTGTCAAAAAATATTTTTCAGAAAATAAAAAGAATCCATTCTGGATTCTTTTTTTGATGGAAGATGAAATTTAGTAGTTAGTACAGATGAAAAGTATGCTTGACTACTAAATTTCATCTTATCGATTTAGTTCTAGTTGCAAATTATCGGCTGTTAGAGCCATTTGTGAGGAATCATCTTGAATTCCTTTCATTACTTGTGAAATAGCTTGTAGCTCATGTTCAATTTTCTTATTCTGTTCTTTTGAGTTAGACATATCTTTTACAATTTCTTCGAAGTATCGATCTGTTGCCGACATACTATCCGTTCCTTCTGATACGAGAGAGCTAATTTGTTTCACGGAAGACGAGACACGGATAATTTGTTCATTTGTTTTTTCGACGAGCTTTGTAACGTTAAAGATAGATTCTTTCGTTTGCTCTGATAATTTTCGGATTTCGCCAGCAACAACAGAAAACCCTTTCCCAAATTCTCCAGCACGTGCCGACTCAATAGCAGCATTTAGTGCGAGTAAATTTGTTTGCTCCGCAATCGATTTAACAATATCTATGATTTCATTAATTTTGTTAGAAATATTGAGAAGTTCATGAGTATCTGTAATAATCGTTTCCATATTCATTTGAATAGATCCCATTCGTTTGTTTTGCTGGTTTAATTGTTCTTTCCCTTTATTCGCTTTTTCTTCAGATGTTGTAGCTAATGATGTACCTGTTTTAGCAATCTCTACAATAGTTTCAGATTTGGCGGTTAGTTTTTGAATAGAAGAGCTTGTTTTTTCAGATACAGCGGCTAGTTCTGTTGCGATATGCGTAATTGTCATAGCAGTTAATTCTTTTTCTTTCTCATGCTCTTTTTGCATTCTTTCATATTCAGATTCATAAGCTGCAAGAACAAGTTCTTGTTCAAGAGTGAATAATTTATTTATAACATTTATAGAATATGAAAAATCATCGATTGTTGTTAATTTTGTTTGTAAAATCTTCATGATAGAGCGGAATAATTCTTGATAAGCAGCAGTATACCATTTTCGATGTAAACCAATTTGTACATGCCTTTTGGCAATCCTAACACGCTGTTCAATAAAATCTTCATGCATATTGCCGCTGAATAATTCTTTAATATGTGTTTTTAAAGTTTGTTTTAGTTTTGGAATAGAGCTGTAACGCTCAATAATAGTAATTAAATTAGGTTGTTTTGTAATGTTGGCATAGAATTTTTCAGTAATCCAATCAATTTCTGCATAAATAAAAGGCTGTAGTACTTTTACAACTTGTAAATCTTCTTTTGAAATATGCAGCATATCCATTTGAATTTTCAATTCAGAATTAGTAGGTACATTAAAAGTTATTTGTTGGTCCTTACTTAATTCGATTATACTGGCATTTGTTTTATTAATATTTTTTTTGAAAACCCCAAGCATCATTCTTCCCCCTGTATATAAAACGTTTTCAATTTTAAAACTAATATAGAGTAATTATATATGCTTATATATAATTACTCTATATTAGTTCGTTGAATAGTATATAAATTAAGAGAATTCTATCTAGAATTCTCTTAATGGCCTTTATTAATTTTAGCATGTGTTTTAAAGAAAACAGGGAAATGCACATTATATATTACAGTGACGACACGAATAACGAATGTTACTAATAAACAAACATAGAAAGCTAATACGTGCGCCCCCATAGCGTGTGTGATTAGGAAGCTAATTGCTCCTAAGATAGAAGCGATTGCGTAAATCTCTTTTCGGAATACGTAAGGGATATCTTGAGCACAAATGTCACGCAAAATACCGCCTCCAATACCTGTAATGACTCCCATTGAAACAACTAGAAATGAGGCGTCAACATGATGTGACATTGCCGCATTTGCACCAATAGCTGTAAAAACGCCTAAGCCAACAGCATCAGAAAGCATAATAACGATTTGAAGTTTATTGATACGCTCAAAAAACATACAAGTAAATAATGCTGATAATACACTTACGAAAAAGTAAATGGGTTTTACAAATGCGACAGGGGGCAGGTTACCAATCATGATATCACGAATAATACCGCCGCCGAGCGCAGTGGCTACAGCTAAACAAAGGACACCAAATAAATCTAAATCTTTTTTTAAACCAACTAATGTACCAGAAATGGCAGCGGCGATAATGCCAAGAAACGTAAATATATCGATTAATAACATGGCCTTAATCCCTTCCTCTTAAAGATGTTCCAGAGAAAAAATATACACTAAAGTATTGGAAATAACAATTACTTTTCGCTACATGTAGAAAAACGGATAAAATTCATAAAGAAAGCGTTTGAAAATGTTTGGAAAATAACCATAAAGTAATCTGAAAAAGATATGAAAAGATTAATTTTACATTTTTTGATGTTGTTAATTTGGTAAAATATTACAATTAGAGGTGAGATGTTTATATTTGCATAAAATGATAAAAAAATATGTATATACTGACAAAAATAAGGGGATGGTTGTTAGATAGATTTTGTAAAAATAGGGGAGTATAGCTAAAGGACGATGATTTTTATTACTTATTAATACTTGTCCTGGCTAGTTTTAGCTGGAAAAATAGTTCTCGATTTGAATATGAGTTATGTTATAATTGCTAGGTGTGTTTGAATGATAAAAAATTATGATTAAAAGATAATGTTAAGATTTTGTATGGAGGTCTTGGAATGTTAGCAAATCAAGCTAGGGTTAGATTTGAGCATTTTTTGCTCTTTTTTATTATTTTACAGCCTGTTTTAGATTTATTAACGTCTCTTAGCATCACTTTATTAAAGTCAAATGCTACCGTTGGAATTTTAGTAAGATTCCTTATTATGGCTGTTGGTGGTATTTACATTTTAATTCAGGCAAAAGAGAAGGAAAATAGAAAGTTTTTAATTTATCTTATATTATTAGCCGGAGTTTTAGGGATAGGGTTTATTAATAACAAACTAGTTAAAAATCCTATTGTACTTGGTGAAGAGGTTAAATTCGTTGCGAAAGCATTATATATATATATCATGCTGGGATCATACATTTTAGCTTTAAAATCATTGAAAAAGACAGTTAATATTAGTGATAAGGTTCGAAATAGTATTGTATATTCTACATTAATCATTAACGCAATTATGGTTATTTCTATTTCAACATCTACTGACTTTGGTAGTTATGAATGGATGAAGGTTGGTTCTCGAGGTTGGTTCTATGCAGGGAATGAACTAGGTTCAATCTTAGCTATTATTTTCCCTATTGTGGTACTATATTCTATTCAAAAAACAAAGAGCTGGAAACACATTTTATATTGGATTCCATCACTTTTAATGATTTATTCGCTAATTCAAGTCGGTACAAAAGTTGGAATGGGCTCAATTGGTGCTACGTTAGGGGCAGCAATCGGAATCATTGTACTACAATTATTATTTGATAGAAAAAATCCGAACAAAAAATCCCTTGCGCTTAATGCAGTAATTGCTATGGTCCTATTAGCTGGTGTAGTTGGGACGTTTAAACAAACACCATTAGCACAAAATATGGGTATTCACAATAATTATTTATCAGAGCAAAATGTGGCACAGCAAGGTCAAAAAGAAAAAGAAATTAAAGAGAAGCTGAAAAAAGAGCAAGAACTTAAAGCAAAAGAAGAAAATCATCATAAAGTTGAAAAGCCAGAAGAAAAGGCGAAGATAGAAGAGGAAGTTAAGAAAGAGCTTGAGAAAGAGCAAAAGAAAGAAAATCAAGAAAATCTTATTTTCAGTGGACGTCAAGTATATGAAGAAAGACATAAGCAGTTCTTTAAAGAAGCGCCAATGTCACAAAAGTTATTAGGAATGGGTTATGCAGGTAACTTTAAATACAATGAACAAAAGCAGCCAGATCCAAAACTAATTGAAATGGACTTCCATGATTGGTTTTATGATTTCGGGATTATTGGCTTTGTATTACTAATGATTCCATTTATTTATTACGGGCTAAGAATTTTACTAGCATTTGCTACGAGATTTAAGGACATATTCAATATAAAATATGGAATGATTTCAGCAAGCTTATTGTTAGCGTTAGGTATTGCTTATATTGCAGGACATATTTTAACAGCACCAGGAGTTGGGATTTACTTTGTAGTGGTGTTAGCTTATCTAATAGTAGACCTAGAAATTGAATGATAAAAATAAAAGCTAACTTTTGTTAGCTTTTATTTTTTAGTACAGTAAAATAAAAATAGATGGAAACGTAGCGAGGATTTAAAGGAGGAAAAAATATGAGAATATTGCATATGAATGCAGGAGCAGAAGATGGGGGAGGGAAAACACATATTATTTCACTTCTCGATCAGTTTCCAACTGGTGAAGTAGAATTAGCAGTATTTGAAGATGGAATTGTTGCGAAGGAAGCAAGGGAGTTAGGGATAAAAGTCCATGTGTTTTCACAAAAATCGCGCTATGATTTATCCATTTTAAAGAATATAAGTGAATTTATTAATAAAGAAAAATTTGATGTAGTTCATACACATGGCCCTAGGGCTAATTTCTATGTTTCTTTAATGAAAAAGAGAATAAAGGCAAAATGGGTAACGACTATTCATAGTGATCCATTTCAAGACTTTACTAAACAGGGCTTAAAAGGTTGGATTTTTACGAAATTAAATTTGAAAGCCTTAAAAAATATAGACTTATTTTTCGTTGTAACAAATAGATTGAAAAAAAGCCTGGCAGCATTAGGTATTTCAAATGAAAAGATGCATGTTATTTATAATGGAATTGAATACGATAAGGAAAAAGCAGAAGGCTATAATAAAAAAGAAATGTTCAATATTGATGAAGATGTATTTACGGCAATCCAAGTAGCACGATTACATCCTGTCAAAGGACATGAAGTTTTATTCGATGCGTTACAACAAACAAAATTAGAGAAAATTAAAGTATTATTAGTTGGCGATGGCCCATTAGAAGAAAATCTAAAGTCATTAGCTACTGAAAAAGGGATTAACGATAAAGTAGAGTTTTTAGGACATCGTCAAGATGTAAAACAATTATTTGCGTCGTCACATGTAAATTTATTAACTTCCCATAGTGAAGGGTTCCCACTAGTTTTATTAGAAGCGGCAAATCAACGCGTACCATCAATTGTGACTAGGGCTGGAGAAATTGAACCATTAATCGTAGATGAAACTTACGGATGGATTGTGCCAACAGGTGATGGAAAGGCATTAGCGTTAGCTTTAGAAGAAGCGTATGATAAGTGGAAAACTGGAGAGTTAGCAGCAATGGGTAAACATATTTATGAGCATGCTACTATGAACTTCTCACTTCAAAAACTATATGAAGATACAAAGGAAACATATAAGCAATTAATAGCGAAAAACTTGTAATGATAGAGAGGATAGTTAACTATGGCAGTACAAACAGTTGATATTCTAGGCGTTCCTTTTTCTACAATGACAATGGATGAAGCGGTCCAATATTTAAAAGAACAACTAGAAGCGGAGCGAACTCATACGTTTCAGGTAGTAACAGCAAACCCTGAAATTGTTATGTGCGCAAAAAAGGATGAAAAGTTCTATCAAACATTATTGAATACAGATTTAATTACACCTGATGGTATTGGGGTTGTAAAGGCAAGCGGGATGCTTGGTACACCTTTAAAAGAACGTGTAGCAGGTTTTGATTTAATGTGTAATTTACTTGCGAAGTTATCAGAAGATAGTAAGCCGGTATCTGTTTTCTTATTAGGTGCAAAGCCGCATGTTGTACAAGCTGCAGCAGATCATTTAACAAAGACATATTCAGCTGTATCCATCGCCGGTACACAAGATGGTTATTTTAAACAAGAAGACGAAGAGAATATTATTTCTCGCATTCAAGAAGCAAAACCAGATTTATTACTTGTTGCACTCGGTTTCCCGAGACAAGAGAACTTTATCCAAAACAATAAGCATCGTTTAGAAACGAAAATGGCTGTTGGAGTGGGTGGAAGTTTAGACGTATGGGCTGGAGAAGTAAAACGTGCACCAAAATGGATTCAAGCGATTCATTTAGAGTGGTTTTATAGATTATGCAGTAATCCAACACGCTGGCGTCGTCAGTTAGTATTAGCGGAATTTTTAAAAGAAGTAATGCGTTCGAAAAAGTAGCGAAATATCGCTGCTTTTTTTATTTGTTCATTTTTAATAAATTGAAACTTTAATCAGTGAGGCATCCCCACTGATTATTAGCTCTCACCAATCGGGATAGACGTTTTACTTTTTGGGAATGATGAAGGAGAATTTTTTACACAAAAGTATTTTACTTATACAATTCACACATGTAAAATGATGTGTAAAGACACCTGTGTGAGGAGGACTTCTAGTGGGCAAGGTAAAAGAAATTTCGAAGCGCAAACTACTTGGTATAGCTGGGCTTGGATGGCTATTTGATGCAATGGATGTTGGAATGCTTTCATTTGTAATGGTAGCCTTGCAAAAGGATTGGGGATTAAGTACGCAAGAAATGGGCTGGATAGGCAGTATTAACTCAATCGGTATGGCAGTAGGAGCGCTTATTTTTGGGATACTATCAGATAAAATAGGGCGTAAATCAGTCTTTATTATTACATTATTGTTATTTTCTATCGGTAGTGGTTTAACTGCATTAACAACAACACTTGCAATGTTTCTCGTTTTACGCTTTTTAATTGGTATGGGGCTTGGCGGAGAGCTTCCAGTTGCCTCTACACTAGTATCAGAGAGTGTTGAAGCGCATGAGCGTGGGAAAATTGTTGTGTTATTAGAAAGTTTTTGGGCAGGTGGATGGCTAATTGCAGCTCTTATCTCGTATTTTGTTATTCCTAAATATGGTTGGGAAGTTGCGATGGTATTGAGTGCAATTCCAGCACTATATGCTTTATATTTAAGATGGAATTTACCGGATTCCCCAAGGTTCCAAAAAGTTGAAAAAAGGCCATCTGTTATTGAAAATATAAAATCAGTTTGGTCTGGGGAATATCGTAAAGCAACAATTATGCTATGGATTCTATGGTTTTGTGTTGTCTTTTCCTATTATGGAATGTTCCTTTGGTTACCGAGTGTAATGGTGCTAAAAGGATTTAGTTTAATAAAAAGTTTCCAATACGTACTTATTATGACATTAGCTCAACTTCCAGGATATTTCACCGCTGCTTGGTTTATTGAACGTCTCGGTCGTAAATTTGTTTTGGTTACGTATTTAATTGGGACAGCTTGCAGTGCTTATTTGTTTGGGGTTGCGGATTCATTAACAGTATTAATTGTGGCAGGTATGCTACTATCCTTCTTTAACTTAGGTGCTTGGGGAGCATTATACGCCTATACACCTGAGCAGTATCCAACGGTTATTCGTGGTACAGGTGCAGGAATGGCAGCAGCATTTGGTCGTATCGGTGGTATCCTTGGGCCACTATTAGTGGGATATTTAGTTGCCTCAGAAGCTTCACTATCATTAATATTTACGATTTTCTGTGGATCAATTTTAATTGGTGTATTCGCTGTAATAATACTTGGACAGGAAACGAAGCAACGAGAATTAGTATAAATTGAAAATTCAAACGTATCCTAGAGCGTTTATTATTCTACACTAATCTTCTCTTTATAGGCAGTTAGTACGGGATAAAGGGGAGAGGAAACCGAAGTGGTTTCCTTTTTTCTGTTTTTTTAGATAAATAATGGTATAGTAAGAAAAAGGGATTATTTCTTATAAAAGCGAATGTATACAACAGGACATATGGACAAAGAATTAGGTGGTTGAAGAAATGAAAATTTTACTGATTATGGAAGAGGCAGAAGAGAGAAGAGAGTTAGCTGAAAATTTCACTGAAAATATGAGAAATGTAGAATGTTTTGAAGCAAAGACAGGAACAGAATCTTTATTTATGATGAAAAAACATATACCAGACTTTGTTTTTTTAAGTTCCAAATTACTAGATGGTACTGGTTTTGAATATGCAAGTTTATTACGAGAAATAAATTGCTATACAAAATTTATTTTTGTAGGTGAAAACATAGAAGAATCTATTACAGCTTTTCGTTTCCAAGCATTTTATTATTTATTGCGACCATTTCGTGAAGAAGATTTACAATTTCTTTTATATAAAATAGGTAAAGAACAAGGTGAGAAAGCAAAGAGTTATTTGCGAAAACTACCGATAGAAAGTCAAGAGGGCATACGATATATTCTTCCAGAAGATATCGTATATGTAAGTAAAAATAAAGAAAATAAAACCGTTTCAATTTACACAACGAATAATCAGTATATTTCAACATATACACTTCAGGAATTAGAAAATAAGCTAAATGCATATGATTTTTTACGTGTACATAAAAGCTATTTAATTAATATGTCATATGTAAAAGAACTGAAACCTTATTATAATGGCACGTATAATTTGTATTTAGATAGGTATGATGAGCAACCGATTCCAGTCAGTCGTAATTATGTAAAACGCCTTCGAAATAACATTGAATTATAGTAGATAATGAGAGTATTTTAACATGATAAACTGAAAATCCTTCATGATAGGGAGGATTCAAGTTAAATATTCAGAAAATTTAGTACAATCTCCACTAAGAAATAGTATTGGGGGAATTGTATGTGAAGACATTGAAATCGATCTTACTTTGGGGCGTTATTACAGCAGTAGGAGCAGGTGCTTTTGGGGTAATAGCTTTATCACAAGGTGAAACCATTAATGCTGTATGGCTCTTAGTAGCTGCCGTATGTGTATATGCAGTTGCTTATCGCTTTTATAGTAGATTTATAGCGAGAAAGGTTTTTAATTTAGATGATAATCGGCAAACACCAGCCCATACATTAAATGATGGGAAAGACTATGTTCCAACAAATAAGTGGGTATTGTTTGGACATCACTTTGCAGCGATTGCTGGAGCGGGACCTTTAGTAGGACCGATTTTAGCGGCACAAATGGGGTATTTACCAGGGACCATTTGGATTATTGTTGGGGTAGTTGTTGCGGGGGCTGTCCAAGATTTTGTTATTTTATTTGCTTCAATGAGACGTAATGGTAAATCGTTAGGAGAAATGATTAAAGATGAGATTGGACCTGTTACAGGACTAATTGCAATGATAGGTATTTTAGGAATTATGATTATTTTATTAGCAGTATTAGCGTTGGTCGTAGTAAAGGCACTAATCGGAAGTCCTTGGGGAATGTTTACGATAGCAGCAACGATTCCTATCGCTATTTTAATGGGAGTTTATATGCGCTATATTAGGCCTGGTCGTGTTGGAGAAGGATCAGTAATCGGTATTATCCTACTTATTTTATCTCTTGTTGGAGGACAGTATGTAGCAGAAAATCCAACACTTGCAAGTATGTTCACATTTAGTGGTGAAACGATTGCTATTATGCTTATTGTATATGGATTTATTGCATCTGCATTACCAGTTTGGATGCTTTTAGCACCACGTGATTATTTAAGTACATTTTTAAAAGTCGGAACAATTGTAGGGTTAGCAATCGGTATCTTAATTGTAGCACCAGATTTACAAATGCCAGCAGTTTCGAAATTTATTGATGGAACTGGTCCTGTGTTCTCTGGAAACTTATTCCCTTTCTTATTTATTACTATTGCTTGTGGTGCAGTGTCTGGATTCCATGCTCTTGTTTCATCAGGTACGACGCCGAAGATGATTGAGCAAGAGGGACACGCACAGCCAATCGGTTATGGAGCAATGTTAATGGAGTCGTTTGTAGCAGCGATGGCGATGATTGCAGCTTGTGTATTAACACCGGGAACGTATTTTGCAATTAATAGTCCCGCAGCACTTATCGGTACAGATGTCTCGCAGGCAGCTCAAGTTATTTCCTCATGGGGATTTGCTATTACACCAAATGAACTAAAAGATCTCGCTGTAAATGTTGGAGAGCAAACGATTTTATCACGTACAGGTGGTGCGCCAACATTAGCGATAGGTATGGCATATATTTTCTCACAAGTAATAGGTGGAACGGCCATGATGGCATTTTGGTATCATTTTGCGATTCTCTTTGAAGCCCTATTTATTTTAACAACGATTGATGCCGGAACGCGTGTCGGCCGATTTATGATTCAAGATATTTTAGGGCATGTATATAAGCCATTTGGGAAAACGGATTCTACATTAGCGAATGTAATCGCTACAACATTATGTGTATTAGGGTGGGGATATTTCTTATACCAAGGGGTAATAGATCCGCTCGGTGGAATTAATACATTATGGCCACTTTTCGGTATTGCAAATCAAATGCTAGCAGGTATTGCATTATTACTTGGAACGACAATTTTGTTCAAAATGGGAAAAAAGGTGTACGTTTGGGTAACACTTATTCCAACTGTCGGGTTGCTGATTGTAACAATGACGGCGGGGTATCAAAAGCTATTTCATGAAAATCCTAAAATTGGATTTCTATCGCATGCAAAGGTATTTCAGAGAGCATTAGATGAGGGAAAAGTGTTAGCGCCAGCTAAAAATGTCGCTCAAATGAAGCAAATTATTTTCAATGATTATATTGATGCAGCGCTTTGTGGGATTTTTATGATAGTTGTAATCGCTGTGTTAATTTCAGCACTTCGAATTTGGATACAAGTATTAAGAAATAAGCCAATGCCGTTAAAGGAGGCACCATATATTCCGAGAGATGAAAGTGAGTCGAGGAACTATGCTTAAAAAGCTGTGGCAAGTATGGAGGGAAAGAAAACGCTTTATTAGTTTGCTCGTTGGGGTACCAAGTTATGAAGTATATGTGGAGCATATGAAAAAGCATCATCCTGAAGAAGAGGTTTTATGTCAAAAGCAATTTTTTGCTGAGGCACAAGAAGCAAGATTTAACGCAAAGGGTGGAAAAATATCACGCTGTTGTTAATGAAAAAGGGCGAGTTTTCGCCCTTTTTATTTTTTGCTGTTTCACGTGGAACAGCAAAAAATAAATAAAAACTTTGGGAATTATAGGGATTTCGTATACAATAAAGTAAGGAAAGGGATAGATAGAAAAGTAAGGAGATCATTTTATGTTAAAGGACTTATTTGTAAATACAACAATTATTCTTTCCTTTATTTTTGTTGGAGGTCAGCTTTTAAGAGATAAGCCGTTAAAAGAAGGATTCTCTTTTGGGCAGAAATGTGTAGTAGGCATTTTTACTGGGATACTAGGTATATTACTAATGTATTTCGGTGTTCGTGTTGGTACCATCCTATTGGATTTACGCTACTTAGCTGTTATTCTAGCTGTTATTATTGGAGGGCCGATAGCGAGTACCATAACAATTATTATGATTTTAGTAACTAGACTGTTGTTTATGGATTATTCATTAGCTTCTCAAGTGGCCTTTTATACAATCATTGCGATAGGAATAGGGAGTATCTTTATTTCGCGTATGAAGCTTTCTTTAGGGGAAAAGTGGGTATGGTTACACGCATATATTTTATCTATTCTAATCCCAGCGTTATATATATGGTTAATTAAAGAGATCCACATAGTGGGATTATATTTAATTTCTAGTATTATTACAGGTTACATAACATTCATAAGTGCAAATTATGTTTTACAATCCAATGAGCTATTTCAAACGATGAAGCAATACGCAACGATAGATGCATTGACAGGTCTAGGAAACGTAAGACAGTTTGATTTAGAGATGAATCGTCATATTAGTAATAAACACTTGAAAAATGATTCACTTTGTTTACTACTTATAGATATTGACCATTTTAAGCATGTAAATGATACGTATGGGCACCCAGCGGGAGACGAAGTGTTAAAACAAGTAGGGCATATTTTGCGAGAAATGTCAGCATTTCCGGATTTGGTTTTTCGAAAGGGTGGAGAGGAGTTTGCGCTTTTGATACCAAGGAAAGGAATAGCTTATGGAATTCATGTTGGGGAACAAACTCGTATAGCTGTTGAAAAACATTCATTTGAATTGTTAGATGGAACAAAAATAAAAATTACAGTTTCGGTAGGGGTTTCAGAGTATGAAGGGGCATCAGAGCAATTTATTCAAGCGGCGGATGATGCGTTATACTACTCGAAACGAAATGGTAGAAATAAGGTCAGCTCTGCATCTTAAAGATAAGATGACCGGAAGACATAAAGCTTATAAAAAACACTCACAGAGGCAATGTATGAACCTTGTGAGTGTTTTTATTTATATATTAGACAAGTTCTTTTGATACAATGAATTTACGATATGCACCATGGTGAGTTGGACCTACGTATTCGTTAATTTTGAATGAGTAACGAATAGCAGCTGTGATGAATTCTTTAGCAGTTTTTACTGCTTCTTTCACAGGTTTTCCTTTTGCAAGTTCTGCTGTAATTGCAGCAGAATATGTGCAACCTGCACCGTGTGTATTTGTAGTATCAATTTTTTCTGATTCTAAAAGATCGAATGTTTCTCCATCATATAGGACGTCGATTGCAGTTTCTGTACCAAGTTTACTTCCGCCTTTAATTAGTACGTATTTGGCACCTAAAGCGTGGATTTTCTTCGCTGCTTCTTTCATGTCCTCAAGAGAATTAATTTTCACACCACTTAATTGGTAAGCTTCAAATAAGTTTGGCGTTACAACTAATGCCTTTGGCACAAGAACGTCACGTAAACAATCGTTCGTTTCAGGGTGTAATGCTTCATCTGCACCTTTACATACCATAACAGGGTCAACTACTACATTTTTGAAATTGTGCTTTTCGATTGTTTCTGCAACCATTTCAATAATTTCTACCGATCCAAGCATACCTGTTTTTAAAGCATCTACGCCAACACCTTCAATTGTTGTTTCTAATTGTGGTTTTAATGTAGAAGCTGGGATTGGAAATACGTTATGTGCCCAACCGTTATGTGGATCCATCGTTACGATTGTTGTAAGAGATGTCATTCCGTATACGCCAAGTTCTTGGAATGTTTTTAAATCTGCTTGTATACCAGCACCGCCACTTGTGTCAGAACCAGCGATAGTAAGTGCTTTATTTAATGTCATTATGAAAGCCCCCTCAAGTGATATAATGAAAACTATGTTTTCACCATTATATCAATGTTACGAATAAGTACAAAGTGAAAAGTAGATGATTTATTTTAAGAGCTATTTAAAATCTTGTATGCAGGAGACTGAGTATGTTTCGAGATAATCGTACAAATGAATTAGTTATATTAAAGGAAATTGCAGAAACATTAAATACATCAAATGATACATATCATGTATTGCAAGCTGTCCTCGAGAAATTGCTAAGTGTAACAGGTTTAACGACAGGATGGATTTTTCTTGCGGATGAAAATGGGAAGTATACGAAGTTAATTGATTATCAATTACCAGAGGCACTTACATATAAAAATAAACGCCCGATGTGCGAAGGTGAATGTTGGTGTTTACGAGGTTTTGTAGATGGAAAATTAGAGAGAGCCGTTAATATTATTGAATGTAAAAGAATTAATAATGCAATTGAATATAATTGGGGGGATACGGAGGGCATTCTTCATCATGCTACGGTTCCTTTAAAAGCTGGGGGAGAAAAATTTGGGGTGTTAAATGTTGCAAGTCCGGGTAAAACACATTTTTCAGAAGAAGAATTAGTATTACTCCAATCGGTTGCCTTCCAAATTGGTACGGCTTTAAAGCGAACAAAATTATATGAAAATGAAAAGAGAAGAGCACATTATTATGTGAAATTAGAGCGTTTCATTCAAGATTTAAAAATGATTCATAAGTTTAATGTACTACCTGAAAAGGTGGTAAATCACGTAGGTGAAGTATTTCAATGGAATCAAGTAGCGCTTTTTATTAGGGAGGAAAAAGAATTATCTCTGCGAGCGTCTTACGTTCAGGAAGAGTTACAAGAGGATGTAAAAGAGGCGGCCAAGAAGGCGTTAGAACAAGATGAACCAGTTCTAATAAAACATCAAATAGGACATAATGTACATCTAAATCGAGCTGTTATTGCTACACCAATACATATTCAAAACCATATATTTGGTGTTTTATGTGTTAGTTTGAATAATGGAGAGTTTGATGCTAATACAATAGATGTAATTCAAGCATTATCGAACCATGTTTCGTTAATAATAGAGAATTTGAGGTTAAACGAGCAGCGCCGTGAACTTGTACGAATGGAAGAAAGAAATCGGTTAGCAAGAGATTTACATGATTCTGTTTCGCAAAAATTATTTTCATTAACCTTCATGACAAAAGGCGCCGAGGCAGTTTTAAAAGGTAAAAATGAAAAGGTAGATCAATCTTTGCATGAGATGCGTGAACTTGCGCAAGGAGCTTTGAAAGAAATGAGGACATTAATTTGGCAGCTTCGTCCGGCAGGATTAGAAAAAGGATTATTGCCAGCTCTAAAGCAGTACGGTGAAAATTTGGGACTGAAAATTAGGGAGCAAGTTACGGGTGTTCGTGATTTACCTCGTGTAGTAGAAGAAGCTTTGTGGCGCATAGGCCAAGAAGCACTGAACAATGTAAGTAAGCATGCAGGTGTAAAAGAAGCGACGATTTATTTTACAGTGAATGAGAAAAATGTATCATTAGAAATAGTTGATCAAGGAAAGGGCTTTGTGGAAAAGAATATAAAAGAAAAGAAATCACTAGGTATGACTACGATGCGTGAAAGAGTAGAATTAGTTGGTGGAACAATTAAAATTGTAAGTAGTAATAAACGAACGAGCGTAAAAGTAAATGTACCATTATGATGTGAAAATGAGGGAAGTTTGTGAAAATAAAAGTATTGTTAGTTGATGATCATACAGTCGTTTTAAAAGGATTAGCATTTTTCTTAAGTACACAGGAAGATTTAGAGTTAGTTGGAGAAGCGAATAATGGGAAAGAAGCGTTAGTGAAAGTAGGAGAAACAAATCCTGATGTTATATTAATGGATTTATATATGCCTGAAATGGATGGTGTTGAGGCGACGGCATATATAAAAAAAGAGTATCCAAATGTGAAAGTAATTGTATTAACTAGCTTTTCTGATCAGGCGCATGTGTTACCTGCATTAAGGGCTGGAGCAAGTGGGTATATTTTAAAAGATGTAGAACCAGATCAGCTTGTTGAGGCTATTCGAAGCGCATATAAAGGTAATATTCAATTACATCCGGATATAGCAAATGCTCTTCTCTCTCAAACATTACCTGTAGAAGAAAAGGAAGAAGAATCTTCTATTCAAGTGGATGTGCTAACAGCGAGAGAAAATGAAGTATTGCAGCTATTAGCGAAAGGGATGAGCAATAAGGAAATTGCATCTGTTTTAGTTATTACAGAAAAGACGGTTAAGGCGCATGTAAGTAGTATTTTGAGTAAGTTGAATTTATCTGATCGTACGCAAGCGGCATTATATGCAGTTAAAAATGGAATTGTATAAGACGAAAGTCGTAAGACCAAGTTCGCCTTTAGAAGGTGGACTTTTTTTATGGAAAAATACGTCTATGTGAGGACGAAATTGTCTTTATATAAAGATAAAATATGTTTGTAAGCAACAAAACAACAATTACAAGGGATACCTTTTTTGAAAGCATATAACAACATAAGAGTGAGTACTAGGAGGAATAAATAATGGCAACAGTTTTATTCGTTAAAGCAAATAACCGTCCAGCGGAACAAGCAGTTAGTGTAAAATTATATGAGGCATTTTTAGCAAACTATAAAGAAGCACACCCAAATGATACAGTAGTAGAACTTGATTTATATAAAGAAGAATTACCATACGTAGGCGTAGACATGATCAATGGTACATTCAAGGTAGGTAAAGGATTTGATTTAACAGAAGAAGAAGCAAAAGCAGTAGCAGTTGCTGATAAGTATTTAAATCAATTCCTAGAAGCTGATAAAGTTGTTTTCGGCTTCCCATTATGGAACTTAACGATTCCAGCAGTATTGCACACATATATTGATTATTTAAACCGTGCTGGTAAAACGTTCAAATATACGCCAGAGGGTCCAGTTGGCCTAATTGGAGATAAGAAGATTGCATTATTAAATGCAAGAGGCGGCGTATATTCAGAAGGTCCAGCAGCTGAGGTAGAAATGGCTGTTAAATATGTAGCAAGTATGATGGGCTTCTTCGGCGCAACAAACATGGAAACAGTAGTTATTGAAGGACATAACCAATTCCCAGATAAAGCAGAAGAAATTATTGCTGCAGGTCTTGAAGAAGCAGCTAAAGTAGCAAGTAAATTTTAATTAAAATTATAATCGTCACTCGAAAAAACAGCATTAATGTTTACATGTTAATGCTGTTTTTTTATATTTTTAGTTCATCAGCAAGCTTTTCTAATGTATTTCGATCTTGTATATAATATGTTCGGCCTTCTTTTCTTAAATAATTTTGTTGGCAAAACTGATTTAATACATATAAAAGATGACGGTAGCTGACATTTAAATATTCCGAGGCCTCGGTATGCTTTTCTATATAACAATTATTTTGCTCTGTTAATAAAATAAAAGCAGCTAATCGATTTTCAAAAGGATAACTATAGTTTTTTGCGTAATTTTCAGTGCGAGTAATTGTCTTTTCTCCAATAAATTTACATAAGTGCTGTAAAAACGTTGCATCTTGTAATAAAAGTTGCTGACAATCTTTAAGAGGAAGTGCCAAACACACACAGTCTTCTAGTACTTCAACGGACTTAGTAATATTTTCTACTCCTATTAATCCTAATTCCCCGATAAAAGATGGTGCTTGAATAAAATTAATTAATGAAACCTTCCCGTTTTTATGACTCATATATATTTTGGCTCTCCCAGAAATTAAGTAATAGAGATAAGGAAGAGCATTTCCTTCGCTACATATCATCTCTTTCGTTTGAAAAGAATGCAGCTCTACATATGGCAAGACATGAAATGAAAATAGGGTATGGAATTGATGGATTCGCATGTATTGATAAATTTCTTCCTCATTTTTGCTGATTTTCATATTTTCACCCCTATTTATAGTATGAGATATCTCCTATTATCTTTACAAGAAGGAATGATACGATTTATGTAAATTTGTTTTTGTAGAAAAGAGAGTGTGATGAATTTATGAAAAAATATAAAACATTGTTATTTGATGTAGATGATACATTACTAGACTTCCAAAAGGCTGAAAAAGTGGCTTTACGGGTACTTTTTGAAGAGAAGGGAATCCCTTTAACAGACGAGATAGAGACTCGTTATAAAAAAATAAATAAAGGTCTTTGGGATGCTTTTGAAAAAGGTGAACTATCACGCAATGAAGTTGTAAATACACGATTCTCTCTGTTGTTTAAAGAGTATGGAGAAGAAGTAAATGGAATATTATTCGAAAATAATTATCGTAACTACTTAGAAGAAGGAAATCAACTCATGCAAGGTGCGTTTGAATTTATAAATCAAATTCAAGGGGAGTATGAATTGTATATAGTGACAAATGGTGTTTCTAAGACGCAAGATAAACGTTTGCGTAATGCAGGGTTACATTCATTATTTAAAGATGTCTTTGTTTCGGAAGATACAGGTTTTCAAAAACCGATGAAAGAGTATTTTGATTATGTTTTTGAACGGATTCCTAACTTTGCACCTGAAGAAGGGCTGATTATTGGGGATTCATTAAGCGCGGATATTAAAGGTGGATATGTAGCGGGAATTGATACTTGTTGGTTTAATCCAGAAAGGAAGTTAAATGATAGTGGGATTATACCGACATATGAAGTGCATAATTTTGAGGAGTTAGAAGCGTTATTAAAGCAGCATGTGTAATAAAAAAATAGACAGTGGAGCTTTCGTCCCCACTGCCTATTTTTATTAATTTTTATTTTCGTTATGTTTTGGGAGTGGAAAGGCATTCCCGATAGCAGCTGCACCAAGCATGGGCAATAGTAAATTAAGCGGGAAAAACATAAGTAATAGTAATGTTATAGCTATTGGCTTTCGTAACGCATAGCTTGAAATTGCTGTTGTTACGATGGCAACAGATGCTACTGGATCTATAGGAAGAATAGATGCTATAGCGTATCCGATACTTGACCCAGAAAATATAATTGGGAAGATATGTCCACCCCGCCACCCTGTGTTCAAACAAACGGCAGTACTGCACAACTTTAAAATCCCTGAAAGAAGTAGTATCCAAAAAGATAAATGGCTCCATTCAACAACTAATTCTTTTAATTGATGTTCCCCTGAAAATAATGTGTACGGAAGAAAGGTTCCCACAATTCCTAATAAAATACCACCGATAATTCCGAGTGTCAGCTTGTATTCTCTAAAAGGGTGAATTAACTTTTCTAATGTGAATTCTAACTTGAAATAAAAGAAACCAACTATAGCACCGATACTAGCAAGTGGAAGAAATGCAATCCATTCATTGAAAGAAAGTGCACCTTCCCCGAAATCAACAATAAAGGATCCGCGATTATCAAGTTTACTCAGTAGTAAATAAACAGAAAAACCTGCGAAAGTAGTAGCCAAGTATACAATCGCTTTTTTTCCTTTAGAAAAAGCAGCAATTTGTTCCCCCTCATTTTCATTTGGTGCTAAATAACCGAATAATGGTGCGTTAAAAATGACACTTAAAGTAGCACCAATTCCGATCTCGGTTAGCTCATTCATACCCTTTAAGGCAAATTTAAAGCGATCCCCTACCCATGTGCACAGTCCGCCTATAATTCCAACTAGTGCGGCTTCTGGACCAAGACTAGCACCGAAAATTAAAACAATAATCGCCGTTAAAGTAGCCCGATGGACAAAGCGATATTCGATTCGACCAGTTTTTTTATATTCAGCCATCACTTCAGGCATAAGGCGTGGGTATGTACCGAAATGTTTTTGTGATAGACCAACAAGGACCCCGCCGATTATTGTTACGCAAAGGGTGTAATAAGAGGGAAAAGAGAGAACTTCAGGCAAGTATCCCCAAATAAAGTGGATTCCAATATTTATTGTGACTAAAAATAACCAGACTGTAGCTCCTACTATAGATCCTAGAATAATGCCATATAGAGCAAGTATGTAATGCATATCTTTTTTATTTGTCATATTATACCTCCGTTATGTAAATCTTAGTAGGGGAAAAGTGAAATATACTAGTGGAAAATGGATTGAATATATATAGTATCTTTTTGAGAAAATGGCCTATTCAACATATAGGCTAACTTTTGGGGAATTTGAATTTATAGGTTAAATTACTTATTTAATTTTATAGACTGATTTGAGGTTTTTAAAGGTCTTTTTTGAAATAGACTAGAATATATTTCTTTTGTTGCTTTATATGAAACTGTTAACATTTATTTTAGAACATTCAGAAAAACTGTTTGACATTAGGAAATTATTGCTATAAAATCAACGGTAATTGCATAGTCTTATCAAGAAAAGGTGGAGGGACAGGCCCGATGAAACCTTGGCAACAGCCGTATAACGGAATTGTGCCAAATCCTGCAGGTAGTAATCCTGAGAGATAAGAAAGAGCCTTTAGAGCGTGTTTTCAAACTGCTCCTTTCTTGTTTTCAGGAAAGGGGCAGTTTTTTATTTTGTATAAAAGAAAGGAGAATGAGAGATGGGAGAATCATGGGGAAAAGGAACAATTTGTGTGCAAGGTGGCTATACGCCAAAGAATGGTGAACCACGTGTTTTACCACTTTATCAAAGCACAACGTATAAATACGATACTTCGGATGATTTAGCAGCTCTATTTAACTTAGAGGCAGAAGGATATATTTATACGCGTATTGGAAACCCTACTCTAGCCGCATTTGAGCAGAAGTTATCAGATTTAGAAGGCGGTGTAGGAGCTGTTGCAACGGCTTCTGGGCAAGCAGCTATTATGCTCGCAGTTTTAAATATTTGTAGTAGTGGGGATCATTTACTTTGTTCGTCAACGGTTTACGGGGGAACGTTTAATTTATTTGGAGTGAGTTTGCGTAAACTGGGCATTGATGTTACGTTCTTTAATCCAAATTTAACGGCAGATGAAATTACGGCGCTTGCTAATGATAAGACGAAACTTATCTATGCAGAATCGTTAGGAAATCCAGCGATGAATGTTTTAAATTTTAAAGAATTTTCAGCTGCCGCTAAAGAATTAGAGGTACCTTTTATCGTTGATAATACATTAGCAACTCCTTATTTATGCCAGGCGTTTGAACATGGGGCAAATATTATTGTTCATTCTACGACTAAATATATCGATGGGCATGCGAGCTCCTTAGGCGGTATTGTAATTGACGGTGGAAACTTTGATTGGACAAATGGGAAGTATCCTGAACTTGTTGAACCAGATCCAAGTTATCACGGTGTAAGTTACGTTCAAAACTTTGGTGCAGCAGCGTATATTGTGAAAGCGCGTGTTCAGTTATTAAGAGATTATGGAAATTGTATGAGCCCATTCAATGCATATATTAGCAATATTGGCTTAGAAACATTGCATTTACGAATGGAACGTCATAGTGAAAATGCTCTTGCAGTTGCTAAGTGGCTTGCTAATCATGAACGTATTGAATGGGTGAATTATCCAGGCTTAGATAGTAATGAAAATTACTCATTAGCACAACAGTACTTGAAAAAAGGTGCTAGTGGTGTTTTAACTTTCGGTATTAAAGGCGGATTAGAAGCAGCAAAGGAATTTATCGCAAATGTAAAACTAGCAACTCTTGTAACGCACGTAGCTGATGCACGAACTTGCGTTATACATCCTGCTAGTACGACGCATAGACAATTAAATGCTGAAGATCAGCGTTTAGCTGGTGTTACATCTGATTTAATTCGTTTATCGGTTGGTATAGAAGATGTTTCTGATATTATTGCAGATTTAGAAGCAGCGCTAGTCGGAGGCAAACAACATGCCGATCATAATTGATAAAGATTTACCAGCTCGCAAAGTATTGCAGGAGGAAAATATTTTTGTAATGACAAAAGAGCGAGCAGAAACACAAGATATCCGGGCATTGAAAATTGCTATATTAAATTTAATGCCTACAAAGCAAGAAACAGAAGCGCAATTACTTCGTTTAATTGGAAATACACCATTGCAATTAGCTGTTCATTTACTTCATATGGAATCACATCTGTCCCGTAATGTAGCACAGGAACATTTAACAAGTTTTTATAAAACATTCCGTGATATTGAGAATGAGAAATTTGATGGACTCATTATTACAGGAGCACCAGTTGAAACCCTTTCTTTTGAAGAGGTAGATTATTGGGAAGAGCTTAAACGTATTATGGAGTATTCAAAAACGAATGTAACATCTACGCTTCATATTTGCTGGGGAGCACAGGCTGGTTTGTATCATCATTATGGCGTTCCAAAGTATCCTCTTAAGGAAAAAATGTTTGGTGTATTTGAACATGAAGTTTGCGAGCAACATGTGAAATTATTACAAGGATTTGATGAATTGTTTTTTGCTCCGCATTCTCGTCATACAGAAGTACGAGAGAATGATATTAGAGGAGTGAAAGAATTAACATTGTTAGCAAACTCTGAAGAGGCAGGTGTTCACCTTGTTATTGGACCAGAAGGAAGGCAAGTGTTTGCGCTTGGGCATAGTGAATATAGTTGTGATACGTTAAAACAAGAATACGAACGGGACCGCCAAAAAGGGTTAAATATTGATGTGCCGAAAAACTATTTTAAACATAATAATCCAAATGAGAAGCCGCTTGTACGGTGGAGGAGCCATGGGAATCTATTATTCTCTAATTGGCTGAATTATTACGTGTATCAAGAAACCCCTTATGTATTATAAAAAAGATTGTGTCACACGTGGCAACGTTTTCTTTGTAAAGGTTAATCTATATTATTCCGAATGTTCGAAAAACATTGTTTTTCAGATTTTTTACTCATATAATTTCATCTAAACACAATTTTTGAGGGGTGGACAGTATTATGAAAGAAATTCAAGTTGGTTTATTAGGTCTTGGGACGGTTGGTAGCGGTGTAGTTCGTATCATTACGGATCATCAAGAGCGACTTATACACCAAGTAGGTTGTCCTGTGAAAGTAACGAAAGTACTAGTGCAAAATATTGAAAAAGAGAGAGAAGTAGAGGTACCCTCTACTCTATTAACACAAGATGCACATGAAATTTTAGATAATCCAAATATTGACGTTGTCATCGAAGTAATGGGTGGCATTGATGATGCAAAAGCATATATTCTGCAAGCTTTACAAAGTGGGAAGCACGTTGTGACTGCGAATAAAGATTTAATGGCGTTGCACGGGGCGGAACTACTAGCGGTAGCAAAAGATAATAAAGCAGATTTGTTTTATGAAGCAAGTGTAGCCGGAGGGATTCCAATTTTACGAAGTATCGTAGAAGGACTTTCTTCAGATCTTATTACGAAAGTAATGGGAATTGTAAATGGAACGACTAATTTTATTTTGACGAAAATGTCAGATGAAGGGAGAGCATATAACGACGTGTTAAAAGAAGCCCAGCAACTTGGATTTGCAGAAGCGGATCCAACATCAGATGTAGAAGGTTTAGATGCAGCAAGAAAAATGACAATTTTGGCTACCCTTGGTTTCTCTACAAATGTAGAGCTTGGAGATGTGAAGGTAAAAGGGATTACTTCTATTACAGAAGAAGATATTGAATACAGTAAGAGTTTAGGATACACAATTAAATTAATCGGTCTTGCGAAGCGAGATGGTGAAAAATTAGAGGTTACAGTTGAACCGACTTTACTTCCAAATACACATCCTCTTGCGGCCGTGCAAAACGAATATAACGCTGTATATGTGTATGGTGAAGCAGTTGGAGAAACGATGTTTTATGGACCAGGTGCAGGAAGCTTACCGACAGCAACCGCTGTTGTTTCTGATTTAGTAGCTGTAATGCAAAACATTAGATTAGGAGTAACAGGAAATAGTGCTGTAGTCCCACAATATCAAAAAGTATTAAAAGAGCCAGACGAAATTGTCGTGAAAAAGTTTTTAAGACTGCATGTAAAAGACGAAATTGGTGTATTTGCAAAAATTACTTCATTGTTCTCTGAGCGCGGCGTTAGCTTTGAAAAGATTATTCAAATGCCGCTTGAAGAGAAAGGAAAGGCTGAAATTGTAATTGTAACGCATCGTGCGTCTCTTGCTGATTATGATTATATTCTACATACGTTGCAAGGGTATGAAGAAATCGATTGTTTGAAAGCGAACTATCGAATTGAAGGGGATGCTAAGTAGTATCTCTTACCATAAAACAGAAAGAGCCTATTAAGCAGCTTGCTTAATAGGCTCTTTTCTATTTAAAATCTGCGTACCAACTTGAATAAATGCTTGGATAATCCAGCCTGTTGTAAAGGATAAGATGATTGTTCCAAAATAGATAGGTCCATCTAATAAAAAGCTTAACGTTAAAAATAAAAAGGCTAATGAAATCTCTGTTCTTCTAAACGTCCATTTTTTCTTCTCGGCAACCGTTAAAACGAAAGCTTCTTGAGGCGCTGCACAAAGGTTTGTAGAAACGTAAAGACCAATTCCAGCTCCAACGAATAGATTTCCGCAAATAAGTGTTATATATTTTGGAAGAGAGCGGATAGCGTCCATAATAGTTGTAATGGAACCAATCCAATCAACAAAAAGAGAAATAAGAACCATCGTTACAATTGTACCGATTGTAATTTGTTTTCTATTCCAAAAGAGTACGATAAGTGTAAAGGCAAAGTTAATCATGAAAATCCAAAAACCAATACTTATCCCAAAATTTTGATATAGTGCAATAAAGAAGGAATCATAAGGGCTAAGTCCAAAGGAAGTAATTGTCGTCATCATATTAATACCGATGGCAAGAATGAGTAAACCGCCAATGAAAAATATATATTCTAATTTGAATCGAAGCATAGTTGTATATCCTTTCTAAATGTATTTGCTAGGAAAGGATATATTGTGGAAGGCTTACCAGGTCAAGGAAGAATTTTTGTGAGAAGGGGAAAATGAGATGACAAATATAAGAAAGATTGCTGAACTTGCTGGAGTATCTGTTTCAACTGTTTCACGTGTACTAAATAATCATCCGTACGTAAATGAACAGAAACGAAAAGAAATTTTAGCGATTATAGAAGAATTAAATTACACGCAAAACGTGAATGCAATTCATTTAGTGAAAGGAAAAACGAATGTAATTGGCGTTTTATTGCCACACGTAAATGATCAATATTATAGCGCTATTATCGAGGGGATATCAAAAGAGACAGCAAAGAATAATTATAATATGATGCTTTGCCAGACGAATTATAGTGAAGAAAGAGAACTAGAAATTTTGAATATGTTAAAAATGAAAAAGCTTGATGGGGTTATTATTTGTTCTCGGACAAATAGTAAGGAGAAGCTTGAAGAATATACGAAATTCGGCCCGATTGTTATGTGTGAAGAAATAGATTCAAAATGCATTTCAAGTGTACATATCGATTACTACAAAGTATTTTCACGTGGGATGAAAAGCTTAATAGATGCCGGTCATACACGTATTGGATATTGTATTGGAAGAAGTAATAGTGTTAATAGCCAAAGACGAAAGAAGGCGTATGAAGATTCGCTTCAACAGAGTATCGTAACACCGTTAGAGACCTGGAAATTTGAGGGTTGTTTTACAGTGGAAGATGGACGCAATGTAATTAGAGAATGGGCTCATATGTCAGTAAAACCGACAGCGTTCCTTGTATCTTGTAACCATATTGCAGCGGGAATGGTTACAGAAGCAAAAAAACAAGGAATTCGTATTCCAGAGGATATTACGATTATCGGGTGTGATGATCAAGAGGTGGCAGATATATTGGGTATAACGACGATTTCGCATTCTAGTAAAAACGTTGGAGTAAAAGCGTTTGAATTATTATATGAAAAGATTAATGAAGAGAAATTAGATGTGAAGCATATAGAGTTATTACCAGAGTTAATAGATAGAGAAACGACATAATTGAGAAGGTGTGAAAATCGCTTTTCAAAATTTCGTTTGGTATAATTATGGACAATCTATGAGGGCTAAAAGGGGTTTTGATATGAGATCAAAAGTAGTAAAAGTAATTCTACTCATTACAATTGCATCTTTCTGTTTATTTGCATATGGCTTTGTTTCAGGTGTAAATGATGTATTAAATCCGAAAGCTTCAAATTTAATTAAAAAGACCGATGTAGTGGCAAAAGAGAAAAAGAAAACGGGAACGTTACAAATCGTTAGTTTAGGTGATTCATTAACGCGTGGCGTTGGTGATAAAGAAGGAATTGGCTATGTTGGGCGAATGAAAGAGGATTTACAAAAAGATTATAAGCAAAAAATTGCATTAACAAATTTAGCAGTTAGTGGTGCAAAAATGCCCGATTTATTAAAACAAATTGAAAGTAATGGCGCTCAATATTCAATTAAGCAAGCAGATGTAATTGTGTTAACGATTGGTGGAAATGATTTGTTCCCAGGCTGGGAATCACTTGGGAAAATAGATTTAGAGACGTATCGTCCTGACACAGAGACGTTTCAAAATGAAGCAAAGAAAATTATAGAAGAAATTCGTAAATTAAATACAGATAGTCCGATTTTTTGGCTTGGTTTATACAATCCTTTTGAAGATGTAGAAGATTTAAAAGGGTCTTCAAACATTGTTGTGGACTGGAATGCATCTTTAGAGAAATTAGCGCTAAACAATAAAAATGTGTATATTACACCGACATTTGATTTATTCCAAAACCGCGGGAAAGATTTATTATACTCTGATCATTTTCATCCGAACGAAGTAGGTTATACGTATATGGCAGAACGTTTAGTTCAAAATGTTGTAAGTAAATTAAAACTAGAACAAGGAGGGGTAAAATGACGACGATACTTTCCGTACGAGACTTGAAGAAGGTAATTGGAAAGAAGACTCTTGTAGAGAATATTTCCTTTGATGTAAAGCAAGGAGAAGTGTTCGGGTTCTTAGGACCAAATGGTGCTGGAAAGACGACTACCATTCGAATGTTAGTCGGATTGATTAAGGCGACAGAAGGTACGATTTCTATCGGTGGTTATTCGATTAAGGAAAATTTCAGAGAAGCGATGCGTCAAATTGGGAGTATCGTTGAAAACCCAGAGTTGTATACATATTTAACGGGATGGGAAAATTTAAAGCAATTTGCTCGTATGTTAGGTGATATATCAGATGAACGTATTATTGAAATTGCTGAAATGGTTCATTTAGATGAAAGAATTCATGACAAGGTAAAAACGTACTCACTTGGTATGAAACAACGCCTTGGAATTGCGCAGGCGCTCCTTGGAAATCCGAAATTGCTCATATTAGATGAACCAACGAATGGTTTAGATCCAGCAGGGATTAGAGAACTTAGGGAATTTATACATAAGCTTGTAAAAGAAGAAAATATGAGCGTGTTTATTTCAAGCCACTTGCTAAGTGAAGTGCAAATGATATGCGATCGCGTTGCTATTATTCATAAAGGAAAGATGATAACAGTTGCCAAGGTTGAAGAATTAATTAAAACAGCAAGTGATCGTGTAGAATGGATTGTTACACCGATTTCTAAGGCGAAAGATATGCTAGAAGCGGCCGAAGAAGTAAGGGAAGTGAGTGTAGAAGGCGATCGATTACTATGCCGCATGGATATTGCATCTATAAGTAGTTGGAATAAATACTTTGTCGCAAATGAAATAGATGTACATAGCGTTAAGGAGCTTGTATTTACGCTAGAAGATTTATTTATTGAACTCACAAGGGGTGAGCAGCATGCGTGAATTTGCGAATCTAGTTTTAAATGAATCAGAAAAGATTTACCGTAAGAAACGTATTTTTGTTGTCATGCTTATTTTAGCAATCTTGATCCCGCTTTTTGTGTATGCGCAGTATCGTGAAATAGAAACGACACAAAAAAGACTCGGTACAACTGATTGGAAGGTTTCATTGCAACAGCAAATTGTTGATTCTCAGAACCGGTTGAACAATTCTAGGTTGCCAGAAGAATGGCGTGATTGGTTAAAGGTAAGAGTTGAGCAACAACAATATTATTTAGATCATGATATTAATCCGATGGCACCGGGTGCACCGACTTTTGTCAGGGCATTTATTGAACAAGGAATTACATTATTTATTCCGCTTCTCGTAATGATTGTCGCCATTGATATCGTTTCAGGAGAACGAAGTGATGGGACGATGAAGATGTTACTTACGCGGCCGATTCGGCGCTGGAAAATACTCCTTAGTAAATACGTGACGATGTTATTTTTCATTTCGCTCATACTGTTTCTTGTAGGTTTGTTTGCTTACATATTATCAGGGCTTGTATTTGGGTACTCGGGATGGAATTTACCTGTTTTAACAGGATTTGTCATTGATAAGGAAACGTTAAATACGAACTTTGTACATCTTATTCCGCAGTGGCAATACATCTTAATGGCGTATGGACTAGCCTGGTTTGTTGCTATCGTTGTCGGAACTATATCATTTATGGTCTCTGTTTTAATTCGTAATACACCAGCTGGTATGGGCGTTATGCTAGCTGCATTAATTGCAGGCGGTATTTTAAGCTCGTTCGCAACATCTTGGGAAGGCGCCAAATATATTTTTAGTGTGAATTTATCATTAACGGATTATTTATCAGGAAAATTACCTGCATTACAAGGTTTATCGATGGGATTTTCTTTGATGAATTTAACTGTTTGGGCAGTTGTTTCTCTTGTTATTTCGTTCGTAGTATTTACAAGACAGGATATGGTGAATTAATTAGACAGGAAGTGACAGTATGGAAAATGTTTTAAAGAATGATTGGGAGCCATTATTGGCACCAGAATTCGAGAAAGAGTATTATCTTACTCTATCCAGTTTTTTGACAGAAGAATACAGCACGCATGTTGTTTATCCGAAGGTAGAAGATATTTTTAACGCTCTTCAGTATACAAGTTATGAAAATACAAAGGTTGTTATTTTAGGACAAGATCCATATCATGGACCGAATCAAGCGCATGGTTTAAGCTTTTCTGTGCAACCTGGTGTTAAAACACCACCGTCATTGTTAAATATGTATAAAGAACTTCGAGATGAATATGGTTATGAAATCCCGAATAATGGTTATTTAGTAAAATGGGCGGAACAAGGAGTATTATTACTAAATACCGTATTAACAGTTCGTCAAGGCGAAGCAAATTCTCATAAGGGAAAAGGATGGGAGCACTTCACAGATCGTGTAATTGAACTGTTGAACGAACGTGAAAAGCCAGTTATTTTCATATTGTGGGGGCGCCATGCGCAGGCGAAGAAGAAGTTAATTACGAATCCGAATCATCATATTATCGAATCTGTACATCCAAGCCCATTATCGGCAAGACGTGGTTTCTTTGGTAGTAAGCCATATTCTAAAGTAAATACGATTTTAGCTAATATGGGTGAAAGAGAAATTGATTGGGAAATTCCAAATTTATAAATAGAAAAGGTAGTTAACAGTGGTTAACTACCTTTTTATTATCATTGTTGCTCGTTCTTTAATTTTGCATCTAGTACAAAAGTACCAAATGGGATAACTGATGAAACAAATGCTCCAAGTGCCCATAAAATTGATTTACGGTGTACGATTGTTACTTGAATTACTGCAAAGATGAATAGAATAAATAGAACACCATGAGCCATGCCTGTAATTTTAACAGCTGTTGCAAATCCTGCGAAATATTTTAATGGCATTGCTACAAATAATAGTAATAGAAAAGAAATACCCTCAACTAGTCCAATTGCTCTTAATCGTCCGATTGGTGTAGATAACATAAAGTAGCCTCCTTTAACGTATGCTTGTATATAGTAAATTTGTATTCTTTTTCAAAATAAAATAGTCTATTTTGTTTCATTATATACAAAAAGAAAGTTTACACTACGAGAATAGTGCAAAGTTCAAAATATAGTCACAAAAGCATGAGAATTTAAATAAAAACCTATTTGAAGTATTTGACTTCAAATAGGTTTTGTGAGTGAAAATATTAAACAAGTACATCCGTTTTTAAAACGAATTTCTCTACAACTTTTGCAACACCATCATTCATATTTGTATCTGTTACGTAGTTTGCAATTTCTTTAATATCATCAGGTGCATTGCCCATTGCAACGCCAAGACCAGCAAATTCAATCATTGCTTGGTCGTTATAGCTATCGCCCATTGCGATAACTTCTTCACGCTTAATGCCAAGCTTTTGGATCAGTTTGTTTAAGCTCGTTCCCTTTGTAACACCGGCTTCTGTAAACTCTAAGAAGAATGGTTTCGAACGCATCACGCTTAATTGGCCTTCTAGTTGTTTTTGTAGTTTCTTTTCAACTTCAACAAGGCGCTCAGCCTCTTTATTCATTAATACTTTTACTACAGGCTCTTTAACTGCGTCTTTAAAGTCATCTACTACAACAATTGGCATACCGGTAATATCGCCCTCAATTTCAGTATAAGGATTATTTTCTTCCGTTACGATATCATCGCCCATATAAGTATGAATCCATACATCTTCAGTTTGACTAATTTCAAATAGGTTGTGAACGATTTCAGGAGATAGCGTACTACTAAAGATTTCTTCGTTTGTTTTACAGTTAATAATTTTTGCACCATTAAAAGATAGAATGAAACTGCCGTATTCTTCTAAACGAAGTTCTTTGGCTACATTGCGCATACCGAATGTTGGACGTCCGGAAGCAAGTACCACTTTTACTCCTTGCTCTTGCGCAGTCATTAGAGCTTCTTTCGTGCGAGGTGAAATAGTATGGTCATCACGTAATAAAGTATCATCTAAATCTAAAACAATCATTTTATAAGTCATATAGAAAATTCCTTTCTTTAATTGAAATCAAAATACATGTTCATGAAGATGTTGAGGAATAATAGTAAGACATCAAACCTCTTTGAAAAGAAGTAGATAAATTATTATGAGTTGTTGCTCATAATATTGGTTAATAATCATTGGGGAAGAATAAAACCCCAATGATTAAAGTTTGATTTTATCGTAACAACTCTAAAGGTAGAGTGCAATAATGGAAGTTTTCCAATTTAAGATATTTGTTTTGCAGCGGAACGAGAAAATAGTATTTCTAGCAAGATTGCCATTACAGATCCAAGAACGAGACCATTACTTAAAAACGATGCTAGAAATGGTGGAAGTGTGGAATATGCTCCTGCTGGAACAAACATAACTCCGACTCCTGTAAAGATTGAAAGACCGGCTACTTTAAATAATCGTTCTTTATCCTGGACAGTTTCGTATTCTCGAAAGGCGAGACCAATCATGCTTGCGAATACAGGATAAATAGCGGCATAACCAACTGCAACAGGGATTGCTGCAAAGAATGAAGTAATCTTTGGAAATATACTAACGACAATAATAAAGCTTGACCCTAATATAAACGGGAGACGTTTATAAATATTAGTCGTTGCAATAAAACCTGCTGATCCAGAAATAGCGACAGGCCCAATAGCTGAAAATAGGCCGCCTAGCAATTGGTTGATTCCTGTTATAATGCCAGCTTGTTTAAAACGATCTGATGCAGCGTTTTCTTCATATTTAGAGACAACCTTTTGTACAACGCGAATACTTGCTAACATATTTGTTAGAAGTAAGAGTGTAACGAAAATGACCGTAATTACCATGTTCCATTCAACACGAGGCATTCCGAAAACAAATAAGGATGGAAAACGGATTATGTCTGTCACTGGTGTTATTGGATTAGATAATCCGAAACATGCGAATAATATCCAGCCGCATACGATACTGAAAAGAACGGAATATTGTCCAATAATAGGTAGCTTCATGATGAAAAAGGATAGTAAAATAACAATGAGTGAAAGAATAAATACGTTAGGTTGTACTTCTGTATGTTTTCCATTAAGGCCAAACATTCCCCTTAAGAAGGAGCCACTAAGCTGCGCGACAAGAAGAAATAAATACGTTCCAATGACTGTCGGTGTAAAATAGCGAACGAGTTTATCAATAAGTCCAAAAACGCTAAGAATAATACAAATAATACCGCTTAATAAGAAAGCATATTGAAGAACTTTAAGTGTCTCATTGCTTGATCCAAATAATACGACGCCTAAACTCGCATAAAGGGAGAAAATTCCCCACCAAAGGCCAGCAGGACCTTCTTGAATAGGAAGTTTATGCCCAAATATAGCTTGCAAGAGACCAGCAAAGCCTAGAACAAATAACGTTCTTTGTACGAATGCGATAGCTTCAGCACCATCAAGACCATAACTAGTTGCGACACTAATTGGTACAATAAGGCTTCCAGCTAAAATAAATAGTGCCCATTGTAAGGCGGAAAGAAATGTCTTCATTATATCAACCTCTTTCATAGATTCCGTATCTAGTATATACGTATTTTATTTCCACTGGCAAAGATTGTAGATAGAGAAAAGAGTTGAAACAAGGTATGAATGCACGTAAGCAATTATGGATAGCAGTTATATGTATGACTTTTGTTGTAATTCTAGGAACGATAGGATTTATGACGATTGAAGAGATTAGTTTGTTTCAAGCATTTTGGATGACAATGATTACTGTATTGACTGTTGGATACGGAGATGCCGTTCCTGTAACGCAAGCGGGGAAAGTATTTGCGCTCCTTATTATTCCTGTTGGCGTAGGTATTGTTACGTATGCAATTGGGGTAGTGGCAGCTATGATTATTGAAGGGAATTTATTTCATGCAGTACGGAGGAAGAAGATGGATAAACAAATAGCGCAGTTGAAAAATCATATTATAGTATGTGGTTGCGGTAGAGTGGGGCTTCAAGTTGTACATGAATTGCAAGAAAAGAATATTCCATTTGTCGTTGTTGATAAAGATGAAAGTATATTGGGGCAGGAAAAGCTTTTATTTGTACATGGAGATGCAACGGAAGATCAAGTATTACATAATGCCGGAATTTTAAAAGCAGCTGGTTTAGTTGCTATTGTTGCAAATGATGCCGAAAATGTATTTATTACATTAACAGCAAGAGGGTTAAACGATACGATTAAAATTGTGGCGAGATCTGAAAAGCCAGAAACTGAAGAGAAATTAAGGCGTGCCGGTGCAAATAAGGTTATTAATCCATCTAGTATGGCAGGTATTCATATCGCAAAAGGTATTGCAAATCCATTAACCGTTCATTATATTGATACAGTGTTGTATGGAATAGAACAGTCATTTGTCATTGAAGAAATTCTAGTTGGAAAAGATTCAATATTAGTTGGTAAATCGTTACTAGAGAGTAATGTAAGGAATCAGTTTGATGTAACAATATTAGCGATTTCAAGAAATGGGGATATTATACATAATCCAGCAGGGCAGGAAAAACTGCAAGAACATGATATGATAATAGTATTTGGTTCAGTAGAGAAACTGGGGCAATTTGAGAAAGAACTACAAAGTAAGAGGTGACAAGGAATGCAAATATCAAGTGGTAAAATTTTAAATAAAATGGCGAATGAAATTGCAAAGGCAAAAAGCAGTGAAGGGCAAAAATCAAAAGAGCATTTGTTAGTTGTGCGTGCTTTATGTGATTTACTACTAGATGAACAGGTGGAATCTTCTACGTATAGAGAGCCACAAATTCAATCACAAATCATCGGATCACAACCAATAACGATGCAACCAATCGCACCGATTTCTGATGAGCCAGTATATATAAAAGAAAGTGATGCAAACGGTAATTCTTTATTTGATTTTTAGGAGATAAATCGTTTGGCTTATATGTAAAAATTGCTTATGATAAAGGTAAAAAAGGGGAATTAAGATGAAAATTTTCTTTTTACTAGGTTGTATTGCAGCGGGGCTATCTGTTGCGTTAGGAGCGTTTGGAGCACACGGTTTAGAAAATAAAATTTCTGCAAAAATGTTAGAAGTTTGGAAAACAGGTGTTACATATCAAATGTTCCATGCAGTTGGGCTATTCGTAGTTGCATTATTGATGGATAAGATTCAATCATCACTTTTAACTACTGCTGGTTGGCTTATGGTAGCTGGGATTATTATGTTCTCAGGTAGTCTGTATGCGTTAAGCACAACAGGGATTAAGTTTTTTGGTCCAATTACACCTCTTGGTGGTGTAGCGTTTATCGTGGCGTGGATCTTAGTTGGAACTGCAGTTGTAAAAGGGTTATAAAGAACAAAAGCTGGCATATGCCAGCTTTTTTTTATGGTCTTGGAGCATAAGTTGCTTGTTGACTAGGTAAATACGTAATTTCTTCTGGGAATTCTACATAATCTAAGTAAATCATTAATAGTAAATAACGTTTCCCTGATTGTGGTTCACTAATTACAATATGATCACGACCAGCAGCTTCGATAATACCTGTATACGATTGTGTACCGAGCGAGCTACCGCGCTCATAAGTCATTACAACTGTAGCTTGCTTGCCCTTGTTTAAGCGAAGGATGTTTTCAATATAGGATTGTTCTAGAGGTAACATGCCTTGAGAAATTGCATATTGGGCTTGCGCAGCTTGAGCTGCTTGTTGTTGCATCGCTTGCTGTTGTTGTTGCTGTCCAGCAGTCATTTGTTGCGGTTGTACATAAGTTCCAGATGGTTGATAAAATCCTGTTCCATAATACGGGTTTTGTTGCTGTGCCATTCAAAAATCCCTCCTCATTATCAATCCTTAATATACGCTAGGACAATCCTCGCCAGATGGCTGGAAGAAGCAGTGCTTTTTGAAGCGACCAGAGTTTTGTTGATTATACCAAGTTGGTGGACAAGGGCCTTCAGGTCTAAAAAACCATAAGGCAAAATTTGCAGGCCAAAAACGTTGTCCTTGAATCGTTCGCCTTGCTAAAGCGATATCCTGTTCTCTTGCACGTTGATAAAAATATCCTTTTTGCGTTGCCTCAAAACCACCAGGATTTTGATAAACCATTTGACGTAAATTACGTATTTTTTTAAAATCTAAACAATTTCCCCGGACACGATTTACCCCAACATTTCCGACCATTAACATACCTTGTTGCCCTTCTCCTTCGGCTTCAGCACGCATCAGTCTAGCTAATAGCTTTACATCTGCTTCGTTATACGCGATAACGCCCATTATGTGTCACCTCTCTTTTTGGAATACCTTGTGGAAAGAGGTTTATCCCGCATTAACGGGCAGTAAGACTCCTGCCCTAAAATTTGGTTGAAGTAAAGAAATTAGATGGGAGATCAAACTGCCCGTAAACGCCCGATTGGTTCAACTAATAATCAGCGGGGGATTCCCCCACTGATTAAAGTTTTACTTTATCTCTAGATGAAGTGTGTAACAATTACTAGTTCATACGTATGAGAAAAAGGACTCAGATATGACAACCAAAGGAAGTTTTACATTGAGAGTGGAAAATAAAAAAAGCTAGCGTGAGCCAGCTTTTTTATTAAAAAACTTTAGACCATAAGTTTGAGAAGAAATCACCAATAGAGCGCATTGTTAACACAAACCAATTTGCTTTTTCAACTTCTTCTGTCGTTTTTGCAGTAACTTTCATACTTTTACTACCGTCTAAGAAAGCATATTTATCAGTTGATTCTAAAGTAATTGAGCCTACTTTGGTATCTTTCTTAATAGGGGCAACTAAATGTCCATCTTCAGAAAGAGATTTATCTAATTCAGTTCCAATTTTATAAGGCTCTTTGCTACCTTTTTTCGCAATTACTGTTATTTCTTTTTCGGGTGCAACAGTTACTTGGTCTTCTTTCCCTTTTACTACAGAGATTGTATTGTTTTTATTAACTTTTAGTTTTTGTTTTTCAAAGTTATTAAATCCATATTCGATTAATTCACGAGATTCCGTGAAACGTTCATCCATTGATTTTGTTTTAATAATAACCGAGATAAGACGTACATCACCACGTTTAGCAGTAATGGTAAATCCGTATCCAGCTGTATCAGAACTTCCGGTTTTTAAACCATCAGTACCTTCATAAGCGAAAGCAGCTCCTGGTAACATCCAATTCCAGTTTTCCATACGAATTGGTTTTGGGTGATTGTCTGGGAAGTTTCTAAATCTTTGTTTTGTATCCTCTAGCATTTCTGGATACTTTGTAATGATTGCTTTTGAAAGCATACCCATATCACGAGCTGACATAGAGTTTTCTGCATTTGGATCAGTACCCTCAGGATGTTTTCCTTTTAAGTCAGCGTTATTTAAGCCAGTAGCGTTTACAAATTTATATTTCTTTAATCCTAGCTTTTTAGCATGTTCATTTGCAAGATTTAAGAAGTTTTTCTCACTTCCTGCAAGAAGTTCTGCTAAAGCAATACTAGATCCATTTGCAGAGAATATAACAATAGAATGATATAATTCTTTTACAGTATATTGACGTCCTTTTTCGAACGGTACATTAGAGAATTCATTATTACGAGAGACTTCATAAGCGTAATCAGAAATATTTACTTTCGTATCCCATGTGATTTTTCCTTCTTTAATTGCTTCTAAAACAGCGTAAACAACAATTAATTTTGACATACTAGCAATAGCTAGCAATTCATCTGGATTTTGCTCGTGAAGTATTTTTCCTGTATCTGCATCAAATAAAAGTGCAGCAGCCGCCTCAATATGTATTTTTTCTTCCGCATGGGATGTTGTTACTCTTAAGGAAGAAATTGACAATACAAGCAATAGTAAAATAGACAAGATTTTTTTCATATAGATTATCACCTTCGCATCGTTATTTAGCATATAGCTCGTATCATTTTAGCATATCTTTACATATAAAAAGGTTACAATTTTACAAGAAATTTGAAAAAATGTTGGTTTTTCTTCAAAAGTGCAGAAAAAAGGAGATTTTTGAGGATAAATATAGAGAAGAATAAAAAAAGGAACGAATTTCGTTCCTTTTCACCATTTATATGTGTAAAAATTTCTCTACTTTTTCGTCTGGTAAAATGTTTCCAACGAAGAATGTTCCAAATTCACCATAACGAGCACTTACTTCATCGAAGCGCATTTCGTATATAAGTTTCTTAAATTGAAGAACATCGTCAGCGAATAATGTTACGCCCCATTCGAAATCGTCGAATCCAACAGATCCTGAAATCACTTGGCGTACTTTACCTGCGTATTGACGACCAATTTTACTATGGCTGTACATCATTTTTTTACGTTCTTCCATAGGAAGCATGTACCAGTTGTCATCACCTTGGCGACGCTTATCCATTGGATAGAAGCAAATATGATTTGCTTTCGGTAATTCAGGATATAAACGAGCTAAAATTTGCGGGTTTTGGTATGGATCCTCATCAGCTGGAAGGTAGTTGCTTAATTCAACAACAGATACGTAAGAATATGCAGGAACCATATATTCAGCTAAAGTTGTTTTATTCAATTCTGTCTCAATTTCATTTAACTCTTCCATTGTTGGACGTAAAATCATAAGCATAATATCAGCTTTTTGGCCAACAACTGTATACATTGCGTGACTACCTTTTTTCGCAGTAGCTACTTCGTTCCATTTTTCAACGACATTTAAAAATTCAGACACTGCTTGTCCGCGTTCGTCGCTAGATAATGTTTTCCATGCAGCCCAATCAATAGAACGTAAATCATGTAAACAATACCAGCCATCTAACGTTGTTGTTGCTTCACTCATTCTATTCACCTCAGTTAATGATAGTTTTACACGTTAACTATAGCATATATAGTTTTAAAATCATCTATATAAAACCTTGGCGCATAAAATTGTCACATTTAAGTGTTTAAGCAAGGTGAATTTAACGGCTGAATTTTATGAAAATATAATCATTTTTATTTTATCTATTTTTTGGGAGCTATAAGTTTAAAATATAGAAGAAAAGCAGTATTCTTAAAGATAGAGTTTTTTTAACATATGTAGGAGGGTTTATTCGTGAGCAACTTATTTACAACAGTAAAAGAAAAAGTTCAAGGAAAAGGCATTTCTATCGTACTTCCTGAAGGAACTGATGAAAGAATTTTAGGCGCTGCAGAGCGTTTAGCAAAAGAAGAGTTAGTAAAACCAATCTTAGTTGGTAATAAGGAAGAAATTAGCGCAAAAGCTGCTAGCATGAATTTAACATTAGCAGGCGTTGATATTTACGACCCAGCTACATACGAAGAAATGGATGCAATGGTAGCATCTTTCGTTGAACGCCGTAAAGGTAAAGCAACTGAAGAAGACGCTCGCAAAATCCTTAAAGACGAAAACTACTTCGGTACAATGCTTGTATACATGGGCAAAGCACACGGTTTAGTAAGTGGTGCAGCTCACTCTACAGCTGATACAGTTCGTCCAGCACTTCAAATTATTAAAACAAAACCAGGCGTTACAAAAACTTCTGGCGTATTCATCATGGTACGTGAAGAAGAGAAATATGTATTCGCTGATTGCGCAATTAACATTGCACCAAACAGCCAAGATTTAGCTGAAATCGGTATCGAAAGTGCGAAAACTGCTGAGTTATTCGGCATTGATCCACGTGTTGCTATGTTAAGCTTCTCTACAAAAGGTTCTGCGAAATCTCCAGAAACAGAAAAAGTTGTAGAAGCAACTCGCATTGCAAAAGAAATGGCTCCTGAGTTAACTTTAGATGGAGAATTCCAATTCGATGCTGCATTCGTACCATCTGTAGCTGAGAAAAAAGCTCCAGGTTCTACAATTAAAGGTGATGCTAACGTATTCGTATTCCCAAGCTTAGAAGCTGGTAATATCGGCTACAAAATCGCTCAACGTTTAGGTAACTTCGAAGCAGTAGGACCAATCTTACAAGGCTTAAACATGCCTGTAAATGATCTGTCTCGTGGATGTAACGAAGAAGAAGTGTACAAGTTAGCTTTAATTACAGCAGCTCAAGCACTTTAATTCTATAATGAATTGAAATAAAGACCGTCGCTATTATAGCGACGGTCTTTATTTTTCTAAGCCAAGTGCTTTATTATTACGATCAATAATACGTTGTAAATTCGTCTCATATAAAGGAATCTCGTCTATTGTTAATTGAGATGTTGTTAACTTTGGAGCGAACTGCTGCAATGTTTTTAAAAGACGCATCATTAAATCTTGTACTGTAATGGTTTCACCAAGTAATTCTGAGAGTGAGGCCATCGTACTTGGTACAATTTCAGGGTATGTAAAGCGTGTTTCTTCCCCTTGAATTGCTAGGTTGTAGAAATCACGAACGAGTGCGGCACGCTCAGAGCCACTTCCGGTAGCGCAGAGATAAATTTGGACAGCGACACCGCCGCGAATACGACGTTGTGAAATACCAGCGAATTTTTGATCGCGAATACTTAAGTCATAACTACCAGGACAGTAAGAGCCGACAATTTCTTTTGCCTCGATAGTAACGTCGTAATCCTTTAACATCTCCTTAATCAAATGCCACATCGTATCGTATCCAAGATCAATATCGATACCTTTTTCTGTTTCTTGGAATAAAAGTGATACGTTTAAAACACCTTCATCAAGCACGACTGCAAGCCCGCCAGAATTACGAACAATAACATTGAAGTTGTTTTGTTTTAAAAAAGAAATACCTTCTTTTAAATGCGGAAGGCGTGAATCTTGAATACCAAGGACAATTGTATTGTGATGAACCCAAGAACGCATTGTTGCGGCTGACTTGCCATTTCCAATGCTTGTGCATAATGTGTCATCCATTGCGAATGACTGAAGTGCATGGAATGTTGGTCCCAAACTAGATTGATCTACAATGCGCCACTCTGGCTGAGATAAAATGGAACGGGAATTGCTCATATAACTAACCCCTTATCTTTAAAATGACAATCTCTATTATAGCAAAAAATGAAGAATGGAGTTTTCTCACATATAAAGGGGGAGCTTAGAGGTGAAATAATAAAAAGGATGCATTACATGCATCCTTTTTATTCTGCAATTTTTTCTAAATTACCGTTTCGGTCCATTCGGAAAGATGTTTGAGAACGTTCTTCATCATCCATGACTGCCAATTTACGAGCTCGGTTCATAATGTTCATAAGTGTTTCGTAATCTTCTTGTACAGTATGAGATTGCTTTTCTAATTTTTCTAGTTTCTTTTCTAGTTCCTCATTCCTAAGAATTTGTGCTTTAATTTCTTGTTTCAATCTCGTATTCTCGTTTTCAAGAGCTGTCACTTTTATATTTGAAGATCCGACTGTTTGTAAAAAATAAATAACATCTTGCATTGTCATAGAGCTTCTTGCAGTAGGAGCAGTAGATTCTTGATATGGAATAGCTTCTTTATATTGTACGATTGATTCTTCTTGTACTAATTCTTCATAATCAGTTATCGAGTCTGAAGCTGGTGGTGTATAAAGTAAACGTTTTTTCGCTTGTTCACCGCTTGCAGCACGCATTTTATCTTTACGATGTTTTTTTGCTAGTTGAAGAGCTTGTTCATAGCTATAGCGAACGACAGCATTCCAGCGGAAACCACAAGCAGCAGATGTACGATTTAACTGATCCCCTACTTCCTCAAATGCATTTAATTGCGTACTTCCTTCTCTAACATGACGAAGTACCGTTTCAGCAAGTAATAAATCATCCTCATCTGTCCAAGCATCTTGTCTTACTTTCATAGATTCAACTCCCTTTCTTTTTATGAACTTCCTATTTTTATAATGGGCAAAAAAATAAACTTTTATACAAAGCTTTTAAAAATATGGTAGATTTCGATGAAAGGTAAAAATTTTCCCATGAATGGTGAGCGCTTCTGTAGGAGAGCATATAAATATGTATCATTATGTAGAGAATAGGCTTTGTAGGGAAACTTGCAACGAGCTTCAAAGAGCGGTAAAATACCATTTAGTGTTTATTTTTAAATGTACTTGAGAAAAGTTTAAAATAGAGGAAGTGTTATGTAATGGGAAACGAGTTTCGCGTGTGCGATGACTGTCAGGCAACGAACATTAAAACGTTAGTTCCGAAGTTAAAAAAAGTAGATTCATGTGCAACGATTGAAGTTGGATGTCAGTCTTACTGTGGTCCTGGTCGTAAAAAATCATTCGCATTTGTAAATAACCGTCCAGTTGCGGCTCCAACAGAAGATGAGTTAATCGTGAAAATTGAAGCAAAGTTAAATAAGTAAGAAAAAGAAGAGTGAAAAGATTACTCTTCTTTTTTTATGCCCATAAGAGGAATGATTTATTCTGCGAAAGTACTCTTGTGTGGACGAACATTTTCTAAAGGATGAACATAACTTTTGTATTAAAATACCAATTTGTATAAATTTATATTTCAAAATAATGGTTGACAGTCTTTTAAAGCGATAGGTAGAATAGAAGTGTCTGATTCTGAGAATCATTATCAGGGAAATAACAATTCACCTAATTTTTTTATTACTATTTGAGAATAAATTTCATTTCAATAAATATATGTTGTTGGTTAGGATGGTTGAGGGATGGAAGCGAGCGCAAGCAGTATAGAACAGCAAGAAGAGAATGTTAAAGAGATTAAGAGCAGACCGCTCATCGCTTCTATTATTTTAGTAGCGGGTACAATTTTGTTAGCTTTAAGCATGGCAGTTTCTATTTCTTTTGGGGCTGCAGATATTAGTTTAAAGACTGTATGGCAAGCTGTATTTCAGTTTGATGGATCTATTACACATCATAACGTAATTCAAGAGCTTCGCATGCCTAGAGCAATAGGGGGCGTAGTTGCAGGTGCCTTTTTAGCGGTATCAGGAGCAATTATGCAAGGTATGACGCGAAATCCACTTGCTTCACCATCGTTAATGGGGATTACAGATGGAGCTGTATTTGGAATTGCAATTATGTATGCATTTTTCCCTAATTCACCTTATTTAATGTTTGTTATCGCATCTTTTATTGGAGCTGCGTTTGGTGCAAGCATTGTATATGGAATTGGATCTTCTTCACCAGGTGGATTAACACCTGTGAAATTAGCTTTAGCAGGTGCAGCTATTAGTGCTTTATTAGGGGCAATTTCATCTGGAATCGCATTGTATTTCAATCTTGCCCAAGAGGTGAGCATGTGGAATGCAGGCGGAGTCGCTGGAGTGAAATGGCAAAGTATTAATATGTTAGTGCCAATTGGCCTTGTTTGTCTTTTTATCGCAATTATGATGTCGAGATATATTACAATTTTGAGCTTCGGTGAAGAAATTGCAATTGGACTTGGTCAAAATACGACATTGATTAAATTTATCGGAACAGTACTTGTTCTTGTTTTAACGGGTTCCGCAGTTTCCATGGCAGGATCAGTTGGATTTGTTGGTCTTGTAATTCCGCATATGACTCGTTTCCTCGTAGGCTCGGACTATAGATGGGTTATTCCATGTTCTGCGGTCTTAGGTGGGCTGTTAATTGAATGTGCAGATATGTTATCTCGCGTTATTAACCCGCCATTTGAAACGCCAATTGGAGCAATTACAGCGCTAATTGGGGTTCCATTCTTCCTCTACTTAGCACGTAATGAAGGGAGAGGAAAGATGTGAGGACGAGTGTCTTAACAAAAAAGAACATTTCTATATTAACGATTTTAGTAGGACTAATCGTTTCTATATTTCTTATTAGTTTAAATACAGGAACTTTTAAAATCCCGCCAATGGACGTATTAAAGTCATTGGTTGGACTAGGGGCTGAAGATCAGTCTGTTATTTTATTTGAATTCCGTATGCCGCGTATGGTAATTGCTATACTAGTCGGATCTGCTTTAGCTATGTCAGGCGCGATTTTGCAAGGTTTATCACGAAATCCGCTTGCTGATCCAGGTATTATAGGTATTAATGCTGGGGCGGGATTAACAGTTGTTATATTCGTCTACTTCTTCTTCGGAAAAGTAGGGACTGGTACATTTTTATCTGTATTCATTCTTCCATTCTTCGCACTAGTTGGAGCGATATTAGCAGCGGTAATTATTTATTTACTAGCATGGAAAGACGGCGTTTCATCGACTCGATTAATACTAGTCGGTATTGCCGTTGCAGCTGGATTTGGAGCTGTTAGTTTAATTTTCTCTATGAAGATGACATCTAACGATTTTCGTTTTGCTACGATTTGGCTGGCGGGAAGTCTATGGGGGACAGATTGGAAATTCGTATTAAGTGTACTTCCATGGATGGTTATTTTCTTACCGCTTGCTATAAGTAAAGCACACATATTAAATGTAATGAACCTAGGCGATTCTACAGCAGTTGGCCTTGGTGTAAACGTAGAAAAAGAAAGACGTAAATTATTATTTATTGCAGTTTGTTTAGCAGGTGCATCTGTTGCTGTTGCCGGCGGAATTGGCTTTATCGGTTTAATGGCCCCGCATTTAGCAAGGCGCCTTGTTGGTGGTAAACATCAAATTATGTTGCCCACAGCTGCGCTAATAGGAACGTTTTTACTTTTATTCGCAGACGTAATTTCAAGAAGTGTACTAACAACTTCAGAAATACCAGTCGGTCTTGTTATTTCTGTAATTGGTGCACCGTATTTCATTTATTTACTTATGAGGACAAAATAAAGGGAGGCTTTTCGTATGGCAACTTTAGCGGTGGATGCGGTATCTGTTGGCTATAATGAAGGTTTAATTATTGATGGGTTAACAGTTGAAATTCCGGAAGGGAAAATTACAACAATTATTGGACCAAATGGTTGTGGGAAGTCCACATTATTAAAAACGGCGTCTCGTATTTTGAAGGCAAAGCAAGGTACTGTTTATCTTGACGGAAAAGCAATTGAGAAACAGCCAACGAAAGAAATTGCAAAGAAAATGGCGATTTTACCACAAACTGCAGAAGTGCCAACGGGTCTTACTGTATTTGAGCTTGTGTCATATGGAAGATTCCCTCATCAAAAAGGGTTTGGCACGTTGAAAGAAGAGGATTATCGCTACATTAACTGGGCACTGGAAGTGACAGGAATGAAAGAATTTGCGAATCGTCCAGCAGAAGCGCTATCAGGCGGTCAACGTCAACGTGTTTGGATTGCAATGGCTCTTGCACAAGGAACAGAATTACTTGTATTGGATGAACCAACGACGTACTTAGATATGGCTCATCAATTAGAAGTATTAAACTTATTGAAAAAGTTAAATGAAGAAGAAGGTAGAACGATTGTTATGGTTATCCATGACTTAAATCACGCTTCTCGTTTCTCAGATCATATGATTGCATTAAAAGCAGGTAAGTTAATGAAACAAGGAACGCCAAATGAAGTTATGACAAGTGAAACACTTCGTAACGTATTTGAGATTGAAGCTCAAATCGTTCCATGTCCAGTAAACTGTAAGCCAATTTGTTTAACATATGATTTAGCGATGATTAGTAATCAATTGCGTAAAAAAGCATAAGTAGAACCCCCTCGTGAAGAGGGGGACTTCTAATGGACGTTGAGCTTCTTATATAAGAATGGGAAGTTGAACGCCCGTTAGAATGGGTTATTAACAACAATTAATAAATATATATTAATTAATTGTTATCTTTGTTTCTTATAGTTCGTTGTAACTTATAAGATAAATACAGCTAGAAGGAGTGGGAACATGAAGAATTTTAAAATGGCACTATTAGCAATGGTACTAGTTGTGACTTCTGTACTATTTGCAGCTTGTTCTAACAAAGAAGAAGAAAAGAAAGCAGATGCAAAGACTGAAGAGCGCACTGTAAAACATGCAAAAGGGGAAATTAAAATTCCTGCAAACCCAAAGAAAATTGCTGACCTTAGTGGTTCAACAGAAGAATTATTAATTTTCGGTATGAAACCGGTTATTACTGCTAATACATCTCAAGAAAAAATTGATGCACATATTGAAAAGAAACTAAAAGACGTTAAACCAGTTGGTTCTGCTTGGGGCGATAAAATTAACATCGAAGCAGTAGCTGCTGCAAAACCAGATTTAATTCTTGTAAATAATCGTCAAGAAAAGATTTATGATCAATTATCTAAAATTGCACCAACAGTTATGTTAAACACTCCATTAGATCAATGGCGTCCAAAATTTGAAGAAGTAGGTCAAATCTTCGGTAAAGAAAAAGAAACAAAAGAATGGTTCAAAAAGTATGATGAAAAAGCAAGCAAATTACATGACAAAATCGTCGCTAAAACTAGTGAAGCAACATTTATGAAAATGGCTGCATATCCAAATGCTTTCCGCGTATACGGTGACTACGGTTACGGTAGTGTAATCTTTAATGATTTAAAACTACCAGCAGTTAAAGGTACACCAACTGATAAACCGTTAGTACAAGTACAAAAAGAAGCTTTAATTGATTACAACCCAGATTACTTATTCGTATTTACAACTGGTGACGGTTCTCAGCGCTTAAAAGAATTCCAAGAAGAATCAATTTGGAAAAACATGAACGCTGTTAAAAACAACCACGTATTCACAATTAAAAATGAAGACTTAAACAAAGGTTACTTCCCACTTGGGAAAGATATGATCTTAGACGAAGTTGCTGAATTCGTTTTAGGTAAATAATGTATAAAGGAAATCACTTTTACTTCGGTAAAGGTGATTTTTTCTTTTTATAAAGGTAATTAATACAGTCTTTCATTTCTTTCTGTTTCTCATTTCGTTTATAATATAAAGTAAGAATGTAGTAAAGAAAGGGGGATGTCGGAAAGTGGTATATTTAAACGACAAACTCAGCGAAACAAAAGTGTTTAAAGACCCAGTACATAAATATGTGCACGTGCGTGATCGTGTTATTTGGGATTTAATCGGAACGAAAGAATTTCAACGCTTGCGCCGTATTAAGCAGCTTGGAACGACATTTTTTACATTTCACGGTGCAGAGCATAGTCGCTTTACTCATTCGTTAGGTGTATACGAAATTATTCGTCGTATGATTGATGATGTGTTTGATGGCAGACCAAATTGGAATGCTGAAGATAGATTGTTATGTTTATGTGCGGCATTACTTCATGATGTCGGCCACGGCCCATTTTCTCACTCGTTTGAAAAAGTATTTTCATTAGATCATGAGAAATTTACGCAAAAGATTATCGTTGGCAATACGGAGATTAATGATGTATTAAGTCGTGTTGATAAGGAGTTTCCACAAAAGGTAGCAGATGTAATTGCAAAAACGTCTACTAATAAATTAGCGATTAGTATGATTTCGAGCCAAATTGATGCGGATCGTATGGATTATTTATTAAGAGATGCTTATTTCACAGGCGTAAAGTACGGAAACTTCGATATGGAACGTATACTGCGTGTAATGCGTCCGTATGGGAATCAAGTAGTCATTAAAAATAGTGGTATGCATGCTGTTGAGCATTACATTATGAGTCGTTATCAAATGTATTGGCAAGTATATTTCCACCCGGTAACGCGAAGTGCAGAAGTTATTTTAACGAAGATTTTACACCGTGCTAAATCACTGCACGAGAAGTATTATACATTCAAAAATCATCCTGTTCATTTCTATTCTTTATTTGAAGAAGAAGTAACAGTAGAGGATTATTTAAAGTTAGACGAGAACGTTATGTATTACTACTTCCAAGTATGGCAGGAAGAAGAAGATCCAATTTTAAGCGATTTATGCCGTCGTTTTATGAATCGAAATCTATTTAAATATGTAGAATTTACAGATAAACACGGTTTAGATAATTGGATGGAATTAAGTAGTTTATTTAAAAAGATTGGACTTGATCCGGAGTATTATTTAGTAGTTGATTCAACATCAGACTTACCGTATGACTTTTATCGTGCAGGAGAAGAAGAAGAGCGTTTGCCAATCCTACTTCTTATGCCAAACGGAGAGCTTAGAGAGCTTTCACGTGAATCGGATATTGTTGAGGCGATTACAGGTAAGAAAAGAACGGACCAAAAGCTATTCTATCCACATGATTTAATCTATGAAGATGGAAGAAAAGGAAAATATAAAGAGAGAATTATTGAGTTGTTAGAAGGAAAGAAATAAGAAGCAGCTAGTGGCTGCTTCTTATGAAAAACTTGAAATTATTTGTCGCTTAAGCGTTTTCCGCCAACTGCATAATGATTCTTAGACATTTCTTCGATGAAAACAACGATGTTTTCTTCAGGAGCACCAGTTGTTTCGCTTACTGCTGCTGTTACTTTCTCAGCAAGAGCTTTCTTTTGTTCTTCTGTGCGTCCTTCTAGCATTTTCACTGTTACGTATGGCATGTACAATCGCTCCTTTTATGTAAGTTACACTCTTATTATAGCGGATTATGGGGAAGAACAATCGAAAAAACAAATAATTTCTTTTTTTGACATATGGAAGAGGAGATGAAGTATGGATCAGTTATTTAGATATCCATTGCACGAAATTCCGTTAGTAGCAATGGCAATTATTATTGCACTATCCGTTCACGAATTTGCACATGCATATGTTGCATATAAATTTGGGGACGATACAGCAAAGAGACAAGGGCGTTTAACGTTATCACCGATGGCCCATTTAGACCCTATCGGTTTGATTGCAGTATTAATTCTTGGATTCGGTTGGGCAAGACCAGTTCCTGTTAACCCATATAACTTTAAAAGACCGCGTCTGGCAGGTATATTAGTTTCAATTGCAGGGCCGATTAGTAACTTGATTTTAAGTGCAATTGGTTTAATTATTTGGTATAGCTTATTAAAATTTGGTGTATTATACTCAATTCCATCTGCAGTGGCAGATACGTTAGCTCAATTTTTCCAGATTTTTATTATGCTGAATATCGTTTTACTTGTATTTAACTTATTACCAATCCCGCCACTTGATGGATATCGAGTTGTGGAAGATTTAGCGCCAGCAAATATTCGCGCGAAAATGACACAGTATGAAAAATACGGGGCAATTGCGTTATTAATTCTTGTTATTACACCGCTTAGTAATTATACAATTCAACCTATTTTTCAGGTAGTTATTCCGCATGTATTTGTATTTTTAGATAGCATCATTGCGCCTATTTTTGGCCTTTTATAATTTTTAAGTGAGGAGGATTTTACATATGACAGAGAAAAAGAAAAAAATCGGTTTTAATATCGTGAAAAATGATTCAACAGATGGACATGGTGGATTTGGTGTTGGGGCATTAAGCTTAGAAAACATTTCACCTGTATTTGTTGATGTACTAGAGAAGACTGCATTCGTTGATATCGGTGCGATGCATGCGCGTAGTACAGTAGAAAAAGGTATTAAGTTTTTAACAAATAAAGATGAAGTTCCAAACGGAAAACCATTTTGGCTTGTTTGGGTAACAATTGAAAGAACTGCGACAGGTGCGTATTACGCAGGTGTAACAGCTTGTGAAATGACAGTTGACCGTGAAATTCGCCGTGGATATAAATCACTTCCAGAACACGTAAATAAAATGGATAAATCATTGAAGCGTCACATTATGGTTGACCATATGGATGAATCATCTAAAAAGGTACTTGGTACGTTCTTGAAAGAACATAATGAAGCGATTTGGAACGAATCTAGTGAAGAATTGCGCCGTGCATTATTAAGTGAATAAAAAATAGCTGACGGATGCCCGTCAGCTATTTTTTTTACCAAGGAAGATATTTTTTCCACCAACTTGTTTTTTTCTTTTCTTCAGTCGTTTTTTCAAATTCTTCTTTATCATCGACGTGATCCATACAATATTCAGTCGGTTCGGTACCTTTAGCGAAATACATTTTCACAGAAATAGGACAATTTTTTGTAGCAATTTTACCGTTCTCTGGATTGATATTAACCGCTACGACGTCACTTGGTTGTTTAAATTCTTTTTTAGGCTGTCCATCTAAGCCCTTCTCCATCGTATCAGTCCATATTTTCTTCGCATACCCCTGTTCTGCTACGTTTGAAATAGATTTAGGTTGATCATATCCGACCCATACACCAGTTACGATTTGCGGAGTAAATCCGATCATCCAACTATCAGTTTCAGTAGAACCAGATTTGCCGGCATATGTTCTTGATAGTTTGGATAACATCGATTGACCAGTTACAGCAGCATAGCTGCTTAGTTTCTTATTAAACATACCAGTCATCATTTCTTCCATTACAAACGCTTTACTCTGGTCGAGAACTTGTTTACTCTCTAAATGAGCATCGTATAATATATTTCCTTCATGATCCATAATGCGGCGAATGAAAGTAGGTTTTACTTCTTTTCCACCGTTTGCGAACATGCTATAAGCGTTAACCATTTCAATTGGTTTTACTGGTGATGTACCGAGAGCTAGAGAAGGCACATCTTTTAATGCACTTTTAATTCCAAATTGTTTCGCTGTTTTTGCTAGCGTGTCATCTCCTAAAAACAAATTCGTTTTCACAGCATAAATGTTATCAGAGACTGCGAGAGCTTGTGCCATCGTTACGAAATCATCTGCATAATAATCTTTATAGTTCTTCGGTTTATACTTTGAAACGCCGTCACCTAAGGTGAATACAGTATATTCGCTTTTTAAGCGCGTAGCAGGCGTGAATCCTCGTTCTAATGCCGCATAATATAGAAATGGCTTAAATGTAGAACCAGGCTGACGAACGGCTTGTGTAGCCCTGTTAAATTGACTCATATTATAATCAGTTCCACCAACAAGAGCAGCCACTTCACCTGTCGTTGGATTCATAGAGACGAGAGCAGTTTGTATGTTTGTTGTGTCAGGTATATGATCTTTTACAGCTTGTTCTGCTACAGCTTGTAGTTTAGGGTCTAGCGTTGTATAAATTCGTAAGCCACCTCGTTGTAAAGCTTGTTCGTCTAATCCAACATCACGAAGAAGCGAAGCTTGTACAGCATCTTGGAAATATGGTGCGACCTCTGCTACTTTTTTCGTATCTAATGAGGCAAAAGTTAGTGTTTCTTTCTTCGCTGAGGCTGCTTGTTGCTTCGTAATATATCCTTGCTTTACCATTTCATCTAATATGAGAGCTTGTCGTTCTTTAGCACGATCCTCTTTCAAAAAGGGAGAATAGACACTTGGCCCTTTCGGGATACCTGCCAGCATACTAGCTTCTGCTAATGTTAACTCTTTTGCCGTTTTATCGAAATATAGACGGGACGCAGCTTCGATGCCATAAGCGCCATGTCCGTAATAAATTGTATTTAAATATCCTTCTAAAATATGATTTTTATTATAGTTTACTTCAAGGCGGATAGTGTACATTGCCTCTAACAATTTTCGTTTCCACGTTTTATCATGATCTAAATACAGATTACGCGCGTATTGTTGTGTAATTGTACTAGCTCCTTGTACCTTTGCCATCGCTTTTAAATCAGCAACAATTGCACCTACAATCCGTTTCAAATCGAAGCCGTGATGTTTATAAAATCTTTGATCTTCAATAGAAAGGGTCGCTTCTTTTACATAAGGTGAAATTTCATTAAGAGAGACATTGTAACGTTTTTGAATTTCGTTACTTTGTCCAATAACAGTATCATCGTTTGCGTAAAAGACGCTTGTTTGCGGGACCGCAACAGGAGGAGGTCCCATAATTTTTGCAACTATAATAATAACAAAAAAAGAAAAAACGAAGAAAAGGACGCACGAAAACATTGCGGTGAAGAAAAGACGTTTATATTTTTTAAGTTTTGGATTCATAGTTTGATCCATCTTTTTTCAGCCCCTCATTAATACAAGCGTTATTGTATTAGTATTGAGGGTTTTCGTTTATTTTAAACAATGAAATTTCGAAAATAAAAAAGCCCTTTCCATTAAGAAAGGAGCTCAAAGGCACGTGCTGGCCAATCGGTAATGATGACATCTACACCATAATCAATCATAGTTTGTAAATCTTTGTATTCATTAATTGTATATGGACGGAAAACATATCCTTGCTCTTGTGCTAACTGCACAAATTCTTTCGTTAATAACTGGAAGTTTGGATGTAATCCACTTGCTTCTCTATGTTTTGCTTCGGAAATTGGATCAGCAAGTGGTGTATCATATAAAATTGCTCTTGGGATTTCAGGAGCAATTTCTGCTAATAATGAAACAGAGTCATGGTTAAATGATGAAAATACAATTTGATTAGAAAGATGATATTCACGCACAAGTGCAACAGCTTTTTCCTCAATATTTGGGTAATGAATAACATCTGTCTTTAATTCAATATTTAGTTGTAAGTTCGTTGTGGAAAGCCAAATGAAAATCTCACGCAACGTTGGGATTTTTGCTTCATGGAAAGAAGGGTCTTTATAGCTACCAGCGTCTAATGATTGTAGTTCCTCTACCGTTTTTTCAGAAACAAGTCCAACGCCATTTGTTGTACGATCGACGGTTTCATCGTGAATTACGACAAGTTCACCATCTTTTGATAAGTGGACATCGAGTTCAATTCCGTGAGCACCAATGCGTTCTGCTTCTTGGAAGGCAATCATCGTATTTTCGGGATGTGTTCCTTTTACTCCGCGGTGAGCGAAAATAAGTGGTTTACTCATGTGAAATTCTCCTTATTATCTCTTTTCTTTTATTATGAAACTGCTTTAGGGAAAATACAATTGAATATGACAAACATTTACAAAAGTCTAACAGTTGCAGAAAAGTTAACGTTAACGTAAAATGTAATAATCAAGTGAAGGGAGGAATAAACATGTATAAAATTGATGAAGTAACAAAGCAAGTCGGTTTAACAAAACGTACACTTCGTTATTATGAGGAAATTGGTTTAATTCATCCCCCAGAACGTAGTGAGGGAAATATCCGTCTGTATACGGATGAGGATATTGCCAGAATTAAAAGAATTGTAGAAGCGAAAGAAGTGCTAGGAATCACACTTCAAGAAATGCAGCATTTCTTATCACTAAAAGAAAGAATGGAGCAAAGAAGAAATAGCGAAAACCCTCGTGATCGTGAAGTGATTCAAGAAATTAAAGATATGCTTGAAAAACAAGTGCAAACGTTAGACGAAAAAATGGAGCAAATGCAACGTGTAAAGGCAGAACTAGAAGATAGTTTACATCGTGCAGTAACATTTTTAGAGAGCACAAAAGGAGAGTAATCAAAATGGAGAGCAAACAAAAACTAGGGAGATTGATTACAGTGGTGGCTACCTTCCTTGCCTTTTCGGGTATAGGAGTAGTCGACCCAATTTTGCCGATTATTGCAGAGAAAATTGGTGCATCGCATTGGCAAGTTGAAATGTTATTTACCGCTTATATTTTAACGATGGCAATTATGATGTTACCAGCTGGTATATTTGCATCGAGATTTGGTGATAAACGGATGATGACAATCGGTCTTGCGATTGTGACTGTATTTGCGTTTATATGTGGTATGTCGCAAACGATTGCTCAATTATCTCTTTTCCGCGCTGGATGGGGATTAGGGAATGCGATGTTCTTCGCGACGGCGATGACTTTATTGATTGCATTAAGTAAAGAAGTTCATGAAGCAGTAGGATTATACGAAGCAGCTATCGGTTTAGGTATGGCTGGCGGACCGTTATTAGGCGGGATATTAGGTGGTCATTCTTGGCGTTATCCGTTTTTCGCGACGAGTATTTTAATTTTCTTAGCATTTATTTTAGTATTCTTTTTTGTAAAAGAACCAGAGCGAAAAGTGAAGCGTAAGGCTGCTGGGGTAGGAGAATTAATTAACCTGGTGAAGTATAAACCATTTATGCAAGGTGCCATTTCAGGGATGCTATACTACTACGGATTTTTTGTCGTGTTAGCATATTCACCACTTATTATGCATTTATCAGCTATTCAATTAGGCTTTGTATTTTGTGGATGGGGACTCGCGTTAGCTTACGGTTCTGCAATTTTAGCACATAAGCTAGAAGGGAAATATGAACCAAAAACATTATTGAAGGGTAGTTTACTCGTATTTGCGATTTTCTTAATTGCACTATTCTTTGTGAAAATTATGTGGTTACAAATTACTCTTATCGTTTTATCAGGATTGGCATCTGGTTTAAACAATGCATTATACACAAGTTATGTAATGGATATTTCACCTTATGAAAGATCTGTTACGTCAGGTGTTTATAACTTCGTTCGTTGGTTAGGGGGCGCAATTGCTCCGATTTTATCAGGAATTATCGGTCATACTGTTTCACCACAAAGTCCGTTTTTAGTAGGTGGAATTGTTGTGTTAGTTGGTTGTATTATGATCCTAATTCCGATTCGTAAACCAGCAGAAATAGAGACAAAAGCCCTTTCTTAAGAAAGGGTTTTCTTTCCTTTTACGGTGCAAACCCTTTCCGCACATATGTTAGAACCCTCTGACTAAAATATATTTTCGGTATTTTTGTACTTTTAACTATACATTTTGGATGTTTTGTTTTATTTTTGTTAGGGGACATTAATGATGTCCCTATTATAAATTTGCATTGAAAGGCGTGATTGTACGATGGAACTATGGTTCACTGAAAAACAAACAAAACATTTTGGGATTACGGCGCGTATTAACCGCACATTACATACGGAGCAAACAGAATTCCAAAAACTTGATATGGTTGAAACGGAAGAGTTCGGAAACATGCTTATTTTAGATGGCATGGTTATGACAACAGAAAAGGACGAGTTCGTTTATCACGAAATGGTAGCGCACGTACCTTTATTTACACATCCAAACCCTGAAAACGTATTAGTTGTTGGTGGCGGTGATGGTGGTGTTATTCGTGAAGTGTTAAAACACCCAAGTGTAAAGAAAGCAACTCTTGTTGAAATCGATGGAAAAGTAATTGAGTACTCTAAACAATACTTACCATCAATTGCAGGCGCATTAGATAATGAGCGTGTAGAAGTAAAAGTAGGAGACGGTTTCCTACATATCGCAGAAAGCGAAAATGAATACGATGTAATTATGGTAGATTCTACTGAGCCAGTAGGACCAGCAGTAAACCTATTTACAAAAGGCTTCTACGCTGGAATTTCAAAAGCGTTAAAAGAAGATGGTATTTTCGTTGCACAAACGGACAACCCTTGGTTCACACCAGAGTTAATTACAACTGTGTTTAAAGACGTAAAAGAGATCTTCCCAATCACTCGTTTATACACAGCAAACATTCCAACTTACCCAAGTGGTCTTTGGACGTTCACAATTGGATCTAAAAAACATGATCCATTAGAAGTAAGTGAAGAGCGTTTCCACGAAATCGAAACGAAATACTACACAAAAGAATTACACAATGCAGCATTCGCATTACCGAAATTTGTTGGCGATTTAATTAAGTAAGAGAATTGTATCAAACAAATAAAGTGTAAGTAGCTCATTTAAGGTGTTTGTCCAGAAGACTTGAACATGCTAGCTACTTACACTTCTGTAAAGAAAATCGTCTTCTTGTTGTTAAAAAGAAGACCCGGTAAATCGAGAAAGAGGAGCAATTCGCTCCAAATTTGAGAAATAGTGAAAGGTTGGGATACCTTAAGTTCCACATAAGGAGGAAAAGAATATGCGTTTTGATGAAGCTTATTCAGGTAAAGTATTTATTAAAAGTCATCCAAGTTTTGAAGAGTCAAAGGTAGTTATTTATGGGATGCCTATGGATTGGACAGTAAGTTACCGTCCGGGATCTCGTTTTGGCCCTGCACGTATTCGTGAAGTATCAATCGGTCTTGAAGAATATAGCCCGTATTTAGATCGTGAACTAGAAGAGGTAAAATATTTTGATGCGGGTGATATCCCATTACCATTCGGAAACGCACAACGCAGCTTAGACATGATTGAAGAGTATGTATCAAAACTTTTAGATGCCGATAAGTTTCCACTAGGTCTCGGCGGTGAGCACCTAGTGTCTTGGCCAATTTTTAAGGCAATGGCAAAAAAATATCCGGATTTAGCAATCATCCACATGGATGCTCATACTGATTTACGTGAATCGTATGAAGGGGAGCCTTTATCCCACTCTACACCAATTCGTAAAGTGTGTGATTTAATTGGTCCGGAAAACGTATATTCTTTCGGAATTCGTTCTGGAATGAAGGAAGAATTTGAATGGGCGAAAGAAGTAGGTATGAACTTATACAAATTTGACGTATTAGAACCGTTAAAAGAAGTATTACCGAAACTTGCTGGCCGCCCAGTCTATGTCACAATCGACATTGATGTATTAGACCCAGCTCACGCTCCAGGAACAGGAACGTTAGAAGCTGGCGGTATCACATCTAAAGAATTATTAGATTCCATCGTAGCAATTGCAAATTCAAATATAAATGTAGTTGGAGCAGACTTAGTAGAAGTAGCTCCAGTCTACGACCATAGTGATCAAACACCAGTCGCAGCAAGCAAATTCGTGCGGGAAATGCTGCTCGGTTGGGTGAAATAAAAGTGAAGCCACCGATCATTCTAGCCGCTGCAGCTAGATAAAATAAAAGCCCTCTATATGATTAGAGGGCTTTTATTTTGTCGTTATGTGTCGGTAAGTCGATATATTAAAAAAATCGCTGATATAATTCGAGTTGCGCTGATCTATTAAAAAACCGCCGATATAATTTCATTTACTGTTACGCGACACAAAAAAGAGCTATTCCTAAACGATGGGAATAGCTCTTTTTCTTATGCAACCTTCTCTTCCGAAGTAACTCCGCGAATTTCATCAGCAGAGCGGATCGGATATTTACGGAACACAATAGATCCGATGTATCCGACAATAGTGGTAACGATCCCACATAATATAGCAGCAATTGTTACTTTTACAACGTCATTAAATCCGAATAAGACAAGAAGTCCTGGGATTGGTGATGCTGTTCCTGGTGCATTATTAACGAGCTGGAACAGAGAGGTAATAATACCGGCAAGTGCACCGCCAACGAAGTTTGTCGCGTAAATTGGAATCGGATTTGCTGAAACAACATCGGCTTGTGTTAAAGGCTCGATTGCTACAGCAATTGTATCTTTCTTTGAACAAATTTTTAATCGTTTAAAGAAAATAAAGTTCATTGGGGCTGAAGCTGCTACGGCCAGACTACCAATTGCCATTGGTAAACCTGTTAATCCAAGCATTGCAGTTAGTGCCATAGAACTCAGTGGAGAGGTAGAAATAACTGTTATTAATCCACCAAGCATAATCCCCATAATGATAGGACTTTCTGTAGTTGCAACTGAAATCATAGAACCGATTTTACCAAGTGTGGCGTTAACGAGCGGATCCATAAGCATTGCCATTCCGCGTGAGATTGGTGCAGCGATAAATAGGATTGCTAAAAATTCCACACCAGCTGGTAATTTCTTTTCGAGAAATTTCACGACGAAGGCACAAACGTATCCAGCGAAAAATCCTGGTAAAATACCGAATCCACTAGTAGCGATACCAATTAAAACAGCATATACGGGGGAAACACCGATTGCTAATGCGACTAAAATCGCTGCTGCGACGCCGCTCATACTACCGGAAGCTTCTCCTACTGATTGTAAAAAGTCATTATGAAACATTTCTCCACCTATATAACGGTGAAATGCTTCAATAAGAAAACTTGCAATTGCTGCATTAGCTAAAGCGCCCATCGCCTTCATTCCGTAAGGCGCACGGTAACTGAAAAGTGTAAATAGACAAAGTACAACAAGTAATAGTGCTAAACCTTGCAAGATAGCCATTTGAAAACTGTCTCCTTTGATTTTTGTAATAAAAATTCGTATCATTCAATAATAATATAAAAGTGTATGAAACGGAAAAATTTTTTCTTGGGAACTGGCTGTAAGAAAAAATCCCTTACAATAATGTAAGGAAAGTGTAAGACTTTTAGATAGAGTATAGTATGCTCTTTTCCGTATAATACAAGTATAGATATAATACTAGCGAGAAAGAAGTGCAAACAGGAGGTTCATGTATGAAATTGGTAATTAAAGTTTTAGCTGTATTCGCCATTATTCTAGGTGGAACAGCGTATTATTTGAACACAAAAACAGAAGGTGTACATGCTTTTGTAGACAACTTCTTTTCAAATAAAGAAATACAAGATTATTATGCGGTTATAGATAAAGGTGAGAAAAAAGACGGAGAATACTTGTATACTTTTAAAGGGTATACAGAAGATGGAAAGTTACAGGTTATTAAAAGAATGATGAACCGTGAATTGCATACGGGGGCGTTTATAAAAATTTATGCAAAAGGTATGCAAGGAAAAGGATGGGCTGAAATCCCGAAAGAATCCATTCCGCAAAAAGCGTTGGAAAAAATAGAAAAACCATAAAAGGAGCGACTCATTCGCTCCTTTTTTAGTACGTTAAAATAGTGATAGATGTCTTCTCTTTGTGAGAAATAATTTTTGCACGTCCACCAATTGGAAAAGTGAAAATCGGGGTTGTATGCCCGAAACTTGCGTTTGCAATGATAGGGATATGTGCAAGTTCAGGTTTTGAAGCAATCATTTCTTGAATGTCTTCTATCGTACATTTTGCACCTTTTTGCATCTTTCCTATAACGATTCCCTTTATGTATTCAAAACCTTGCTGCTGCATAAGGGAATGTAAATAACGATCAAAAGTTTTAAGAGTAGATGTTCCAGTTAAACTATCTTCTTCAATAAATAAAATTTTCTCCTTTAAATTTGGCATATATGGTGTACCTTGCAGTAAGTTAAATGTGCTCATATTGCCACCGATAATATCTCCCGTAGCTTCTCCTTCTTGAATTGAAACATATCCTTCATTTTTAATAAATTCTCGATTTTCCTGATCTATATACCAAGAATCATCACTCCATGTTTCAGATGGAAGGACTTCAATAGGCTCATTAGAAGTTAAGCACTTTAAAAAGTAATCGGTTGTATACCCGAGCCCTTTCTCCATTCCAAACGAAGAGAAATGGGGTCCTGAATATGTAACAAGCCCTGTTTTTGCGTAAATTGCATTATTTAAGGCAGTAATATCAGAATAACCACAGAAAAATTTCGGGTTTTCACGAATTAAATCATAATCGAGATGTTTCAATAAACCATTTGAGTTGTATCCGCCAAGTGTAGTCAAAATAGCTTTTACATTAGAGTCTCGAAATGCTTCATGGAGGTCTTGAATGCGGGAAGAAATAGAGGAGGAAGCAAATCGATCTATCTCATCAGCATATTTTGAGAATGTAACTTGAAAGCCCATGTCAGTTAATCTTTTTATAGCAATTTTTCTATTTTCATTTGAAACAATACTTAAACTACACGATGGTGAAATCACTCGTATTTCAGCACCCTTTTTTAACTTTGTTGGTATCACTACATTCACCTCTTTAATTGAAAGAATATTTAGATTTGAAAAATATTTTATCATATGAAATAAAGTAGAAGTGAATTATTTTTTGAAATGGAGTTTTCCTGATTTTTCAGCAGACAGACAGAGTCTTTTTTTGATATGATAGGAAAAGTGATTTATTATAAGTAGTATTTAATATCTATAATATTTGAAAGGTGTGCAAGACGTGGAGAAACAACTTGCAGGCTTGCCGGTACACGTTCATTTCGTAACAGAAATCCGTGAAGGGGCGAGGAAGGAAACCGTTGCTTTTGAAGCAAATGGTCAATACTATGTAAAAGGTCAAGGTACATATGTAACATTCCAGGAGCCGAACGAACAAGGCGAAGTGAAAACAATTATTAAAATTCAAGATGAACAAGTTCTCATTATGCGTTCAGGTGCTGTTTCTATGCGTCAGACGCATGTGAAAGGTGAATGGACAACTGGTACGTATACGAGTGAACTTGGTACGTTTGCATTGCAAACAAAGACTGATAACGTTCTTTTTAAATGGTCGGATGAAAAGAAAAAAGGACAACTCTTCTTAACGTACGCATTGCTTCTAAGTGAACAAGAAGCTGGCAGATATACTATTACAATTAATTTGAAGGAGGCAAAATAATGAATTCCTTAGAACAGGTAAAAGGATTGATTAAAGAAGAAATTCAGGCTGCTGTATTAAAGGCAGAATTAGCGACAGAAGAACAGATTCCAAACGTTGTATTAGAATCTCCAAAAGATAAAACAAATGGTGACTTCTCTACAAATATGGCAATGCAACTTGCACGCGTTGCGAAAAAAGCACCTCGTATGATTGCAGAAGAACTAGTTGCAAACTTCGATAAAGCAAAAGCTTCTATTGAAAAAATCGAAATCGCTGGTCCTGGTTTTATTAACTTCTATATGGATAATAGCTACTTAACAGATTTAATTCCAACAATCGTAAACGCTGGTGAAGCTTACGGTGAAACGAATACTGGTAAAGGTGAAAAAGTACAAGTTGAGTTCGTATCTGCGAATCCAACAGGTGACCTTCACTTAGGACATGCACGTGGTGCGGCAGTAGGTGACACTTTATGTAACCTATTAGCAAAAGCAGGATACGATGTATCTCGTGAGTACTACATCAATGACGCTGGTAACCAAATTCATAACTTAGCTCTTTCTGTTGAAGCTCGTTACATGCAAGCTTTAGGCTTAGAGAAAGAAATGCCAGAAGACGGATACCATGGTGCGGATATCATTGGAATTGGTAAACGTTTAGCAGAAGAGTTTGGCGATCGTTATGCGAAAGCTGATGAAAAAGAAAGCTATGAATTCTACCGTGAGTACGGTTTAAAATATGAGTTAGCAAAACTTCAAAAAGACTTAGAAAGCTTCCGCGTTAAATTTGATGTATGGTTCTCAGAAACATCATTATACAAAAACGGAAAAATCGATCAAGCTCTTGCGGTATTAAAAGAGCGTGACGAGATCTTTGAAGAAGACGGTGCAACTTGGTTCCGTTCAATGACTTACGGTGACGATAAAAACCGTGTATTAATTAAAAATGACGGTTCTTACACATACTTAACGCCAGATATCGCGTATCATCGTGATAAATTAGAGCGTGGTTTCGATAAGTTAATTAACATTTGGGGTGCTGACCATCACGGTTATATTCCACGTATGAAAGCTGCTATTCAAGCACTTGGTTACGATAAAGACACGCTTGAAGTAGAAATCATCCAAATGGTACAACTATACCAAAATGGTGAAAAAATGAAGATGAGTAAGCGTACGGGTAAAGCAGTTACACTTCGTGAGCTTATGGAAGAAGTAGGCGTGGACGCAATGCGTTACTTCTTCGCAATGCGTAGCGGTGACTCTCATTTAGACTTCGATATGGACTTAGCTGTATCAAAATCTAATGAAAACCCAGTATACTATGCACAATACGCTCACGCTCGCGTATGCAGCATCCTTCGCCAAGGTGAAGAATTAGGATTAGCTACAGGCGGAGATGTGAACTACAAACTTGTTACTTCTGAAAAAGAAGTAGAGTTACTGAAAAAACTTGGTGAATTCCCAGCGGTAGTTGCGGATGCAGCACAAAAACGTCTACCACACCGTATTACAAACTATGCATTTGAATTAGCAGCAACATTACACAGCTTCTACAATGCAGAAAAAGTATTAAACCAAGATAATTTAGAATTAAGTAAAGCTCGTTACGAGTTAATGAAAGCAGTACGCACTACACTTCAAAATGCATTAGCAATCGTAGGAGTATCTGCACCAGAAAAAATGTAATTAAGAAAAGCGGAAGCGGCTCGTTTAGAATAGGAGGGGGATGGAGCTCCTGACAGAGAGGTGTACTTTGCCTCGGAGGAAGACGCGAAGCCACCGAGTATTCTAGCCTCTGGAGCTAGACAATAAAGGAAAGCGGAGCCGACTGTTTAGTCCCGAAGGCTAAGGTTCTTTCCCACAGAAGATGCATTTTATCTTCTAGTGGGGAAGGTTCTTAGACAGAAGGGACTAGGAGGCAGAGCTGGACATAAAGAAAAGCGGAAGCGGACTTTCGTTTTTAAATAAAAGGCAATCACACGATGTTGTGATTGCCTTTTTATGTAGAGATAATAAAAAAATAAAATTTTATCAAACAAAAAGGGAATTTGCGTCGTCTTATATAAATGACAGGAGGCTTATAATGGAAGAAAAGGTAGAAGAATTAATTGATATATATAAGAAGCAAATATATTCCTTATGCTATAAGTTAGCAAAGACGAAAGAAGACGCGGAAGATATTTTTCAAGAGACATGGATAAAAGTTTTTTCATCGCGGCACCAACTTTCTTACGTGGAGAATTATAAAAAATGGATTACTACAATTTGTGTTCGTACGTTTTATGATTTTTATCGTAAGAAAAAAAGGTGGAAAGATCGAATATTGGATTTGTTTCATAAAGAGGATGGTGGAGAAATAGATTTCGCAGATGATGTGAATATATCAGAAGAATTTATTCAAAAAGTGGAAGCGGAAATGATACTGGAAGTTATACAGCTATTGAATGAAAAATATAAAACCGTGCTCGTACTCTACTATTATGAACAATACTCTTATAAAGAAATGAGCGAAATATTAAATATACCGATTGGTACGGTAAAGTATCGGCTTAATTATGGGAAAAAGAAAATGCGAGAACATTTGGAGGGGTTCGTTCATGAAGGAAGATAAATTTGAACAGAAAATAAAGAGCAGTTTAGCAGAAGAGATAACTCCAAGCGAAGAGCTAATAAATAACACGAAGCAGGGCGTGCGAAAGGCTCAGAAGTTAGAGAGGAAATGGATGATTTGTATTCACACCATTTGGATTGTTTTGTTAACAATTGTTATAGAACAATTTGTCACTCATTTGGATTATAAAATTCCTATGTTAATAGCCATTGTGATTATGATGCATGTATACATTCCGATATATGTTGTAATACAGTCATTTTTAAAGAAGGAGTATAAATTACATGAAAGAGTTCGCTAATCCGTTTGTACTATTTGAAGTAGCTGGAGTGACGATGTTTTTAGCTTTTATAGCACTTTTAATATGTGTTGCATCATGGGTATATACAGATGCTAAAGCACATCAAATGAGTAAAGGCTGGAGTGTCTTAGCGGTTATATTTCCATTTTTTATCGGTTTTTTGTTATATATGGTAAGAAGAAGTAAAAAGAAAGTTGAAGGAGAATATAAGATGAACTTTGTTAAAAAACAGAAAGTAACATTAGTTGCGATATTGGCAAGTACAATGTTTGTATTATTTAGTGGTTTTGCTTTTGCACAAACGTTAGATGACGTGTGGAAAGCAGGAGATATATATTTAGAAAATGAGAAGCAAGGGGAGACAAGTTACGAGGCGAAATTCTCATCATGGGATATTGCCGGTAAAGATATTGAACTTCAGTATGAGAAGGACACAGAAGTGACATTTTTTTATGAGACAGATGCAAAACGAGGGAACTTATGTTTTAGCGTGTATGAAAGACGAGGAGAAGGTATAAAAGAGTTAAAGGAAATCTGTGAATCGAAAAAAGGTAGTTTTACAGTTACTTTAAAAGCAAATGAAGAGTATGTATTGAATATAAGCGGATTAAAAGTGAAAGATGGATTCGTAAAAGTGAATTGGCAAGAGAAATAAAAGGGGCCCTATAAAGGACCTCTTTTTTATTGAATAGTATAAGTAACAGAAAAACTAACAGGACTATAGTAAACGTAAGGTGCATGAAATTGAACATACATATTTCCATCTGTTTTTGCAGTGAAAATTCGGCCGTAACCATCAGAATAACGTCCAATTAGGTTATGATTTGAGTCATAAACACTGTAACTAGGAGTTTTGCTGTTAGGATGAATTGTTAGTTCTTGTCCTTTTTGAAGGAAAATAGGTTCTTGTTCAGAACTACCTCCAGTTTGCAAAGAATAAAATTTTGTAAAGCTTTGTTCTTGAGCGGCAGCAGCGACTTTTGTTTCAGGAATAAACGCAGTAGCTCCAGTAATTCCTGCTAAAGTTAATGCACCTGCTAAAATCATTTTTTTCATAATAGAAAAAGCCTCCTTATTAGTTGTAATCGGTGTTGTTACAGTTAATATTGTATACGATAATGGGTAGGATAAAATATGCTTTTATGCATATATATTTTTTCTCAATAAAAGACCACTGATAAAATCAGTGGTCTTTTAAATGATTAAGCAGCTTTCTGTTCAGTTTGAGGAACAGGTTTTTGAAGCGAGTTATAAACTCCTGTTCCGATAACGTCTAATGCCATTCTCATTCGTTCAGGTGAAATGTTTTCTAATACGTTATCTTGAGGTGTATGGTATACCTTCTCAATATGATAGATTAATGGATTCCAACTATCGACACCCATCCAAATGAATAGAGCAGCAGGAATACCAGCTTCAGCAAATGGAACATGATCACTAGAACCGAATTTACCTTGTAGGACGAGGTCATTATTTAGTTGTTTACCTGCTTGCAAGGCAGCGTCTGTTACAAAGTTTGTAGAGCCATCAGGTGTCATAGCGTATAAATTCTTTGCTTTATCATAATTTGTTGCAACCATGTCGGCGTTAAAGACACCTAAAATACGGTCGCGTTCTTTTTGGGATAGACTATTCACGTAATAATCCGAACCAAGTAATCCAGTTTCTTCAGAACCAAAGGTAATAAAGCGAATTTCTTTATCAGTTTCTACATTTTGAAAAGCACGAGCTAGTTCTAATACTAATCCAGTTCCAGAAGCATTATCATTTGCGCCAGGTGCTCCGACAACACTATCATAGTGCGAGCTTACAACGACTGCTTTCTCATTACCTGTACTCTTTTTTGGTTTCTTTTTGGCGATAACATTTAGAGATGTTAATTTAGATTCATGTCTCGCTTTTAGGGAAAGAATTGTTGTCCCTTTTTTAGCGATTTCTTCTTTAAATGCATTTCCTTGCGCATAAGCAAGACCAAAGACAGGGATAGATTGCTTTTTCGTTAGGCGGGGATTGAAGGTTTGTCCATAATTTCCGCGTCCGCCAATTAAACTGTATAAAAGAACACCTTTTGCACCTTTGCTAACAGCATTTTCAACTTGTTTATTATAGTCTGTAACTGTCGTTCCTCTTTCAAATAAAACAATTTTACCGTTTACTTCATTTGGAATATCTTCTAATTTTGTCCCACCTTGAACAAAGATAAGGGGAGCTGTAACAGCTTCTGTAGAAATGAGTGCATTAGGAGCAGCACCAGCTTGCCAATTACGTTTTGTTGATAGTGGTGATTCAATGAATCCAACGTATTGATCGGGCACCTGAAATGGTTGATATTCTACGTCATAGCCCATTGATTTAAGCTGCATACCAATGTAACGAGAAGCCCATTCTTCGGATTTTGTTCCACCGGGGCGAGGACCAATTGTTTCAGATAAGAAACGAACATGTTCAATCGCGCGGTTTGGATCAATCTGTTTTGTAATAGATGGAGTTTGTGTAACCTCTGACGTGGAATCCGCTTTTGCTTGCCCAATTGGAGCTAAGCTAACAGCGAGTGATACAGCAAGCAAAGAGCTTACTATTTTTTGTTTCAATGATTTTCTCATTTTTTCCTCTCCTATTCTTCTATTCTCTGTGACTGACAAAAGAAGACGGATAATGACTTTATTTTACCTTCGAGTCTTTTGTTTTTCAATATTCTGACATTGAGAAATAAAAACAATATATGCATATTTGCATATTTTTGAGGAAGATATGTATGCTATCATTTTAAACGAAGGTTCGCTTTCTACTCTGAAAGCTCCTACATTGCATGAATCTAGTGTACCCAAACTTTAGATTATGTAGAGAAATGGAACCACTGTAGGGTTTCATTTCTCGTGTTTGAATCAGTTGATGGTAATTATGTTTCCGCATTTCATAATTATTATCAGTGATATATGTAAGGCATCCATATGAAAATAAGAGGCTGTTCAAAGGTTTTCCGTACTTTTGGGCAGCCTCACCCCGTTAAAAGGACGATACTTTATGTATCGTCCTTTTTGTATAAAAAAACATCCAATCAATTGAGAGATTGATTGGATGTGAAAAAATTATTAATAATTTTTTTTGCGTTTTGTAGCCAAAATACTTAATAATCCAGCTAGTAGAAGAAGGATACCTACTGTTTGTGTAGGGTCTTCTTTATGACCTGTATTTGGAAGGTGTTTATCCGTATTTCGATCATCTTGCTGTTTGTTATCTGTTTTATTCGATGTTTCTTCGGAAGTTCCGTTTTCGTGTTTCTCAGATGTTTCATTGCCTTTGTTCTCTTCTTTATTTGGAGGAGTAACTGGCTTGTCATCTCCACCTGACGAAGATTCAATCTTTTTATTTGAAACTGTAATTTGTAGTGGTGTAGCTTGGGCTTTATCAATTGTAAAGTTTATTGGTGATGCATCTAATTGATAGCCTTTAGGAGCCTGTGTTTCTACTAATTGATAATTACCAGGTTTCAAATCATTTACGATTACTTTTCCGTGTTGGTCTGTTTTTAAACCTTCTCGGATGATTTTTCCATCTTGGTCTAAAATATTGAAAATGGCACCTTCAAGTGTTCCATGGTGATCAATATCAACTTTAGTTAACTCAATTGAACCTGTTGTTAAACTATTTAAAGCTGTAACAGAGGTAATCTGAGATTGTCCTTTCGTAATTGTGAAAGGAATTGGTTTAATGTTTAAATCATAGCCAGTTGGAGCTTTCGTTTCAATGAACTGATAATCTCCCGGACGTAAATCAGAAACAGAAATCTTCCCATCTTTATCAGTAGTTAAATCAGAACGAACATCCTTGCCGTCCATATCTACAATTTTAAAGATTGCTCCTTCAAGAGTAGTACCATCGATGTCATCAACTTTAGTTAATTCAACTGCGCCTTTAGTTAAGCTATTCGTAGCAGTAACAGAGGCGATTTTTTCTTGGCCTTTTTTAACTGTGAATTTAATAGGTGTTTTGTTTAAGTCATAGTGTTCAGGAGCTTTTGTTTCGATAAACTCATAGTCTCCTGGCGGTAATTCATCCACAACTAAACGGCCGTTTTTATCAGTAGTTAAATCGGTACGAACATCGTGTCCATCCTTATTAACAATTTTAAATACTGCACCTTCAAGTGTTGTGTTTTGCTTGGCATCATCAACTTTAATTAACTCAACACTACCTTTCGTTAAGCTATTAATAGCTGTAACGAAGACATGCTTTGTTTGACTTCTTTCGATTGTGAACTTAATTGGTTCTTCATTTAAGTCGTAATGTTTAGGAGCTTTTGTTTCAATAAATTGATAGTCTCCTGGTTGTAAGTCTTTAGCGATGATTTTTCCGTCTTTATTGGTAACTAAATTCGTACGAATGTCGTTACCGTTCAAATCAGTAATTTTAAATACCGCACCTTCTAGCATTTCTTTCTTATCTATAGAGTCAACTTTCGTTAATTCCACGCCACCTTTTGTTAGGCCATTCTTAGCAGTAACAGAAGCGTGAGTTAGTTGACTTCTTTCGATAGTGAAGCTAATAGGTGTTTTATTTAAATCGTAATGCTTCGGAGCTTTCGTTTCAATGAATTGATAGTCTCCTGGGCGTAAGTTCGTAGCAGTAATCTTCCCATCTTTATCAGTAGTTAAATTAGTGCGAACAATTTTACCTTTCGCATCGATGATGTTAAACACTGCATCAGAAAGTTTTGTATCTGGATTTATATCATCCACTTTTACTAATTCTACAGCACCCTCAGTTAAGCTATTTGTAGCAGTAACTTGGAGCTTTTCTTTTTGGCTTTTCTTAATTGTAAACTTAATAGGTGTACTATCTAATTTATAGTGTTCAGGAGCTTTCGTTTCAACAAACTGATAGTCCCCAGGACGTAAATCAGAAACAGAAATTTTTCCGTGTACATCTGTTGTAAGCTCAGTACGAATGTCTTTACCATTCAGATCAGTAATTTTAAATACCGCATCTTTAAGAGCAGTACCATCTACATCATCCACTTTAGAAAGTTCCACAGCGCCTTTCGTTAAGCTATTTGTAGCTGTAACGGAGATAGGATCAGCTTGGCTCTTTGTAATTGTGAATGGAATTGGCTCTTTGTTTAAATCGTAGTGTTTCGGAGCCGTTGTCTCGATGAATTGATAATCACCAGGACGTAGGTCAGAAACGCTAATTTTACCTTGTTGATTCGTAACAAGATTTTTGCGAATTACAGTACCATTCATATCCACAATTTTAAATACTGCGCCTTCAAGAGTAGTGCCATCGACGTCATCCACTTTAGAAAGTTCCACGCCGCCTTTTGTTAAACTATTTTTCATAGTAACGGTAGCAATATCTTTTTGGCTTTTTTCAATTGTAAATATAATTGGTTTTTTGTCTAAATCATAGTGTTCAGGAGCCGTTATTTCAACGAATTGGTACGTACCAGGACGTAAGTTTTCGATAACGATTTTACCTTCACTGTTTGTTTTTAAATCTGTTTTAAGTACTTTGCCATCTTGATCTAGTAAATTAAATACCGCATCGGCAAGTTTTGTTTGAGTGTTTAAATCATCAACTTTAAGTAATTCGATACTACCTTGTTTTAAGCTATTTGTAGCAGTTAAAGAAATAGCTTTCTTCTGTCCTTTTTCAATAGTGAATTTGATTGGTGTTTCATCTAAAACGTAATGCTTCGGAGCTTTCGTTTCGATAAATTGGTAATCACCAGGACGTAGGTCGTTAATTTCGATTATTCCTTGTTCATTTGTAACAAGGTCTTTATGAACTACATCACCATTCATATTAACAATTTTAAATACTGCATCTTTAAGAACAGTGCCATCAACATCATCAACTTTAGAAAGTTTAACTGCACCCTTTGTTAAAGCATTTGTAGCAGTGACATGAAGAGTTTCAGTTTGGCTCTTTTTAATTGTAAATACGATAGGTTTTTTATCTAAATCGTAATGTTCAGGAGCAATTGTTTCAACGAATTGATACGTACCAGGACGTAGGTTTTCAACAACAATTTTACCTTCATCATTTGTTTTTAAGCCTTCTTTAACTAGCTCTCCGTCTGCATCTAATAAATTAAATACGGCGTTAGCAAGTTTTGTATTTATATCAATATCGTCCATCTTTGTTAGTTCAACGCTACCGTTTTTCAAAGCATTTTTGCCTGTAACATTGATTTCTTTCGTTTGACTTCTTTCAATTGTAAATGGAATCGTTGTTTCATCTAATACATAGTGCTCAGGAGCTTTTGTTTCAATGAACTGATAGTCTCCAGGGCGTAAATCAGAAACAGAAATTTTACCGTTTTTATCTGTAACAAGATTCGTATGAACTTCCTTACCATTCATATCAACAATCTTAAAGATTGCACCTTCGAGCATCGTACGATCGATGTCGTCAATTTTTGTTAATGTTACTGCACCTTTCTTTAAACTGTTAGTAGCAGTAACAGTAATATTCTCTTTTTGACTTTTTTCGATAGTGAACGGAATAGGGTCTTTGCTTAAGGTATAGTCTTTTGGAGCTTTTACTTCAATAAATTGATAGTCTCCAGGACGTAAATTAGAAGCAGAAATTTTACCGTTTTTATCAGTCGTTAAACCTTTGCGAATTACCTTTTTAGTATCATGAGCGTCAACGATTATAAATTCTGCACCTTCAAGAATAGTGCCATCAACATCATCAACTTTTGTTAAAGTGACGCCACCTGTAAGTAAACTATTTTTTACAGTAACAGGGATAGGAAGATCTTCCTTACTACCTTTTTTAATTGTGAACTTAATAGGTGTTTTGTCTAATTTATAATGTTCAGGGGCTTTTGTTTCGATAAATTGATAATCCCCTGGTGCTAAATCAGGAATAACTAATACTCCGTAATCATCTGTTGTTAAATCTTTCATAATTTCTTTGCCAGTTGCATCTTGCAATGTGAATACAGCGCCGGCAAGAGCTTTACTACTTTCCACATCATCTTCTTTAATAAGTTTAACTTTTCCTTTCGTTAAACTATTTTTAAATGTAAGTGGAAGGAGTTTTTGTTGTCCTTTTTCGATTGTAAATTCAATTGGTTCTACATTTACATCGTAATAAGTTGGAGCCTTTGTTTCGATAAGCTTATAGTTACCAGGACGTAAGTCATCTACAACTAGCATTCCTTTACTATTCGTAACAAGGTCCGTACGAACATCTTCATTAGTATCTCTATTAACGATTTTAAATACTGCACCTTCAAGTGTTTCTTTTTCATCTGCAGCATTCACTTTTGTTAACTCAATACCGCCTTTTGTTAAGCTGTTTTTAGCGGTAACAGTAGCCTGAGTTGTTTGACTTTCTGTAATCGTAAATTTAATTGGTTTTGTATTTTTGTCGTAATACTTCGGTGCTGTTACTTCGATAAATTTATAATCGCCAGGGCGTAAGCCAGTAGCGATAGCTTTACCATCCGCACCAGTTTTTACATTTTCGCGAATAACTTTCTTTTCATCATTTGCATCAACAATTTTAAATACAGCACCTTCAAGAGCTGTACCATCGATATCATCAACTTTTGTTAATTCAACATCTCCTGGTTTTAAAGCATTTTCAGCTTTCACAAGTAGAGTTTCTTTCTGACTTCTATCGATTGTAAATTCAATAGGTTCTGCTCGTAAAACGTAATGTTCAGGAGCAGCTATTTCAATAAATTTATACGTACCAGGACGTAGGTTACTAACTTTAACTTTACCGTGTTTATCAGTAGTTAAGTTAGTGTGAGGGGAAACGTCATTATTATTTGTATCGACAAGTTTGAATACAGCACCTTCTAGTGGTTTTTTCTCACCAAACTCATCAACTTTTAATAATTCAACCTCGCCCGTTTTTAAGCTGTTATTTGCCGTAACAGTAGCAAGAGCTTGTTGGCTTTTATCAATTGTAAACTCGATAGGGTTTGTACTTAACATATAATCCTTAGGAGCTTCTGTTTCGATAAATTTATAAGCACCAGGCTCTAAATCTTTAACGGTAACTTTTCCATCTGAACCTGTTTTTATATTTTCACGAATTACTTGTTTCTCGTCATTCGCATCGACAATTTTAAATACAGCACCTTCAAGGGCAGTGCCATCGACATCATCGACTTTCGTTAAAGTGACACCACCTTTAATGAGGTGATTTGTCGCTGTAACAGTAAGTGCTTTCTTTTGACTTTTTATAATTGTAAACTCAATTGGTTTTTTATCTATGTCGTAATCTTTAGGTGCTTTTTCTTCGACAAATTGATAGTCTCCAGGGCGTAAATCTTTTGCTTCGATTTGTCCTTGATCATTTGTCGTTAATTTTTCATATCCACGAATTACTTTGTTATATCGATCGCGTACACTGAACTCCGCACCTGCTAAAGTTTTTCCATCTTTATCGAATTTTGTTAAAATGGCCGATCCTGGAATCAAACTGTTTGTTGCAGTTCGGTTTATTACTGTTGTTTGATCTTCTTTGATTGTGAATTGTATAGGTGTACTGTCTAATTTATAATGCTCAGGAGCAGTTGTTTCTTGTAAGTAGTAAGTTCCTGGTTTTAAATTATCTACAGTAATTTGTCCTTGATTATTTGTTGTTAATTTTTCGTGTTCTGAAATTATTTTTTTGTCTTTATCAAGTAGTGTGAAAACGGCACCTTGCAGTGTGACGTTTTTATTCAGGTCATCAGACTTTGTTAAAACTACTTTACCGACAAACTTCTTATTTGCAAGTTTATATGTTGTAGTCTCTTGTGTACCAAGTTCAACAATTTTCCCTTGTTTTAAATCCCAGCTAATTACATAGCCTTCAGGAGCCTTTGTTTCTTTTAATAAATATTTATCGCGTTTTAAATTATTAAATTTAGCGATACCGTCTTTGTCTGTTGTAATTTTACGGATAACAGTTTTACCTGTACGATCGTATAAAGTAAATTCTGCCCCAGCTAATAGTGCGTTCTTATTGTCGTTATCTACCTTTATAATTTCAAGGTTTCCACGGCCTTTAGTAGCAGATCCTCCGCCTGAACCAGAAGACATTCTCACTTCAATCGTTTCAGTAGTTTCTGTGTTTTTAACTGTCAACTTATTGCCTGTGATTTTCGCTTTATTACTTACTTTTTCTTTATCGTCTGCATTAATAAGTGAGCGATATTCTAAAATATAAGCTCGATCAATTTTTTTCAAGAAGGCAATTTCGAAATGTTGCTTTCCGGTATTATTGTCTGTTGTTATTTTGAGTTTATAGTCTGTTCCTTCTTTTAATTCGTTTACTGTATCTTTTGTTAAATTTCCATATGGATCAACAGTTGTAGGATATAAGTGGAATGAATCTTCCACAATTACCTGATTTTCGGTTGGATCATCTGTTACAACGGCATCTGCAATGGTTGATTGGCTTTCGTTAATTGCGATACTCCAATTAATATAGTTGTCGTCTTGCACAGCTTTTTTAGTAACGAAGCTGCCACCTTTATTTACTTGAGTGTCACCTGTAAGGGTGTTTACGATTTTAGAGCCATCTTTTAAATCTGCCTCGTTTTTGTAGGTGCCTTGGATAAGTTCACCATCAAGGCTTGTTTTAAAGATAATATAGTAAGGTGAATTAATTGATTGTTTGAAATGAACCTTTAGGGTGTTTTTATTTTTCTCTGTAGGTTCTTCAAGTTCATATTTCTCAGTTGGTACAGCATTACCAGGTTGTGCATTATCAGGATTTCCATTTAGAATCATATCGCGCACTTCAATGGATCCAGGCACTAATTTTTGTTTATCTTGTATTACGTCTATAACATAAGGATCTTTAATCTCAACATTATTATAGTTAAAGCCTATTATCCAAGTAATTTCCTTCGTTTGGGCGTTATAAGAACCGTATTTATAACCATTTGCCTTTGTGAAAGTATCAGGATCGAAATTAGCTTCAACTTTATTTGATTGTGGATTAGAATCCGTATCTATCCAAGAAAGGTTACCTGTATTTTTAAATGAAGTTTTACCACTTTCTAGCTTTGTATAATCAAAGTCTGTCGTATATTTTACGACTAATGTCTTTGTCATATTAGACTGATACGTACCTATAAGAGTAATTTTGAAGCCTTTATCTGTTACATCTAAAACATAGTCAGTCCCAGCTTGAAGGGTATAATTTCCGTCTTTAATTTCTAGTTTCTTATCTTTTAATTGTAATCCACCATGATCAAAGGTGTCCGTAATAATCGCGTTGCTTAATGGATAGTTGTTATTATTTACTATAATTGTCCAAGTTGTTGTTTTGTCTTTATAATTTGTTTCAGCTTTATTATTAGATTTAATAATATTTTGCTGCTTGAAGCTAGCTTCATTTTCTTTACTTGAATCATTATCAGCTGTAACTTTATTTTTTACTTTTCCATCTTCTATAACTTTATTAGTTGGCTTGGTTTTATAGGTAATCACATAAGCACTATTAATATCATCATTAAACTGTAAATCGAATCCATTCTTCTTGTTATTTACAGTGTAATTATTAACAGCGTCTCCTGTTACAAGCGTTCCTTTTTCATTATATGAAGCGTTTTTTACAACAATAGAATTTGCATCTAGTTCGTGTGTATCGTCAAAAATATCTTTTAAAATCGCATCAGCTTTTTTGATCTCTCTTTGATCACCATTGTAAGTAATTGTCCACTCAATTGTTTGCGTCTTTGGATCATATTTACTTGTTTTATTTAAGTGTGTACCACGAGAAACCGTTACAGTAGAACTTGCGTTTTGTTGCTTTTGATTATCACTCGTTATCGTAACGTTATTTCGGAAACTTTTAATATTTTCATCAGTAATTTTTGTGGCATATTCGATTTGATATGCTTTATTGATAGAATCTTTGAAAGCAATCTCCAATTTTGAGCCATCTGATGAAATAATATTGTAATCTGTTGGCTCAGCTTCTGCACCACGCGTTACATTCCCATTAACATCAACTTCTAAATAATAAACTTTAATAGAATCTTTATTTAAGCTTGTACCTTGTGGAATGTTATCTTTAAAAACAGCGTTTTTAAGGGGGTCTTTCGTTTTGTTCATCTCTACTTTCCAATTAATTTCATTTGTATTAATTGGTCTATCAGGTAAACCCTTTTTATTCGTAGCTGTTTGTACATTAGGCTTAAAGTCAACTGTAATAGAAACATCCTTATCTTTAATCGGGAAAGGAATTTCTTGTGTTGTTGTACCTTTAATTTCAGCTTTATTAAATTCTGTCTTTAATTGTAGGTTACCAGCAACATCTGGATGCTCTTCAACATAATCGTTGAATGTCATCGTGACTTTTCCATCTTTTGTAACAGTAAAATTACCAATTTGATGGTTTTCACTATCATATAAAGGACTGTTAATTGTATTGTAAATCTTAAAATGTTTAGGAAGATCAAAAATATAGTAATCTCCATTTTTCACATTCATTGATTTTAAAAGTTCCCATGTAAACTCAATATTGGCAGGGGAATCTGTACTTGGACGGTTATCCTCTGTAAATGGTTTTCCGTCTTTATCCGTCAACTTTACACTGGTTAAAATGTTTGTTGTTATTTGCTTTGGACCTGAATTTGTATTCTCAGCAGGGTCGCTTGCTAGCTTTTGTTCTGGATTGTCAGTGGCAATTTTAGCTGCTGGGTTTTGTTCCGGATTATCAGTGGCAGTTTTAGCTGCTGGGTTTTGTTCCGGATTATTGGTAACAGTTTTAGTTGTTGGGTTTTGTTCCGGATTATTGGTAACAGTTTTAGTTGTTGGGTTTTGTTCCGGATTATCAGTAACAGGTTTAGTTGCTGGATCTTGCTCCGGATTGTCAGTAACAGGTTTAGCTACTGGATCTTGCGCTTGTTTATTAGTATCCTGTTTGGTGCTATCTTCTTTAGAGTTTTCTACTTGAACAGGAACTGATATAGGCTGAACCATTGTTCCTAAAGGAAAAGCGATTTGAACTGATTTTTCTCCAGTTTTTAAAGTTGAGTTAAACACGGTATCAACTTTAATTTTTCCTTTAGCGTCTTTCAAATTTTCTACTTGATTATTAAATATTAATTTTAATTTATTATCTTTAGCTGTTATAAAATATTGACCAATATTTTTTTGATCTGTTACTAAATCTCCTTGCAAATCTTTAGATACTTTTAATGCAAGTGGTATTTGAACTACTGCTGTATCATTTGCGTGTGCAGCTTGTTGATCCTTTATTGACCAAGCGTATTCTACTTGAATGATTGATCCTATCTTTATTAAATTGTTAGGATTTTTTGCTTCGTCAATAATATGATTCGTTGCATCTTTCATTTCAACAGTGTCAAATAAGGAATCTCCTGTTAAGGTTTCCGCTTTTACTTGATTGTATGGAAAACTAGCAAGTTGCGAAAATAGTACGAATACAATTAAACATACATTGAAAATTTTTTTCATTTTTCCTCCTCTGAACATTCATTTGTCCATTGGGGACTTATTCCACATGAACAAATGGAATATTAAAAGTATTTGTTATAAGCTATTTATTTTTGCTATCCCTCCGTTTCTATACGCGTTCTCAGACAAACAGGATTATGTTCAAAGTAAAATTGTTTAACGTAAAACAAAATGTATATTTACACAGTTCTATGGAAATATACACAATTCGACAAAAAATGTCGAAAAAAATACTGATATAAAGAATGATATCAGACCTTTATATGTGAGATAGTTTTCATGTATATCTAGTAAAAAAGAATGGTTATAAAGGTAAGTTTTACGATACATACTAACCAATGTAGTGTATCCCTTTGTGAAGGCTTATTTTTGCCTTAAAGTTATGTGGAGATAAAAAGCTAGATAGGGTTGGTTTTGGTCAGAATGAAGACAATATGTACTTTGAAAATAGTCATTTATTTTGTCTAAAGAGAGTTGTGCGATTAGTGGACCGAAGTTGAAAGATGATAGTTTCTTACATTGTTAGAGGGATATAAGAATTACAGAATATTCGACTAACACGTTACTACGGTCATTTTTGAGACTGTTTAAACAATAAGAAAGAAGGTGTTTTTAGTTACAATATCTTTTTAGTAAAGATAAGCTTAAGTAACCTCCGCTAAAGATTATATACTTAAATGATAAAGAGTTCAACAGTAGTTCACATATTTTCCCAAAAATAAAAACGGCTGTTTTATGTGGAATAAATCTACAAAACAGCCGTTTTTGGTATTAGATTTCTGTTAAAATTATTGGTTCGCCGCGCGTTACGACAACGGTATGTTCACATTGTGCAACAAGACTTTTATCAGGTGTAACGAATGTCCAGCCGTCGTCACCACGTTCAATAATATGATCAGCTTTCATAGAGATGAACGGTTCTACAGCGATAACAAGACCGTCTTTTAGAAGCGCATTATCCATTGGATCATAGTAACTTAAAATGTGATTTGGTGCTTCATGTAAGCTAAGACCAATGCCGTGACCAGTTAAGTTTTGAATAACATTGTATCCACTTTTATGTGCGAAGTTTGAAACAGCACGACCAATTTGATTTTGTTTTGAGCCAGCTCTAACCTTTTTCATTGCTGCCCAAAATGCATCAACTGCTGCTTGGCAAAGCTTTTCTTTTGCTTCGTCTTCTCCAAGAACAAATGAGATACCTGTATCTGCATAATAGCCATCAAGTGCAGCAGATACATCGACGTTTACTAAGTCGCCTTCTTTTAATACGCGATCTCCTGGAATACCATGAGCAACTTCCTCATTTACACTAATGCAAGTTACACCTGGGAAATCATATTCTTTTTCAGGTGCAGAAATAGCACCATGCTCATCTAATACTTTTTTACCGATCAAATCAAGCTCTTTCGTTGTCATACCTGGCTTCGCTTCTTTTTTCATTTCTTCACGTGCAAGCGCAACGATGCGGCCGATTTTTCGTAAGCCTTCTAAATCTTGTTCATTACGAATAATCATGAAAACCACTGTCCTTCCTCGAATATATATCTTATCCGATTGTATCATGTTTATTTTCGTCCTGCTACTCGCTTGCGATATGCGGGTTGATTCCTCTCATAAAGAATACATGACAATTGTCATATCGATGTCATGACGCATCATACTGTTTCCTAAGTTTTCCAAGTAATACAATGTAAATATAAGAAACAGCGGGGGTGGAGAGATGGAAAAGATTATTGAAGTAAATGGTGTTTCTAAAACATTTAAACATAAAAACGCAGTAAATAATGTTTCATTTCATGTAAATAAAGGGGAAATAGTAGCGTTACTTGGTCCGAATGGTGCGGGGAAAACAACGACGATGTCGATGATGCTTGGATTAAAGGACCCGACAGAAGGTAAGGTCTTTATATTTGGAAAGAGTCCAAAGCATAGAGATGTTCGTAATAGCCTCGGTGCGATGCTGCAAGAAGTAAGTGTCATTGATAGTATTACGGTGGAAGAGGCAATCGAGTTATTCCGTAGTTATTATACGAATCCTATAGCGAAAGAAACGTTACTGCAGTTATCAAATTTAGAATCAGAGCGAAAGCAAAGATGTGAGAAGTTATCAGGTGGGCAAAAAAGAAGGTTGAATTTTGCGCTTGCACTTGCGGGAAATCCAGATTTGTTATTTTTAGATGAGCCGACAGTCGGAATGGATATTACGTCTCGAAGAATGTTTTGGGAAACGATTCGAAAGTTAGCAAGTGAAGGGAAAACAATTATTTTAACGACGCATTATTTAGAAGAAGCAGATGCTTTAGCAAATCGTATCTTATTATTTGCGAACGGAAAGATTATCGCAGATGGTACACCAGACGAAATGAAAGCGACGATTTCGCGAAAAACAATCACATTTTACTCGAAGGAAAGCATTCCTACAAAATTACTAAAGGAATTACCAAATGTAACAGAAGTAAAGTCAAGCGAAGGACGCTTCATTTTAACAACGGAGGATACGGATGCAACTTTAAAAGCCATTTATCAAAAGAGTTTACCTGTAACAGATGTTTCAGTTGAACGTGGAAGTCTTGATGAAGCATTCGAACAGTTTGTCGCAAATCAGAAGGAGGAAATCGCATGAGAGCATTATGGATGCAATGCAAAATAGAAATTTTACGTACATTCCGCAATAAATTATTTATCTTTTTCTCATTATTAATGCCTGTTATGTTTTACTACATTTTCACAAATGTTGTTCAAGTACCACAAAACGGAGATGCGTGGAAAGCACATTATTTAATTTCGATGGCAACTTTCAGTATTGTAGGGACTGCACTCTTTAGTTTCGGTGTGAGACTTTCTCAGGAAAGAGGGCAAGGATGGACACATCTTCTAAAAATTACACCGCTTCCAGAGGGAGCATATTTAACAGCAAAAATTATCGCTCAAACAGTAGTAAATGCTTTTTCAATATTAGTTATCTTTATTGCAGGGATACTAATTAATCATGTTGAGTTAACGGTAGGGCAATGGATTGGTGCGGGATTATGGTTATTGTTAGGGGTAACACCATTTTTAGCGTTAGGAACAGTAATAGGTTCCATTAAGAAGGCGGACGCAGCTGCTGGCTTAGCAAATATTTTAAATATGAGTTTAGCTATAGTTGGCGGGTTATGGATGCCGATTGAAGTATTCCCAAAAATATTAAGAACGATTGGTGAATGGACACCGACATACCATTTCGGAAGTGGTGCGTGGGATATTGTAGCTGGAAAATCAATTGGATGGGAAAATATCGCGGTATTAGGAGGTTATTTCCTTATATTTGTTGTAGTATCAATATATATAAGAAAAAGACAGGAAGCGGTATAAATGATAGAGAAGAAGAGGATTGAGATTTTTCCGAAACATATGGGATTCTTCCCGTATATGTGGTTTGTTTATCTATTATTTCCAATTTATCACTTAGCGCAGGCATCAGGATGGAAGCTTGTAATAGGAAGCGGTATGTTGATAATTTTTATCGTCACATACCGTCAGCTTTATTTTGTTCAGAGGACGTTTGTTTTTTGGGCGTGTATTCAAATGGTACTCATCTTTTTATTTGCTTTATTTTATAATCCTTTTATGATATTTTTTGGCTTTTTCACAGCAAGTGCGATGGGATTTGCGCCAAATAAGAAAGTATTTCGAGTGCTGTTATGTTCGTTAGTTATCATGCTTGGAGCATTTTTATTTGTAAATATGAATCAACTAACAACTACAAGTTTAGTAAATATCGTTCCAATGTTTATTTTAATGCTTCTTACGCCATTTGGTATGCGCAATTTTAATCAGAAAAAGATGTTAAGAAATCAATTGGATCAGGCGAACGAGCAAATTAAAGACTTAGTAAAACGTGAAGAACGGCAGCGGATTGCAAGAGATCTTCATGACACATTAGGGCATACGTTATCTCTTATTACTTTGAAAAGCCAGCTTGTAGAGAAGTTAATTGTGAAAAATCCAGAGCGTGCAAGTGCGGAAGCGAAGGAAATTACACAAACGTCTCGTACAGCCTTAAAACAGCTGAGAGAATTAATTTCTGATATGCGTATGATTACGGTAGAAGAAGAGCTAGAGCAAATAAAAGCGATCTTACAAGCAGCTAATATTGAATTAGAAGTGAGGCAAGAAGCAAGATCGAGCTCGTTATCACCAATTGAACAAAATATTGTCGGGATGTGTTTACGTGAGGCCGTTACAAATGTTGTAAAACATAGTAAGGCAACGCGGTGCGCAGTTTCTGTATTAGAATCACAAGGTGAACTGATTTTGAAAGTAGAAGATAACGGAATCGGTTTAACAGATCAAAATCATGATGGAAATGGTATTCGCGGCATGAAAGAACGAATTGCTCTTATTGATGGATTTGTTGAATTAGGTACAATTAATCCAGGGACGTTATTAACGGTAAAAGTTCCAGTTGTTATTAGAACAGGAAAAGATGAGGTGAGGGCATGATTCGAATTATTATTGCAGAAGACCAGCGGATGCTTCGTGGTGCATTAGGAGCCCTGCTTGATCTAGAAGATGATATCGAAGTAATTGGGCAAGCTGCGAACGGGGAAGAGGCGTTAAAATTAATTGAATCGTTAAAGCCAGATGTAAGTATTATGGATATTGAAATGCCGATTCAAAGTGGATTGGATGTCGCTGAGACTTTAAAGAAAGAAAAATCATCATGCAAAGTAATGATTTTAACAACATTTGCAAGACCTGGTTATTTTGAACGAGCAATGAAAGCTGGTGTGCACGGATATTTATTAAAGGATAGCCCAAGTGAAGATTTAGCAGCAGCAATTCGTAATGTAATGAAGGGAAAACGAGAGGTCTCCCAAGATTTAATGTTCGGCCTATGGCAGGAGCAAAATCCGTTGTCAGATCGCGAAAAGGAAGTATTGTTGCTTGCGAAAGAAGGAAAGACGGCAAACGAAATTGCGAAGGCACTTTATCTTTCGCCGGGTACAGTACGTAATTATATTTCTGAAGTATTAACGAAGCTCGATGCGAAAAATAGAATTGAGGCAATTACAATTGCGGAAGAAAAGGGTTGGATATAAAAAGAAGGCTGCCTATGAGAGGTAACCTTCTTTTTATAATTATTGTACTTCTATTACTTGATTTACTTTTTGTAATGGTTTGTAACCATGTGCTTCAAATGCCTTTGCAAATTCATTTGATACGGAAGTGTCATATAAATCTTTTGCAGCTTGTACGATATGAGATTGAAGTGATTCAAAGTCTTCAGCGGAAGTTGCATAATTTTGCAATGCACGCATAACAACTTTACTTACTTTTTCATTTCCTTGTTTTTGAACAGCGACACCGTTATATGTTTTACCTTCAGCTAATTGATATAATACGTGACTGATAATACCAGAATTCACGTGTGATTCTTGATTATTACCATCGTTATAGAAATCTTGTAAATTTGTATATAGTTTATGACCGCCGTCACCAATTTCCCTTGGGATATCACGAATTGTTAGGCCACCTAATGTATCGCCCATAATCCAGTTTCCTTTATCTTTCTTTACGTAATATTCGATTTGTGTACCCCAGAAATCCGCTAATCCCTCGTTTAGTGCAGATGTTTCAGCGCTTGGATATCTCACGACTTTATTTTTCGTCGTGCCGCTGAATACAGCATGTCCAAATTCATGAGCTGTTACATCAAGAGCGGATGTTAGTTTTCCGTCTAAACCATCACCAAATACCATTTGGTTCCAAGCGGGATGCCAAAATGCATTTACATAGTCTTCTTTTACACCATCACTAACTTCAGTAGAATCAAAACCGTGTACACTAGCAACAACTTTTGAATCTTTATTGTCGTAACTTTTTAGATTATGTTCTTTCTTAAAGTAATCGTAAATATCACTCATGTTCTTCATAGCGCCCGCGGCTTCTTTATCTGCAAAATTAGGAGTACTACTTGAAATTAGTGTCCCTGGATAACCAGCTTGACTATATCCTCCAAGGGAATCGGCGTAGTTTGCATTATAAATATAAATACCATTTCCGCGTGATAAATCCGCTAAATAAAATTTTCCATCAGTTCCTTTGGCAATATTGAAAGAGATGTTTTCTTGAAGTGCATTTTTCCCAGTTCCTTGCTCACTTGCAGGGGATAATCTAGGTGATGTTACTTGATTTATAGTCTTATTCTCTTTGTTTTTAATGAACTTTTCTTGGAAAAGTACTTCTCCAGTTTTTAAATCAACGATAGCATTGCCGTTTATAATTTGTTCATTGTTTTCATAAGTAAATGTAATAACAGTTGCGAATGTATAATAGCCATCTTTTTTCTTATAAACAACGGTTTCGCTAGAGAATTCTGTCTCAACTGCATCGCTTGGAATTTGAACTATATCGCGTAATTTAGATTTTACTTCATTTTTCGACAAAAAATTTGTTATAGTAAGATTAGGTTGTTGATTTAAATTTTGAACAACTTTACCACTAACAGTTGTGATTACTCCATTTTTATCTACTTTTACAATGAGATCTTGGCCATATACTTTATAGTTTTTATATGTTTGTGCAAGGCGAACTTCGGTTTGATTTTCTTTGGTTTCTTTATTTGTAGGTTGGAAATCTACATTTTTTTCAGTAGTAACTTGTTCTTGTTGAGCTTTTGCCCCATTTACCTCACCTTTTAAATACTTTTTAGCAATATTTTCTTTCGTATCATTTTGAGGTTGTGTTAATTTCCCGATTGTTAAACCAGGCTGAGCAATTTCAACTTTGACTGCACTTTTGTTTAATTCTTGAGCATGAATAGCTTCTGTTGATAAAGGGCAAAGAAGACCGAATGTAACGAAAGCACTAGCAAGTTTTCTATAATTCATCTATAACACTCCTAATCTATTATTGTATGTGAGATGAATTGTATGAAAAATTTGCCGAATTTTATATATATTATGCATTATTTCATATCAAAAATTGTCGAATTCACATTATTGTAGTGGTATGACAACTCAAAAAATTAGATTGTTCTAATGGGATGGTGAGTAAGTATGCACGCAGAAAAATTAGGAAGTGAAATTAAGAAAATTAGGGTGATGAGAGGATTAACACAGAAACAGTTATCCGATAATATATGTCATCAATCGGAAGTGAGTAGAATTGAATCGGGTGCGGTATACCCAAGTATGGATATATTGCAAGGTATCGCAGCAAAATTACAAGTTCCTATTATTCATTTTTATGAGGTACTCATTTATTCCGATATTGAAAGAAAAAAACAGTTTAAAGATCAAATCATTATGCTTTGTAAGCAAAAGAAATATAAAGAAATTTATAATAAAGTATGGAATGAGCTGAAAAAGGAAGAATATCATCCTGAATTCCAGCAATTTCTTCAATGGCAATATCATGTAGCAGCTTACATATTAAAGAAAATTGATTACGAATATTGTATTTTAGAATTAAAAAAATTGTTAAATCAACAGTTAGCTGGAATAGACGTATACCAAAATCTTTATATAGAAAATGCGATTGCAAATATTTATGCTGAAAATAGCTATTTTAAGAAGAGTATTGAGTTATTTGAAGATATATTAAAACAATTAGAGGTGTTGCATGATAATGAAGAATTTGAAGTGAAGGTAAGATATAATCATGCAAAAGCATTATATTTAGATAATCAATATGAAGAGTCACTTTATCAAGTAAATAAAGCGATTGAAATATCATGCCGAATTAATAGTATGGCATTAATTGGACAGCTATATTATCAAAAAGGTGAATGCCTAGGGAAGTTGGAGTACGATGGGGCAGAGGTTGAAGATGCATATAAAAAGGCAAGTTTCTTTTTTGATATATTAGAAATGCATGCATATAAAGAAGCTCTCGTAAATAAAATCAGTAGATAAATATCCTAAAAAATGGGTATGCATAATTGCATATAATAGAGATAAATTTTCATGATATATTAAAATAAAAAATGTGGGTGATGGAATATGAAGAAATTACTTATTGGTAGTTTATTAACGTTAGCGATGGCATGGGGTATTTCATTAGGCGATACGGCATTAGAGAAAAGCCATATAATTACTCATAACGATCAAGAGGTACAATTAGCTAAAGATTTACCTTTTGAATATTAAAAAACAACCGTCTTACTTAGGCGGTTGTTTTTTTATGGAGTAACATCCAAACGTCTTTACTAGAAACAGGTTTGCTAATAAAGAATCCTTGAATGTGATCACAATTTTGTTTATGTAAAAATTCCCATTCTTCTTCCGTTTCTACACCTTCTGCAATCACTTTTAAATTTAGTTGTTTTGATAGTGTAATAATGGAAGAGACAATTGCTTCTTCTAAAGGGCTAGTTGTAATTCCACAAATAAACTCTCGAGCGATTTTTAATGTGTTGATTGGATATTTTGTTAAATAAGCTAAAGAACTATAACCAGTTCCAAAGTCGTCGATTGAAATTTGAATACCGAGGTTTTGAAGTTGTTCTAGTTTTGCAACTACAGATTGATTTTGATTAATTGCGATGCTTTCCGTAATTTCAATATCTAGTGCTTCTGGTTTCAGTTCTGTTTCTTTCAACACCTTTGAAATAGTTGGGATTAAATCTGTATGGTTAAATTGAACAACAGATAAATTTACACCAACTTTTAAGTGAGAGAAACCTTGATTATGCCATCTTTTTGCTTCTAAACAGGCAGTACGTAAAATCCAATTGCCAAGTTCAATAATAAAACCAGTTTCCTCTGCTAGAGGGATAAATTGGGCAGGAGATACGATACCGAGTTTTGGATGCTTCCAACGTATTAATGCTTCAAAACCGATAATTTGTTTTGTTTTTGTGCTTACTTGTGGCTGGTATTCAAGGAAAAATTCATTTTGTTGTAATGCCTTTGAAAGTTCACCTTCTAAGAATTGAATTTCATTTTGAGCGATACTCATTTCTTTTGAGAAGAAAACAAATCTGTTTTTTCCATTTCCTTTAGCACGATACATAGCCATATCAGCATTTTTCATTAACTCATTTACATCAGTTCCATAATCAGGGTACATCGCAATTCCGATACTTGGTGTAATAGAGAGTTCTTCGCCTTGAATGAAGAATGGTTTGTTTAAAATAGTTAAAATCTGTTCAGCTATAAAAATTGCACTTTTTTCTGAGTACATTTCTGGTAATAGAATTGTAAACTCATCTCCACCTTGGCGAGCGACGATATCTTTTGAACGCAAGCAACCGCGTAATCTTTTTGCTACTTCAATTAATAATAAATCTCCGACGTCATGACCAAGTCTATCGTTAATTTTTTTAAATCGATCTAAATCAAGGAACATGACGGCGACATCATTTGCGTTAGTTTGAGCTGTATTTAAAATGGCTTTTAAATCTTTTTCGAACTTTCGACGATTTGGTAATCCAGTAAGTGCATCGTGAAAGGCTAAATGTTCTACTTGTTTTTGTTTTTCATATAAAGTGGTAATATCACGCGCTATCCCAAACATTCCGACCACTTCTTTGTTTATAAAAGTAGGGATAAGTGTAATATGGAGATAATAATAATAGCCTTCTTGTTCTTTTGTACGCACTTCTAACGTTTGTGGCCTACCTTCCTTTGTAATTTGTAAAGCCTTCTTTAGTAGTTCGTGGTCTTTTGAATCAATGAAGTGTACCAGAGAATAGCTTGCCACTTCGCAATAATAGGCAGTAAATAAGCTTTCGCACGCCTTATTAGATTGTTGAAAAATGCCATTCATATTTAAAGAGAAAACGGCATCGGGGTGATCTTCGAATAAAGACTTATAGCGTTGTTCACTTTTTGATAATGCAAATGCACCTTCTTCAACTTCGTCCTCTAGTTGTGTAGTCAACTGTTCATATGTATGAATTAGTGCTTGATTATCTTTCCACATGTAAAGTTGCCGCAAGAATAACAAAATAAGTGATAATACGAGACCGATTAACATGAATTTATCATCCCAAGGTTGAATGATAATAAAGGCAAAAGTAATAATTATACTAAAATAAGGTAGTATAAAACGTACATAATCGAATCGGTAATATTTTGCTTTCGTTTCATGCTGCATTGGTTTGTCTAAAATATACAGTATGGAAGAAAGTCCAATTAATAAAATAGAAGCAGTGTGTATTAAATAATTAAATTCAGGAGAAGTTTTCATCCCAAAATTCAATTGAAACAGATGAATGTAACCGTATACGAGTATAATAGTGAAACCGATAATTAATGCAATTCTACTAGAAGAATATTGTTCTCTTCTATAAAGGCTAATAACGGCGTAAATTACTAATGATTGTGCAATGAAATAGCCAATTAAAATCCAAGTTTCCTTTGTTAACATACGGAAGCTTGAAAGGTCCAATATAAAAGTTAAATTGAAATAAATGTTCATAATAACAATAAAGATGCTATCGAATGAAAATTGAGCAAGACCCTTAATAGAGTAAATTTTTATAAACTTTATAGCAAATCCAACAAAGAGTAAAACATATTGTATGATAAAAAAAGGTAATGCTTTATATGAGAATATAACTTGCTCATGAATGGAAAGTGAATGAAGGAATAAAGTTATCTCCATAGCTAACCCGCATAGACAAGTACATAGTAATAAAATCCAAAATAACTTATCACCATGCGTCATTTTTCTAATCGCTTTACATAAGCAATAGCAAGAAAAAAGTGAAGCGAAACAGAATAAGAAAAGAATCCCGATTTCTTTTATATTCAACTCATTTGGTATAAGGAATATCCAAAGAGCAAATATAAATATGTATATTATTCCAGATTGTATATAATTTTTTTGATTAATCATATTATGACTCCGTTTCAATAAAGTTGAATCTAGGGGAGAAAATGCTAATTTAAATAATAGCATATAAAATAGGATGTTTTTTACTATAAAAATTACTTTTTTGAAAAAATGGTGCAAAGTTACAATTTACCACTGTAACATTGCACCACTTATTCTTTTAATTCCTCTTATAGCAGAAAGTTCGTCTATTAATTGGAATAGTGCTAAGTCTTTTTGTTTACTTTCAATCATAATATCGAAATTATGATTGTGTTTTTTTGCAATGTGTAAGAAAGGCTTGATAAACTCTAAATCGATATATTCAGCATGAGCCCTAAATTCTTTTTCCGATCTCGGGGAGGAAATGTGAACTTTAGGAGAGATATTTGTATGTGACCAAGTTTCAAAAATTGCAGGAAGCAACTCTTCTAGTGGTTCCTCGCAAAGATTGGCCATATGATGATGATAATCAAATACAAATGGGATATTTTCTTTTTGGCAAATTGATAAAGTTTCAGCGGTTGTATAGGTTTTATCATCATTTTCAAGAGTCATTTGTTTTTTTATATGTGTAGGAAGTTTTTTTATGTTTTCATGGAAGCGCTCAATAGCCTTTTCTTTATTTCCATAGGCTCCACCTACATGAATATTAATGTAAGAAGAATCTGCAATGCCTATAGCATCCAATATTTTATAATGATAAGCCATATCCGTAATAGCGTTAGTAGTAATATGTGGCTTGTCGCTTGTAAATAGCGTAAATTGATTTGGATGAAAACTTATTCGTAAATTGTGTTCTTTAATTAAAGTCCCTATTTTATGCCAAAGTGGTGTGAATACCCCAATATAGTCAAACTCGACTTCGGGATGTGTTGCAAGTGGGACGATAGAAGACGATAGGCGATATAGTGGGATTTCATGCGCTATATTGTAATGAAGGATACGTATTGTGTGCTCTAAATTTTGCCTTATAACATGGTATAGTTTGTCTTCTCGCTCTTGCTTGCTGAGTTTCTTAAAGCTTGTAAATGTCATTGTTTTGGCAGGAGAACAGTTCCAGAGTGCCATTGCATGTGAGACATATCCAAACCGCATAATCATATGAAATACACCCCTTGCATTCATTGTCTTTCCTATAAAAAGAAAGCAAGCATTGTTCCAATCCATTCCTTTCCTCTATTGATAAGAGAAGTCGGGTTTACATCGCTATAGGAAAGTACGGATGCATTTTCTAGATCTTCATGGAATTTATTTTTTACTGTTTGAATGAAATGTTTATTATATAACAGGCAGTTTATTTCATGGTTAATATATAAACTTCTCATATCAAAGTTTGCTGTTCCGATATCGCAAATATCATCGTCTACTATAATAATTTTGGCGTGAAAAAAACCTTGTTGAAATGCATAAATATTGCAACCAGCCTGTATTAATTTTCGGCAGTACGGAAATTTGGCTTCTCGAACAAGAGGGTGATCAGCTTTTTCTGGAACAAGGATTGTGATTTGAACCCCTCTTTCTCTTGCTTTTAATAAGGCATTCATAATTTTTTTTCCAGGAATGAAATATGGTGTACCGATACAGATTTCTTTTTTTGCCCCGTTAATTAAATGTAAAAAAGTATGCTGTAAATAAGCCCCATCAGTCGGAATAAATTGATGCAGGATGGCACCTGGGTTTTGTTTTGGAAAATAAAGAGAAGCATCTAATAAATTCTGTTTCGTATCATCAAACCAGTCATGCAAAAATTGCTTTTGTAAATCTTGAACCCCTTCTCCTGTAAGACGTAAATGATAGTCTCGCCATAATCCTAAATATTCATTATGCCCTAGATACTCTTCGCCGATATTAAATCCCCCGATATAGCCGGTTTTCCCATCAATCACTGTAATTTTCCTATGATTTCTTTGATTAGCAGAAAAGAAAGGCAGAGGAAATTTTACCTTATGACAAAATGAAAAAGATATACCATGTTTTTGCAGGGAGCGAATAGCTTCGTTTGATAAAGAATGGCTGCCAAATCGATCAAGTAAAAGTCGTACTTCAATTCCTTCCTGAGCCTTATCAATCAGCAATTTTAAAAATTCACGACTGATTTTATCGTTTTTTACAATGAAGAATAAAATATGAATGTGATGCTGTGCTTGTTTTATATCAGTAAATAAAGCATCATATAAATCTTTCCCGTATGTATAAAGGTGAAAATCACTTTGACGTAAAGGGAAAGTGCGAGGGCTTACTCGTTTTAAATGAAGAAGTCGCCCGTATGAAAGGTCAATTGTAATCCAAAGAGCAACGGATATTAACAAAAGAGATAAGTAGAGCATCAGTGAATTCCCTCCTTCGCATTCTTTTCACCTTCAGTGTGTTACAAATGATACGGGTAGCACGGCTGTTATTATAAATTTCATTATAGGATAGTATGTTGCACTGATTAAAGTTTCACTTTATAGTTTCACCGAAATAAACAGCTTTATGAAAAAATGTGTTGTTCTATAACAAAAAACTGTTGACTGAATGCTCACTCATTATATAATGGGGATAGGGGATATAATTCAGAAAATTATATATTTTTGAAGATTCAAAAAAGAAAGAGGGCTTACAAAGAGAGGGGTAGCATAAAAATGAATAGCTTACTGATCATTAATTGGCTGGCTGCCATTGCTGTTATTGCTTATGCAGGATATTTGTTTGTATATCTTATACGGACGAGAATGGCCTACATACAATTAGGGAAAAAAATTGAATTTGACCGTCGTTTTAAAGAGCGTTGGGATCTCCTTAAGGTCAATGTTTTCGGTCAGAAAAAGCTGCTGAAAGATAAGAAAAGCGGCATCATTCACGTTATGTTCTTTTATGGATTTATTCTTGTCCAATTTGGAGCAATTGACTTCGTTTGGAAAGGACTCGCACCAGGATCACATCTTCCACTTGGACCACTATACCCTGCATTTACATTCTTCCAGGAAATTGTCACACTTGTTATTTTAATTGCAGTATTTTGGGCTTTTCATAGACGTTATGTAGAAAAGCTTGTTCGTTTAAAACGTAACTTCAAATCAGGTCTTGTTCTTATCTTTATCGGGGGCTTAATGATTTCTGTACTACTTGGTAACGGTATGGGACTTATATGGCATGGCGAGGAGCTTTCATGGAGTGAACCAATCGCTTCTGCAATCGCTTACGTTTTTAGCGGGATAAATGAAACCGTAGCCATTTCAGTGTTCTATTTTTCTTGGTGGGTGCATTTACTAATTTTGTTAACGTTTTTAGTGTATGTTCCACAATCAAAACATGCGCATTTAATTGCAGGACCAGCTAATGTATTCTTCGGTCGTCTTTCAAACCCAGGGAAGCTTGAAAAGATTGATTTTGAAGATGAAACGCAAGAAACATTTGGTGTTGGTAAAATTGAAGACTTTAGACAAAATCAACTTATTGACTTATACGCTTGTGTAGAGTGTGGTCGTTGTACAAATATGTGTCCGGCAACAGGAACAGGAAAAATGTTATCGCCGATGGACTTAATTTTAAAACTTCGCGATCATTTAACTGATAAAGGAGCTGCGGTAACATCAAAAGCACCGTGGGTTCCAGTAGTTGCCTTCAATAATACACAAGGAAATCAGTTAGCGATGATGGCAGCTGGAAAAGGACAACAAGAATCAGCGTCTACAACGCTTGCTTACGATCCGAGTTTAATCGGAGATGTTATTACAGAAGAAGAGATTTGGGCATGTACAACGTGTCGTAACTGTGAAGATCAATGCCCAGTTATGAATGAGCATGTTGACAAAATTATTGATTTACGTCGATATCTCGTTTTAACAGAAGGAAAAATGGACGCGGAAGCACAACGCGCGATGACAAATATCGAGCGTCAAGGGAATCCGTGGGGTCTGAACCGTAAAGAGCGTGAAACATGGCGCCAAGGTGATGACGAAGTAACAGTTCCAACTGTAAAAGAAAAATCAAAAGCTGGGGAGGAATTCGAGTATTTATTCTGGGTTGGTTCAATGGGATCATACGACAATCGTAGTCAGAAGATTGCGATATCGTTTGCGAAGTTAATGAACGAAGCAGGCATTTCATTCGCAATTCTCGGTAATAAAGAAAAGAATTCTGGAGATACACCACGCCGCCTCGGAAATGAATTTGTATTCCAAGAGATGGCGACAAAGAATATCGAAGAATTTGAAAAGGCAGGAGTGAAGAAAATCGTTACGATTGATCCTCATGCTTATAACACATTTAAAAATGAGTATCCGGACTTTGGCTTGCAAGCAGAAGTCTATCATCATACAGAACTGTTAGCTCAGTGGGTGAAAGAAGGGCGCTTAAAGCCTGTTCACGCTATTGAAGAAACAGTTACGTACCATGATTCCTGTTATTTAGGAAGATACAACGAAGTGTACGAAGCGCCACGTGACATTTTGAAAGCGATTCCTGGATTGAATCTTGTAGAAATGGCACGTAATCGTGAAACGGGAATGTGCTGTGGCGCAGGTGGTGGCTTAATGTGGATGGAAGAAACAACAGGTTCTCGTATTAACGTTGCTCGTACAGAACAAGCATTAGCTGTACAGCCATCCATTATCGGTACAGGTTGTCCATATTGCTTAACGATGATTAGTGATGGAACGAAAGCGAAAGAGGTAGAAGAGAAAGTTCAAACTCTTGATGTGACAGAGATTTTAGAACGATCTGTTATCGGGCAGAAAAAAGAAGCGATGTAGTTTGTAAGAATGTATACAACTTTAGAAAGAGGTGCAATGATTGCACCTCTTCTCAACGTAGGGATACCGAGCGAGCGCTCAGTGTTAAAAAATGAAATGGGGGAAAGAAACATGAGTAAAACAGTTATTTTAAGTGCTGCAAGAACACCAGTTGGAAAATTTGGAGGATCTTTAAAAGATGTAAAAGCGACGGAACTTGGAGGAATTGCAATTAAAGCAGCACTTGAAAGAGCAAATGTTGCGGCTAGTGATGTTGAAGAAGTTATATTTGGAACGGTTATTCAAGGTGGGCAGGGACAAATTCCATCGCGCCAAGCTGCGAGGGCTGCTGGAATCCCTTGGGAAGTGCAGACGGAAACAGTGAACAAAGTTTGTGCATCAGGGCTTCGTGCGGTTACGTTAGCGGATCAGATTATTCGTACTGGCGATCAATCACTGATTGTAGCTGGCGGTATGGAGTCGATGAGTAACAGTCCTTACATTTTACGTGGAGCAAGATGGGGATACAGAATGGGCAACAACGAAGTTATTGATTTAAACGTTGCTGACGGTTTAACATGCGCATTTTCAGGTACACACATGGGCGTTTATGGCGGAGAAGTTGCAAAGGAAGATGGAATTTCTCGCGAAGCGCAAGATGAATGGGCATATCGTAGCCATCAGCGTGCGGTTTCAGCGCATAAAGAAGGGCGTTTTGAAGAGGAAATCGTGCCAGTAACGATTCCGCAAAGAAAAGGCGATCCTATTGTCGTTGCAAAGGATGAGGCGCCACGTGAAGATACAACGATTGAAAAGTTAGCAAAGTTAAAACCTGTATTTGATAAGACAGCGACGGTGACAGCTGGTAATGCACCGGGACTAAACGATGGTGGTGCCGCACTTGTATTAATGAGCGAAGACAGAGCGAAGCAAGAAGGAAGAAAGCCATTAGCGACAATTTTGGCGCATACAGCAATTGCAGTGGAATCTAAAGATTTCCCAAGAACTCCAGGTTATGCAATTAACGCATTGCTTGAAAAAACAGGAAAGACAATTGAAGACATTGATTTATTCGAGATTAATGAAGCCTTTGCAGCGGTAGCAATTGCAAGTACAGAAATCGCAGGAATTGATCCGGAAAAATTGAATGTAAATGGCGGCGCGGTAGCGATGGGACATCCAATTGGAGCAAGCGGAGCGCGCATTATCGTTACACTAATCCATGCACTTAAGCAGCGCGGCGGTGGAATTGGAATTGCTTCGATTTGTAGCGGTGGCGGTCAAGGGGACGCAGTGATGATTGAAGTTCACTAATTAAAGTTCGAGGGTATAAAATTTATTAACAATTAAGGGGGAAGAAAAAATGGGTGTACAAAACATTGTTGTAATTGGTGCAGGGCAAATGGGATCAGGAATTGCACAAGTATGTGCAATGGCAGGATATGACGTGAAGGTACAAGATTTAAAGCAAGAGCAATTAGATAGAGGATTGGCTATCATTACGAAAAACTTAGCACGCCAAGTAGAAAAAGGACGTATGAAGGAAGAAGAGAAGGAAGCCACATTAAATCGTCTTACAGTAACGCTTGATTTAGATTGTGTGAAAGAAGCGGATCTTATTATTGAAGCAGCTGTTGAGAAAATGGATATTAAAAAGAAAATCTTTGCGAATCTAGATGAAATTGCTCCAAAACACGCAATTTTAGCAACGAATACGTCATCTCTGCCAATTACAGAAATTGCAGCGGTAACGAAGCGTCCGGAAAAAGTAATCGGTATGCACTTTATGAATCCAGTTCCAGTTATGAAGCTTGTTGAGATTATTCGTGGTTTGGCTACCGATGATGCGGTATATGAAGCAATTGAAGATATTACGAAAAAAATTGGGAAAGTACCAGTTGAAGTGAATGATTTCCCAGGTTTTGTATCAAATCGTATTTTGCTACCGATGATTAACGAAGCAATTTATACGTTATATGAAGGTGTAGCGACGAAAGAAGCAATTGATGAAGTCATGAAGCTTGGTATGAACCATCCGATGGGGCCTTTGACACTCGCCGATTTTATCGGTTTAGATACGTGTTTATACATTATGGAAGTGTTGCATGAAGGATTAGGAGATAGTAAATATCGCCCATGTCCGTTATTACGTAAGTATGTGAATGCAGGATGGTTAGGGCGTAAAACAGGTCGTGGATTCTACGTTTACGAATAAATGCCCCCTTTGTTACAACATAGTGGTCTTACCAAATTATTTAAAGGATATATAGCAAATGGAGGCGGAATATATGAACTTTCGTTTTAATGAAGAGCAGCAAATGATGAGGAAAATGGTTCGGGATTTTGCACAGAAGGAAATAGCTCCCTTTGTTCCTAGTATGGAACAAGGGGTGTTCCCGAAAGAGATTTTGCAAAAGATGGGTGAGCTTGGATTAATGGGTATTCCAGCGCCTGCAAAATACGGTGGGGCAGAAATGGACTTTATATCTTACATTCTAGCAATTGAGGAAATCTCAAAGGTAAGTGCAACAGTTGGTGTAATTTTAGCTGTACATACGTCAGTTGGAATGAATCCGATTTTATATTTCGGAACAGAAGAACAGAAGAAAAAATATGTTTCTAAACTTGCAACCGGGGAATATTTAGGTGCATTTGCTTTAACAGAGCCAAATGCAGGATCAGATGCAGGGAGTTTGAAATCAAGAGCTGTGAAAAAAGGTGATCATTATATTATTAATGGATCGAAAGTGTTTATTACAAATGGTGGTGAAGCAAGTACATACATTGTATTCGCTTCTACAAATCCAGAGGCAGGAAAAAGTGGTATTTCTGCATTTATAGTAGAGAAAGATACACCTGGTTTAATCATTGGAAAAGATGAACATAAGATGGGACTTCTCGGTTCTCGTACAGTACAACTTACTTTTGAAGATATGAAAGTGCCAGCTGAGAATTTACTTGGGGAAGAAGGACAAGGATTTAAGGTGGCAATGGCGAATTTAGATGTTGGGCGAATTGGAATCGGTGCGCAGGCGTTAGGAATTGCTGAAGCGGCGCTTGGCTGTGCAATTGATTATGCAAAAGAAAGAGAGCAATTCGGGAAGCCAATTGCGGCGCAGCAAGGGATTGGCTTCAAGCTTGCAGATATGGCAACAAGTGTCGAAGCAGCAAGGTTACTCGTATATAGAGCGGCATCTCTTAGGGCACAGGGATTACCATGTGGTAAAGAAGCATCTATTGCGAAATTATTTGCTTCTAAGACAGCGGTTGAAGTCGCGATTGAGGCGGTGCAAGTTTTTGGTGGTTACGGTTATACGAAAGACTATCCAGTAGAACGATTTTTCCGTGATGCGAAAATCACGCAAATATATGAAGGAACAAGTGAAATACAGAAACTTGTTATTAGCCGTGCTTTATAAAAGGGCAAGGGGGAGACGGAGATGCATTTTAAACTATCAGAAGAACATGAAATGATAAGAAAAATGGTTCGAGATTTTGCTAAAAATGAAGTGGCACCAACAGCAGCTGAGCGTGATGAGGAAGAGCGATTTGATCGAGAATTATTTGATCAAATGGCAGAGCTTGGTTTAACCGGTATTCCGTGGCCTGAAGAGTACGGTGGAATTGGAAGCGATTACTTAGCGTACGTAATCGCTATTGAAGAATTATCCCGCGTTTGTGCTTCAACAGGCGTAACACTGTCCGCGCATACTTCACTTGCGGGATGGCCAATTTTTAAATTTGGGACGGAAGAGCAAAAGCAAAAGTTTTTACGACCGATGGCTGAAGGAAAGAAAATTGGTGCATACGGCTTAACTGAGCCAGGATCTGGATCGAATGCTGGTGGAATGAAGACAATCGCAAAGAGAGATGGAGACCATTATATTTTAAATGGATCAAAAATTTTCATTACAAATGGCGGTATTGCTGATATTTATGTTGTTTTTGCGCTAACTGATCCTGAATCAAAGCAGCGCGGTACGAGTGCATTTATTGTAGAAAGTGATACACCGGGATTTTCAGTTGGGAAGAAGGAGAGCAAGCTAGGGATTCGCTCTTCACCAACGACTGAAATTATGTTTGAAGATTGCCGTATTCCTGTAGAGAATCTACTTGGAAAAGAGGGGCAAGGGTTTAAAGTTGCGATGCAAACATTAGATGGAGGTCGTAACGGTATTGCGGCGCAAGCTGTTGGTATTGCACAAGGGGCTTTAGATGCTTCTGTAGAATATGCAAGGGAGCGCCATCAATTTGGAAAACCAATTGCGGCGCAGCAAGGGATTGGCTTTAAACTTGCGGATATGGCAACAGATGTAGAAGCGGCACGCCTTTTAACATATCAAGCGGCTTGGCTTGAATCAGAAGGGCTTCCGTATGGAAAAGAGTCAGCGATGTCAAAAGTATTTGCAGGAGATACAGCGATGAGGGTGACGACTGAAGCGGTGCAAGTATTTGGTGGTTACGGTTATACGAAAGATTATCCAGTAGAGCGTTATATGCGAGATGCAAAAATTACACAAATATATGAAGGAACACAAGAGATTCAGAGGCTTGTAATTTCTCGTATGTTAACGAAGTAGGAACGAAAGCGTAGGTATTTTCCTACGCTTTTTCCTTCCAAAAAATAATAGAGAGAGGTGAAGGGAATGGTTAAACATAATGTACATGCATCGGTGAAAGATGAAAAATTAGTTGCGTTAAGACGTGAGCAAATGATTAAAGGTGCGGTGCAACTGTTTAAACAAAAAGGATTTCCACGTACAACAACGAGAGAAATTGCAAAAGCGGCTGGATTTAGTATAGGGACACTTTATGAGTACATTCGTACAAAAGATGATGTTTTGTATTTAGTTTGTGATAGTATTTATGAACATGTAAAAGAAAGATTAGAGGAAGTAGTTTGTACAGAAAAAGGGAGTGTAGAAAGTTTAAAGATAGCAATAACGAATTACTTTAAAGTGATGGACGAATTACAGGAAGAAGTATTGATAATGTATCAAGAGGTACGCTTTTTACCGAAAGAATCACTTCCGTATGTATTAGAAAAGGAGTTTCAAATGGTAGGAATGTTCGAGAATATTTTAGAACAGTGTACGGAAAATGGAACATTTACATTAAATAAAAAAGAAATACAGCTTCTTGCCCATAATATTTTTATACAAGGACAGATGTGGGGATTTAGACGCTGGGCGCTGCAAAAACTGTATACGCTCGAAGAATATACAGAAATGCAAATTAGGTATGTATTGCAAGGGGCCCATATGCTTCCGAAATAAGGAACAGACAAATTATAATTTTACTACCTTATAAAAGTTTCCCGTTTTTTTTGTAGCATATTTGTGCGACTTTTGTTTATAATGAATAGTATGGATTTTTTTAAGCAGGCCGTTATATATAAGGTTATATTTGATGAAAGGAAGTGCCGCATAAGTGGATTTTAAGCAATATTCACCAGAAGAGCTAAAAGAATGTTCAATGATTGAAGTTGTACATAGCGTTTTAGGGGATAAAAAACAAGCAACGACATTCAACGAGTTGGTTCAAGAAATCGCTCAAGTGCTGGGACTATCTCAAGAGCAAGTTAATGCGAAAATCGCACAATTTTATACAGACTTAAACATCGATGGGCGTTTCATTAATTTAGGAGAAAATCGTTGGGGGCTACGCAGCTGGTACCCATACGAGCAAATTGATGAAGAAATCTTGCCTCAACCAAAACCGAAGAAGAAACGTAAAGTTGAAGAAGACGGTTTTGACGACTACATTGAAGAAGATGACTTCGACGATGCAGACGTAATTGAAGACGAAGATGATGATGTAGAAGATTTGGACAAGGTTCTTGAAGAAGAAGACGGAGATGACGACGATCTTGATGATTTAGATGAAGATGACGACGACTTCGCTGAAGAAGAACTTGAGTATGACGAAACTGAAGAAGAAGAAGAGGAAGAACTGTAGTTCTTGACTTTTCATTATCGTCCATGTAGAATCATTTTTGGGCTCTTTAAAAAAGGACGATAATACTTTTAAAGTGTAAATATAAAAGAAAATTGCTCCCTACTTATTACTTTTTGTGATGAGGGGAGCAATTTTCTTTTTTGTTTTTTGTTTAGAAAATAAAAAGAGTCTAACAATAAGATGGATACAGTGTTATCTACATACGTTGCGCTTTGCAACGGTGATTATATAACAGCAAAATAGAAGGGAGCTTTTTCATGACTAAGTATATTTTTGTAACAGGCGGTGTAGTATCGTCTTTAGGAAAAGGTATTACAGCAGCATCTCTTGGAAGACTTTTAAAAAATCGTGGTTTAAACGTAACGATTCAAAAGTTTGATCCATACATTAACGTAGACCCAGGGACTATGAGCCCATATCAACACGGTGAGGTATTCGTAACAGATGATGGCGCAGAAACTGACTTAGACCTTGGTCACTATGAGCGTTTTATCGACATTAACTTAAACAAATACAGCAACGTAACAACAGGTAAAATTTACTCTTCAGTTCTTCAAAAAGAGCGTCGCGGTGAATATTTAGGAGGAACAGTTCAAGTTATTCCTCACATTACTAACGAAATTAAAGAACGCGTATATCGTTCTGGTCGTGAAACAAATGCGGATGTTGTTATTACAGAAATCGGTGGAACTGTTGGTGACATCGAGTCTCTACCATTCTTAGAAGCAATCCGTCAAATTAAGAGCGACATCGGTCGTGACAATGTAATGTACATTCACTGTACGTTAATCCCGTACTTAAAAGCAGCGGGTGAAATGAAGACAAAACCAACACAACATAGTGTTAAAGAACTTCGTAGCTTAGGTATTCAACCAAACATTATCGTTGTTCGTACAGAAATGCCTGTTTCTCAAGATATGAAAGACAAGCTTGCATTATTCTGTGACATTGATACAAAAGCAGTTATCGAAGCTCGCGATGCAGATACTTTATATGCGGTTCCATTATCTCTTCAAGAACAAAACATGGACCAAATCGTTTGTGACCACTTAAAATTAGACAATCCAGCTGCAGATATGACAGAGTGGACTGCTCTAGTTAACAAAGTGCGTAATCTTTCTAAGAAAACAAAAATCGCTCTTGTTGGTAAATATGTAGAACTTCAAGATGCTTATATTTCTGTTGTAGAAGCACTTCGTCATGCTGGTTACTCATTCGACACAGATGTAGAAGTAAAATGGGTAAATGCTGAGCACGTAACAGCAGAAAACGTAAAAGAATTAGTTGGCGATACAGATGGTATCCTTGTACCAGGTGGCTTCGGCGATCGTGGTGTAGAAGGTAAAATCGTTGCGATTCAATATGCTCGTGAAAACAAAGTTCCATTCTTAGGAATTTGCTTAGGTATGCAACTTGCATCAATCGAATTCGCACGTAATGTATTAGGTTTAGAGGGTGCTAACTCTTCTGAAATCAACCCTGACACACCATATGCAATCATCGACTTATTACCAGAACAAAAAGATGTAGAGGACCTAGGTGGTACACTTCGTCTTGGTCTATACCCATGTAAGCTTGCTGAAGAAACAAATGCTTACAATGCTTATAATGAGCCGGTTGTATATGAGCGTCATCGTCATCGTTATGAGTTCAACAATCAGTTCCGTCCGGATATGGAAAAAGAAGGATTTGTATTCTCTGGTACAAGCCCAGACGGCCGTCTAGTTGAAATCATTGAAATAAAAGACCACCCTTGGTTCGTGGCAGCACAGTTCCACCCAGAACTTGTTTCTCGTCCAAACCGTCCACAACCATTGTTCCATGACTTCGTAAGAGCTTCTATTACGAATAAAGAGAGCAAGTAATAAAAAAAGCGCCTGAAATAAGGCGCTTTTTTTAATATTCATTTAACATTTCATCGATTGTAAATTTAATCCCGTGATAAGCAAATAAAGCTACTATTAAACTTGGGAATCCGTAGCGATTACCTTCATCGTCTGGAATAAGACCTTTTAACAGTTTTGTATCAATATGTACGTCTGTATATCGTTCCAGTGATTCTGTACCTTCTTGAAGAGCAGAAATGCCCACAATAGAGTGTCCCTCTTCTTGTAGTTTTTTTGCAATTTCTACAACCGCTTCATCTGTTGAAAAACGGCTAATAAGAAGTACACGATCCGCAGAGGTTACTTCTGCTTCTTTACCATTTTCAAATAAGCGTTTTGCTTGCTTCATTGGTTCAGCACCGAATAGTGCCTCGGCAACAACGCCCTCCATTTCATTTGTACCATGTAAATAAATGAAACCATCGCCAACTAGTGCTTGAGCAAGTAAACGAGCGCTATCTTCTATATTCATTTCTTCTTTTTGAGAAACTCTGGAGAAATAACCACTTAATTGAGTTGAAAAAATTTTTAACATAATGTTACTCCCTTCGTACGTGTTTGCCGGCTTTCATTATAATTTATTTTTTTAGAAAGGTGAAATCGTAGGGTAGCATAACAAAATAGGAAACGGTAAAATAAGAAAGAATAGGAAGGAATTTGCCAAAGAATAGCGAAATTAAATCGTTAAGATATAAGAAGCTTTAAATCTTGTACTTACACAGAAAGGTTGGGAATTATGGAAGGTAAAATTTTAATCGTTGATGATCAATATGGGATTCGTGTGTTATTACATGAAGTGTTCCAAAAAGAAGGTTATCAGACATTCCAAGCAGCGAATGGATTTCAAGCTTTAGATATCGTGAAAAAAGATAATCCAGATTTAGTAGTGTTAGATATGAAAATTCCAGGCATGGATGGTATAGAGATTTTAAAGCATGTAAAAGAAATTGATGAGAGTATTAAAGTAATTTTAATGACTGCTTATGGAGAGCTTGATATGATCCAAGAAGCAAAAGATTTAGGAGCTTTAATGCATTTTGCTAAACCATTTGATATTGATGAAATTCGTCAAGCTGTGAGAAATGAGCTCGCTGTAGAGGCGTAAAAATGAATTTTTTATAAAAAATATGGAAAAAAGCGTTTACATGGACTATTGTGCAGGTGAATACGGTTGAGTTTTTGAGTACAAGTTGTTATCCTATTGAGTGTAGAAAAAAGTCCGGTATGTAGATATACATATTTTACCTTATTCTGGTCATACTACCAGCGATAAGAACTTATCGGATACAAAAAACGTTTTTTAGGAGGATTCACCATGCCTTTAGTTTCTATGAAAGAAATGCTAAACAAAGCACTAGAAGGAAAATACGCAGTTGGTCAATTCAACATGAACAACTTAGAGTGGACTCAAGCTATCTTAGCTGCTGCGGAAGAAGAAAAATCTCCTGTAATCCTAGGTGTATCTGAGGGTGCAGCTCGTCATATGACTGGTTTCAAAACAGTTGTAGCTATGGTTAAAGCTTTAATCGAAGAAATGAACATCACTGTTCCTGTAGCGATTCACCTTGACCATGGTTCAAGCTTCGAAAAATGTAAAGAAGCAATTGATGCAGGTTTCACATCTGTAATGATCGACGCTTCTCACCACCCATTCGAAGAAAACGTTGAAACTACTAAACAAGTAGTAGAATACGCACACGCTCGTAACGTATCTGTTGAAGCTGAGCTTGGAACAGTTGGCGGACAAGAAGACGACGTAATCGCTGAAGGCGTAATTTACGCTGACCCAGCAGAGTGTAAGCACCTTGTTGAAGCAACAGGTATCGATTGCCTAGCTCCAGCTTTAGGTTCTGTACACGGTCCTTACAAAGGTGAGCCTAACTTAGGATTCGCTGAAATGGAACAAGTTCGTGATTTCACTGGCGTACCTTTAGTATTACATGGTGGTACTGGTATCCCAACTGCTGATATCGAAAAAGCTATCTCTTTAGGTACTTCAAAAATCAACGTAAACACTGAGAACCAAATCGAGTTTACAAAAGCTGTTCGTGAAGTATTAAACAAAGACCAAGAAGTTTACGATCCTCGTAAATTTATCGGACCTGGCCGCGACGCTATCAAAGCAACTGTTATTGGTAAAATTCGCGAATTCGGTTCTAACGGTAAAGCGTAAGAATAAAATTCCGTTTTGGAAACCGTCTAGTCTTTTAGACGGTTTCCTTTCGTTGTATAATGAAAGCGTGAACAAGTCTAAAGATTTTATCATTTTTGGTTTTTAAATAGAAAATAATGTGCATAGTCCTATTAATAAATGTGATAACGTATCTAAATTGATAAAGTGAATTCGATGAATAGTTGATCTTCATCTATTCGTGCTACAGGAGAAATGAAGATAATGGTTTCCTATTTATTGAGTTTTGGGATGGAAAGAGTAATTGAGATTCTTAAGGGGAGCTTTCTATAAAAAGATAGAAAGTAAATACATTCACAAGAAGGGAGCTCAATATGGAAAAATTGCTAATTGAGGGCGGAAGAGCTTTAAATGGAACAATTCGAGTAAGTGGTGCAAAGAACAGTGCCGTTGCATTAATTCCAGCGACAATTTTAGCAGATACTCCAGTAACTATTGGTGGTGTCCCTAATATTTCGGACGTGAAAATGTTAGGAGACTTACTAGAGGAAATTGGAGGGAAAGTAACTTATGGACAGGAGGAAGAGATGGTAGTCGATCCTTCTAACATGGTTGCAATGCCTTTGCCAAATGGAAAAGTGAAAAAATTGCGCGCTTCTTATTATTTAATGGGTGCAATGCTTGGCCGTTTTAAAAAAGCTGTTATTGGGCTTCCGGGTGGATGTCATTTAGGACCGAGGCCGATTGATCAGCATATTAAAGGGTTTGAAGCGCTAGGTGCACATGTTACGAATGAACAAGGTGCCATCTATTTAAGAGCAGATGAGCTACGCGGGGCACGTATTTATTTAGATGTTGTTAGTGTAGGAGCTACGATTAATATTATGCTAGCAGCTGTACGAGCGAAAGGTAGAACTGTTATTGAAAATGCAGCGAAAGAGCCTGAGATCATTGATGTAGCTACATTGTTAACAAGCATGGGAGCACGTATTAAAGGTGCTGGTACTGATGTAATCCGAATAGATGGTGTTGACTCTTTACATGGTTGTCACCATACTATCATTCCAGATCGTATTGAAGCTGGTACGTATATGATTCTAGGAGCTGCATCAGGAGGAGAAGTAACGGTTGATAACGTTATTCCTCAGCATTTAGAATCAGTTACTGCAAAGCTAAGAGAAGCTGGTGTTCAAGTTGAAACGAACGATGATCAAATTACGGTGAACGGTAATAGAAAGTTAAAAGTAGTTGATATCAAAACGCTTGTATATCCAGGTTTTCCAACGGATTTACAACAGCCGTTTACGACGCTTTTAACAAAGGCGCACGGGACGGGAGTTGTAACAGATACAATTTACGGTGCCCGTTTCAAACACATTGATGAATTACGTCGTATGAATGCTCAAATTAAAGTAGAGGGTCGTTCGGCAATTGTAACTGGTCCTGTGTTACTGCAAGGTGCAAAAGTGAAGGCGAGTGATTTACGAGCAGGAGCGGCACTTGTTATTGCAGGGTTAATGGCAGATGGAATTACAGAAGTAACAGGACTTGAGCATATTGATCGAGGTTATGAGAATATAGTGGACAAGCTTAAAGGGCTTGGTGCAAACATTTGGCGAGAACAAATGACAAAGCAAGAAATTGAAGAAATGAAGAACGCATAAGTGATACTTCCGCAAGGGGGAAGCGAAGCATCACTACTTGCGGAAGTACACTTTATAGAAAAACACGGTTCACAAAATACGGCAGAAATATAAAGGCTTAAAGGAGAGGGATTATCGTGGAAAGAAGTTTATCTATGGAGTTAGTACGTGTAACAGAGGCTGCAGCTTTATCATCAGCGCGTTGGATGGGGCGCGGGAAAAAGGATGAGGCAGACGGTGCAGCAACATCAGCTATGCGTGATGTATTTGATACAATTCCGATGAAAGGTACAGTTGTAATTGGTGAAGGTGAGATGGATGAAGCACCAATGCTATATATCGGAGAGAAATTAGGTACAGGATATGGACCACGTGTAGACGTTGCGGTTGATCCTTTAGAAGGGACAAACATCGTAGCAGCTGGTGGCTGGAATGCTCTTGCTGTTATTGCAATTGCAGACCACGGTAATTTGTTACATGCCCCTGACATGTACATGGATAAAATCGCGGTTGGCCCAGAAGCAGTTGGGGCGGTCGACATTGATGCGCCTATTATTGATAACTTACGTGCAGTTGCGAAAGCGAAAAATAAAGATATTGAAGATGTTGTAGCGACAGTTTTAAATCGTCCACGTCATCAAGAAATTATCGAAGAAATTCGTAAAGCTGGTGCGCGCATTAAATTGATTAATGATGGAGATGTAGCTGGAGCGATTAATACAGCGTTTGATCGTACAGGTGTAGATATTTTATTTGGATCTGGTGGAGCACCTGAAGGTGTATTAGCAGCAGTTGCTTTAAAATGTTTAGGTGGAGAAATTCACGGAAAACTATTGCCACAAAACGAAGCTGAATTAGCACGTTGTAAAAAAATGGGCATAGAAGACATTAATCGTATCCTTCGCATGGAGGACTTAGTAAAAGGTGACGATGCAATCTTTGCAGCAACAGGCGTAACAGATGGAGAACTATTACGCGGTGTTCAATTTAAAGGTAGCGTAGGAACAACGCAATCCCTTGTTATGCGCGCAAAATCAGGCACAGTTCGCTTCGTAGATGGTCGTCATAGCTTAAATAAAAAACCGAACTTGGTTATTAAATAAAAAGCGTAAGCAGCTCGTTCAGAATGGGAGGGGGATGGAGCTTCTGACGTAGAGGCGCTTTTTGCCTCGTAGGAAGAAGTGAAGCCACCGACCATTCTAGCTGCTGAAGCTGGATTAAGTAAAAAGCGTAAGCAGCTTGTTCAGAAAGGGAGGGGGATGGAGCTTCTGACGTAGAGGTGCTTTTTGCCTCGCAGGAAGAAGTGAAGCCACCGACCATTCTAGCTGCTGAAGCTAGATTAAATAAAAAGCGTAAGCAGCTCGTTCAGAAAGGTTAAAATGGTCGATCTTTCTAACTATCGGAGCTGGAACTAAATTAAATAAGAAGCGAAGACAAATTTTCTTGTCTTCGCTTCTTGTATTTGTGTTCCAACGTATTGATTAAAACTAGATAAAAGGGTTACAATAGTGAATATTACCCTACTTGAACTTATTGCCTTTCATTATTAATTATTTGCCTTCCGTATTTTTTCCCTTTACCCATGAAAAAAGAGAATAACGTTAAAGTGTGGTGTCTGAATGAATTTGTCAATTGCAGCATTAGAAAACATGAAATTAAAAGAGTTATACGAGCTTGCGAAAGAATTTAAGATTTCGTATTATAGCAAGTTAACGAAAAAAGAGCTGATTTTTTCTATTTTGAAAGCTCGAGCAGAAAAAGAAGGTTTCTTTTTCATGGAAGGCGTATTAGAAATTATTCAATCAGAAGGATTTGGATTCCTACGTCCTATCAACTATTCTCCAAGCTCAGAAGATATTTATATCTCAGCTTCGCAAATTCGTCGTTTCGATTTACGTAATGGAGATAAGGTTTCTGGTAAAGTACGACCTCCGAAAGAAAATGAACGCTATTTTGGGTTATTACAAGTTGAAGCTGTAAACGGAGATGATCCAGATTCAGCAAAAGAGCGTGTGCATTTCCCTGCATTAACACCATTATACCCAGATCGCCAAATGAAATTGGAAACGGAACCGAAAAAGTTACCGACACGCATCATGGATTTAATCGCACCAGTTGGATTTGGACAACGTGGTTTAATTGTTGCGCCTCCAAAGGCTGGTAAAACAAGTCTATTAAAAGAAATCGCGCACAGTGTTACAACAAATCATCCGGAAGCAGAACTAATTGTACTTTTAATTGATGAGCGTCCAGAGGAAGTAACAGACATTGAACGTTCTGTTAAAGGAGATGTTGTAAGTTCTACTTTTGATGAAGTACCAGAAAATCATATTAAAGTAGCTGAGCTTGTGTTAGAACGTGCGATGCGTCTTGTAGAGCACAAGAAAGATGTTATCATTTTAATGGATAGTATTACCCGTTTAGCTCGAGCTTACAACCTCGTTATTCCACCAAGTGGTAGAACATTATCAGGTGGTATCGATCCAGCTGCCTTCCATAGACCGAAGCGTTTCTTTGGAGCTGCACGTAATATTGAAGAAGGCGGTAGCTTAACAATTTTAGCAACAGCCCTTGTTGATACAGGATCACGTATGGACGATGTTATTTACGAGGAATTTAAAGGAACTGGAAATATGGAACTTCACTTAGATCGTTCATTAGCTGAACGTCGTATCTTCCCAGCGATTGATATTCGTCGTTCTGGTACACGTAAAGAAGATCTATTAATTCCAAAAGAACATTTAGACAAGTTATGGGGCATTCGTAAGACAATGCGTGATACACCAGACTTTGTTGAAAGTTTCTTACGTAAGCTTCGTCAAACGAAGACAAATGAAGAGTTTTTACAAAACATTGTTGCAGACTCGAAAAGGTATGTAACAACTAAGTAAAGGGAAAAAATCAAGACTCGCTTATTTTATAGTAAGCGAGTTTTTTATGCTGTTTAGGTGATATTAAAGAGAGAAATAAGTGAAAGAACCTTCCGCCCGAAAGGTAAAAAGCACCTTTAGGGCGAAAGAACCTTAGCTGGTCAGAGCTGAGCGAGCCACCGCCACTTTAAATTTCAAAAGACAAAAACAGGTAGTTGCAAAATGAAGTTAGCCTTGTTATAATTTCATCATATGTGTTTCATCAATATAGTTGTGTATGCAGCTGAAGATGAAAAACTCTGTTTCGAAAATGATTCAGGGCGGAAGGAGATGAAAAGAATGAAAGCAGGAATTCACCCAGATTACAAGAAAGTTGTATTCATGGACACAAACACAGGCTTCAAATTCTTAAGCGGATCTACTAAAGGATCTAACGAAACTGTTGAGTGGGAAGATGGTAACACTTATCCATTACTAAAAGTTGAGATCAGTTCTGATTCTCACCCATTCTACACTGGACGTCAGAAGTTTGCTACTGCAGACGGACGCGTTGACCGCTTCAATAAGAAATACGGTCTTAAGTAATAAAAACATAAAACAGGCAAGTGTATGTATTCGCTTGTCTGTTTTTTTTGCGAAAATATTATACCTTTACCCTACTTTTAACTGAAAAGTAGATGAAAGGAGAGCTTCATGTACTTAATAAATCAAAATGGCTGGATTGAAGTGATTTGCGGTAGTATGTTTTCTGGCAAGTCAGAAGAGCTAATCCGCCGTGTGCGCCGTACGCAATTTGCAAAACAACATGCAATTGTATTTAAACCATGTATTGATAATCGATATAGTGAAGAAGATGTTGTATCACATAACGGATTAAAGGTAAAAGCAGTTCCTGTTTCAGCTTCAAAGGATATATTTGAACATATTACAGAAGAGCTGGATGTTATTGCAATCGATGAGGTGCAATTTTTTGATGGGGACATTGTGGAAGTGGTGCAAGTATTGGCAAATCGTGGCTATCGTGTCATTGTAGCTGGTTTAGACCAAGATTTCCGTGGTCTACCATTTGGACAAGTTCCTCAGCTGATGGCGATTGCTGAACATGTGACAAAACTACAAGCAGTATGTTCTGTATGTGGATCTCCAGCAAGTCGTACACAACGATTAATTGATGGAGAACCAGCGGCATTTGATGATCCAATTATTTTAGTTGGAGCTTCAGAATCGTATGAACCACGTTGTCGTCATTGTCATGCAGTACCTGCAAACAAAGATAAGTAAAACTCGCTGCGCAAGGCGGGTTTTTTTCAAAATAGAGAGTGTGAGTGGTGTGATCCGCTTACGCTTTTAAATATATCTAGTTCCGGTGGCTAGCTCTTCGCATCTAAGAACCTTCCGCCCGAAAGGTAAAAAGCACCTTTAGGTCGAAAGAACCTTAGTTGGTCAGAGCTGAAAGAGCCACTGCCACTTTTAAATATATTATCTAGCTCCAGCGGCTAGAATCTCCGGCCATTTCGCTCTCTCGCTCGAAGCAAAAAGCGCTTCAAGGTCGAGAGCTCCAATGGCCTGTGATTCTGAGCGAGCCGCTTGCGCTTTTAAATATAATTTGCGTTTTTTTGAGTAAGTACCATATACTATTTGTATTAGATACTAGGATGTAGAGGTGAATGATGTGTTAGATCGTTTGCAAGCTGTAGAAAATCGTTATGAGAAGTTAAATGAATTGTTAAGTGATCCAGCGATTATTAGTGATTCAAATAAGCTTCGTGAATATTCAAAGGAACAGTCTGATATACAGGAAACGGTAGAGGTGTATCGTGAGTATAAGGATGTTCGTGAGCAATTAAAAGATGCGAAAGCAATGTTAGAAGATAAGTTAGACGCAGAAATGCGTGAAATGGTAAAAGAAGAAGTTTCTGAGTTAGAATCACAAGATAAAACATTATCAGAGCGTCTGAAAATTTTACTTGTTCCAAAAGACCCTAATGATGATAAGAACGTTATCGTTGAGGTTCGTGGAGCTGCTGGTGGAGACGAGGCAGCTTTATTTGCTGGTGACTTATACCGTATGTATAGCCGTTACGCTGAGGTACAGGGCTGGAAAACGGAGATTATTGAGGCTAGCTATACAGAGTTAGGTGGGTATAAAGAGATTATCTTTATGATTAATGGTAAAGGTGCTTTCGCGAAGCTGAAATTCGAGAATGGTGCTCACCGTGTACAACGTGTTCCTGAAACGGAATCTGGTGGACGTATTCATACATCTACAGCAACTGTAGCTGTATTACCAGAGGCAGAAGAAGTAGAAATTGATATTCATGAGAAAGATGTTCGTGTTGATACATTCGCTTCTAGTGGACCTGGTGGACAGAGCGTTAATACAACGATGTCAGCGGTGCGTTTAACGCATTTACCGACTGGTGTAGTTGTATCTTGTCAGGATGAGAAATCACAGATCAAGAATAAAGAAAAAGCGATGAAAGTATTACGCGCACGTGTTTATGATAAGTTTAGACAAGAAGCGCAAGCTGAGTATGATCAAAACCGTAAACAAGCTGTTGGTACGGGAGATCGTTCAGAGCGTATTCGTACGTATAACTTCCCGCAAAACCGTGTTACAGACCATCGAATCGGTTTAACGATTCAAAAGCTAGATCAAATCTTACAAGGTAAGTTAGATGATTTCATCAATGCCTTAGTGATGGAAGATCAGGCTCAAAAGATGGAGGCAGCGGAGTAATGCGTGTCTATGAAGCCCTGAAATGGGCTTCTTCTTTTTTACAGGAAAATGGACGAGATGAAAATGCGGGAGAAATTGTCCTTTGTCATGTATTAAAGGTGAACAGAACAGGATTACTTATGAATATGCGTGAAGAAATAACTGAGGAACAAGAGAAAAGCTTTACGGAGTTTATCCATAAGCATGTAGAAGGTATTCCTATTCAATATATGATTGGTTATGAAATGTTTTATGGACGGTCTTTCTTTGTGAATGAAGAAGTATTAATACCAAGGCCGGAAACAGAAGAGCTTATAGTGGGAGTATTAGAAAGAATCGAGCGCCATTTTGGTGATGAGAAACTACATGTAGCAGATATAGGTACAGGTAGTGGAGCGATTTCTATTACGCTTGCTTTAGAAAATAAAAATCTTCATGTGTATACAGTAGATATTGCACAAGAGTCGATTGAAGTTGCAAAAGAAAATGCAAAAGCTTTAGGTGCAGAAGTAACGTTCTATCACGGTGATTTATTGTCACCATTTCATAAAACGGGTCAAAAGCTAGATGTTGTTGTTTCAAATCCTCCATATATACCGGAAGAGGATTGGCGTGGTCTTTCTCCTGTTGTGAAAGAGCATGAGCCGAAGAGAGCACTTGTTGGTGGTGAAGACGGATTAGATTTCTATCGCCGTTTTATGGAAGAATTGCCGAATGTGTTGCAGAAGAAAGCGATTGTGGCGTTTGAAATTGGAGTAGGACAAGGTGAGGATGTAAAAAGATTGTTACAACAAGCTTTTCCACATGCTCATGTTGAGGTTGTTTTCGATATTAACGGAAAAGATCGTATGGTATTTGCAGAGATGGAGTAAGGTTCACACCTTACTCTATTTTTTTGTGGAAAAATTCATATAGATTTTGAATTTAATAGTTTAGAAAGATGAAAGTCTGTCCACACTGTTTGTAGAAGGGACGGTGGAGGAAATGAAAAAACAAGTTATTGCTTATCTTCTTATACTATTAATTGGTGCACAGTTACTTGTGCAGTTTGGATATATGAAAGCTGATGCGAAAGGGCCTTCAGTTATTCCGAAAGAGGCCGTTCGATTACGAATTTTAGCAAATAGTGATTCAGATAAAGACCAGGCATTAAAGCGTAAAGTGCGTGATGAAGTAAAAGCACAAATTGATGGATGGGTAGCGGATTTAACTTCATTTGAAGAGGCGCGCAAAGTAATTCAAAGTCATATTCCAGAAATCGAGAAAACGGTGGAAAATACGTTAAAAAGAGAAGGAAGTAAAGAATCATTTCAAGTGAAATTTAGTAAGAATGTAAAGTTTCCTACAAAGGTATATGGGAATTTTATTTATCCGGCAGGGGAATATGAAGCAGTCTTAATTACAATTGGGGAAGGTGAAGGGGCAAACTGGTGGTGTGTATTATTTCCACCGATGTGTTTCTTAGATTTTTCAAGTGGTACAGCTGTAAGGAAAGAAGAACATGTTGTGAAGGCTGAATCTCCTGAAGAGGAGCAAGTAAAACAAATAGATAATGAAGAAGTAGTAAATGTAGAAGAGAAAAAAGAGGATGAGGTAAAAGAAACGAAAGTTGTAAAGCGGGAAGCAGTAAAAAAAGTAACAGCTTCTGAAAAGAAAGTAGTGAAAAATGAAACAAAAGTCGAAGAGCAGCCTGTAAGTAAAGAAGAAACAAAAAATGTGGAAAAAGTGGAGAAACCTGTGGAGAAAAAACAAGAACAGCAAAATGAGTATGTAAAAGTAGAAGAGGAAGAAGAAAAGCCAGAAGTTAAATTGTTTATTGTAGAAGCTTTTACATCTTTATTCTCTAAATAGTACTATTAATAAATCCCTCCTCATATATAAAAATGAGGAGGGATTTATTATGAAGAAAGTGTATTTTGCTACGAAAGCAGATGTGGAAAGATTACATTCTTTTTTCGGACAAGCTAATAAAAAAGATGATAAAATAAATGAGTTGTACGCACAATTTATGATTTTGGAAGAGGCGGAAGAAATACGAGCTGTAATTGGTTATGAACAAAGTGGGGAAGATGTACTTATTCGTTCTTGTTTATTCACACCACATGTGGATAAACAGACTTTCTTATATTTTTTTGAAATGTTTTTGCAGTATATGAAAGAAAAAAGTGTTCAACAATTGTACTTACTAACAAATCATCCACAATCTGTACCGATCTTTCAGTTCTTTGACTTTTTTACTATAGAAAAGGATGAGGTTCCAGAGGGAATTCAACAGCTAGAACATTTTTGTAAAAATATAAAAGAGCAGAATGCAATAATACTAAATTGTCAGCTATTCACAAAGTTATCCACGGATTAATTAGGTTTATCCACATTTTGTGGATAAACCTTGTTTGTCTTTTGGATAAATCTCATAGTAAACTAAAAATAGACAAGTATTTAAGGCTAGAAAAGGACGTGGAAAAAAATGCATACAAATATGTGGGTTGTGGATAATGTTGTGGAAAGAAAAAAATATTATCCACAGTTACAAGAAGCAGCAAAGTTATTAAGAGAAAATGAGGCGGTTGCTTTCCCTACGGAAACAGTATATGGGTTAGGGGCAAACGCGATGGATGATGAAGCAATCGCGAAAATTTTCGAAGCGAAAGGAAGACCGAGTGATAATCCACTCATTGTCCACATAGGTACAAAATCTCAGTTAGATGGGATTGTGAAAGAAATTCCACCAGTTGCAGAGAAGTTAATGGCGCATTTTTGGCCAGGACCATTAACAATTATTTTGCCGAGAAAAGAAGGAATTTCAGAGAAGGTGACGGCAGGACTTAATACGGTTGGAGTAAGAATGCCTGATCATCCAATTGCACTTGCTCTTATTGAAGAGGCGAATGTACCTGTTGCGGCACCAAGTGCGAATCGTTCAGGGCGTCCAAGTCCAACATTAGCTTCTCACGTATATGAAGATTTGAATGGGAAGATTGCAGGTATTGTTGATGGTGGTGCAACTGGAGTAGGCGTTGAATCAACTGTAATTGATTGTACAAGCACGGTTCCAACAATATTACGTCCAGGTGGGATTACGAAAGAACAATTAGAAGCGGTGATAGGTACTGTTTCTTTAGATCCAGCTTTAAAGGATGAGAAGGAAAAACCGAAATCGCCTGGAATGAAATACACACATTATGCGCCGAAAGCACCACTTAGTATTGTCGAGGGCTCACGTGAGTTTATTCAGCATCTTGTGGATGAGAAAAAGAAAGAAGGATTTAAAGTAGGCGTATTAACGACAGAAGAGTATCAGCATGTATATAGTGCAGATGTTATATTATCTTGTGGTGTTAGAAGTGACTTAGCTAGCGTTGCGACTAAATTATATGATGTACTTAGAACATTTGATGCAAGTGAAGTGGATGTTATTTTTAGTGAGTCATTCCCTAATGAAGGAATAGGGAATGCAATTATGAATCGTTTAACAAAAGCGGCAGGACATCATATTATTATTGAATGATAAGGTAAGATTAGCAAACAGAATATTTCTCCTTGGATAAGCATATTGTGAAGTAGCACGTCCAAGGAGGGGCATGAATGACGTTTGAACAGCTAATACCTTTAATAATTATGGCATTCGCCTTAGGGATGGATGCGTTCTCGGTGAGTCTTGGTATGGGGATGATGCCCCTAAAGTTAAGACAAATCCTGTATATTGGTATGACGATAGGGATATTTCATATTATTATGCCGTTTATAGGAATGGTACTAGGTCGTTTTTTATCAGAGAAATATGGAGATATCGCACATTTTGCGGGTGCTATTTTATTAATCGGACTAGGGTTTTATATCGTATATTCGACCATTTTACAAAATGAAGAGACTAGAACTGCCCCTATTGGAATTAGTTTATTCGTATTTGCATTTGGCGTCAGTATAGATAGTTTCTCAGTAGGGCTTAGTCTTGGTATTTATGGGGCACAGACAATTATTACGATTTTACTGTTTGGATTTGTTAGCATGTTATTAGCGTGGATTGGTTTATTAATTGGGAGACATGCGAAAGATATGCTCGGTACATACGGTGAGATAGTAGGTGGTATCATTTTGGTTGGGTTTGGATTATATATCCTTTTTCCTATATAATTTTATGTAGGAGGGAATTATGAACAAGCTATTGGAATGGTATGTTAAATTTTTAACCTTCTTTCCTCGATGGCTAAGAAGACTTATAATTTGGGGTATTATTTTGCAAATTTCGATGTTAGGTTGGATTAAGTTAATTCGTGAATGGTGAGATAGTTCCTTTCTGTGAATATTTTGTTTGTACTATATTTATTACGCTAAAAATTACAGATATAGAAAGGATGAGATGAATGACGAGATTGAAGCAAGTTTTTGGTATTATTATTAGTTTTTTTGTTTTTTGGTTTAGTATGCTCGGTGTACAAATGTTTGCTGAGTTTTTAGATATTGAGTCATTGAAATTTGTTGCGGGAAAGACTGAGGCGGCGCGTGCCTTTTACTCTCCGTACCCGTTTTTAATTGTTTTTCTTATTACATTGCTTTCCCTATACTTCTTCGTAATTAAGCTAGGGAAGCCGAAAAAAGAGAAAATGCCTACTTTAGAGGAAAAGAAGGAAGAATTACAATGATAAAATCCCCTGCTAAAAAGCAGGGGATTTTATATTTGAGTGATGGGAGGAATCTAGCTGCCTCCGCTTTTAGATGTTATCCAGCTCCAGCGGCTAGAATGGTCGGTGGCTTCGCGTCTTCCTGCGAGGCAAAAAGCGCCTCTACGTCAGAAGCTCCATCCCCCTCCCATTCTGAGTGAGCCGCTTCCGCTTTTAGATGTTATCCAGCTCCAGCGGCTAGAATGGTCGGTGGCTTCGCGTCTTCCTGCGAGGCAAAAAGCGC
>NZ_JBPWJX010000015.1:0-141567 GCF_051781745.1 Bacillus cereus group sp. Bce019
CCGACTGGAATAACAGGAGCAACAGGGATAACAGGACCAACTGGAGAAACGGGAGCAACCGGAATAACGGGACCGACTGGAATAACAGGAGCAACCGGAATAACAGGACCAACTGGACCGACTGGAATAACAGGAGCAACAGGGATAACAGGACCAACTGGAGAAACGGGAGCAACCGGAATAACGGGACCGACCGGAATAACAGGAGCAACCGGAATAACGGGACCGACCGGAATAACAGGAGCAACCGGAGAAACGGGGCCGACCGGAGAAACGGGGTCGACCGGAGAAACGGGGCCGACCGGAGAAACGGGGTCGACCGGAGAAACGGGGCCGACCGGAGCAACAGGAGCAACCGGAGAAACGGGACCGACCGGAGCAACAGGACCAACCGGAGCAACAGGTCCAACTGGGGGTAATGGCCCTATAACAACAACCAATTTGTTATATTACACTTTTGCGGATGGAGAGAAGCTTATATATACAGATGCTGACGGGATACCTCAATATGGTACAACGAATATTTTGTCTCCTATTGAAGTTTCTTACATTAATTTGTTTGTTAACGGAATACTGCAACCACAACCATTATATGAAGTGAGTGCTGGTAAATTAACTTTATTGGATACGCAACCACCATCGCAAGGATCTTCAATTATATTACAATTTATCATTATTAATTAAAAGGACAGATCCTTAATGAAAAGGAATCTGTCCTTTTTGTTTTATATTTAAATAGTTAAAATTAAGTGAAGGTACATTCAATTTCTAGTTGTCATAAATGGTTGACTGATAGGAATTTTAACTTCAATCCTTTTTATAGTGTATGGGAATAAAATATAGAATGAATTTTTCAATATATTTTATATGAGAGTTCTCTATAATACAAACGGCTTCATGTTTAAAAAGAGAACACAATCTTAGTAAAGAAATAATGTATATTTATATAAAAAAATGGCACTGTTAATTGTTTAGTATATTCAAATTAATATGTGTATTTAAACCTAAGAGATAAACGTGGAAAAATAAAATAAACCCGTAAGTTTAGGTATTTAATCTAAGCAGTCAATTATTAAAAACATATAATTAATATGTGAGTCATGAACATAATTAAATAACGTTTTTAAGTTTAATTATATTTCATGTTTCCTATTTTAAGTCAATATATAACATATTTTTTTACAACTTTATGATCCTTATAATAGGAAAAACTCAAATATAAAACAAGTAAGGAGGACATAAATGACAAACAATAATTGTTTTGGTCATAACCACTGCAATAATCCGATTGTTTTCACTCCAGATTGTTGTAATAATCCACAAACAGTTCCAATTACTAGTGAGCAATTAGGTAGATTAATTACTTTACTAAACTCTTTAATAGCGGCTATTGCAGCGTTTTTTGCAAATCCAAGTGATGCAAACAGATTAGCTTTACTCAATTTGTTTACTCAACTATTGAACTTACTAAATGAATTAGCACCTTCTCCAGAAGGGAATTTCTTAAAACAATTAATTCAAAGTATTATTAATTTACTACAATCTCCTAACCCAGATTTAGGTCAATTGCTTTCTTTATTACAACAATTCTATAGTGCTCTTGCACCATTCTTCTTCTCTTTAATTATTGACCCTGCAAGTTTACAACTTTTATTAAACTTATTAACTCAATTAATTGGTGCTACTCCAGGAGGAGGAGCAACAGGCCCAACAGGTCCAACAGGTCCAGGAGGAGGAGCAACAGGTCCAACAGGTCCAACAGGTCCAGGAGGAGGAGCAACAGGTCCAACAGGTCCAACGGGAGACACAGGTCTAGCAGGAGCAACTGGAGCAACAGGTCCAACAGGAGATACTGGAGCAGCAGGCCCAACAGGTCCAACGGGAGACACAGGTCTAGCAGGAGCAACGGGCCCAACAGGTCCAACGGGAGACACAGGTCTAGCAGGAGCAACAGGCCCGACAGGAGCAACAGGTCTAGCAGGAGCAACAGGCCCGACAGGAGCAACAGGTCTAACGGGAGCAACTGGAGCAACAGGTGCAACTGGTGGCGGAGCTATTATTCCGTTTGCTTCAGGTACAACACCAGCGCTGTTAGCTAACGCGGTATTAGCTAATACAGGAACTCTACTTGGATTTGGATTTAGTCAGCCAGGTATAGCTCCAGGGGTTGGAGGAACTCTCACAATACTACCAGGTGTTGTAGGTGATTATGCATTTGTAGCACCACGTGATGGAATTATCACGTCATTAGCAGGTTTCTTTAGTGCAACAGCTGCATTAGCTCCATTAGCACCTGTTCAAATTCAGATGCAAATATTTATCGCACCTGCTGCAAGTAATACGTTTACACCAGTAGCGCCACCTCTATTATTAACACCAGCATTACCAGCAATAGCAATTGGTACTACAGCAACAGGAATCCAAGCATATAATGTTCCAGTAGTTGCTGGGGATAAAATATTAGTATATGTTTCATTAACAGCAGCAAGTCCAATAGCAGCAGTTGCCGGATTTGTAAGTGCAGGTCTTAATATCGTTTAATTTGTTACAATGTTTAGTAGGAAATTAAACAGGGGTTTGTATATAGTCCTTCCTAATAAATTTAGGAAGGACTATATTTTTGGGGGAAATAAGTAATAAATCAATTGAACAATTACTCTTTGTTAAGTTCGTATAAAAAAGTATAATTTACCCTTTCTTATTTAATGAATAAGTTATGTAACTTAAAAAATTTTCATTCAGCAAAAAAGATGAATTCTTTTAAAAGAATTCATCCATAAAATAAACTATTTATTTTTATTACAGTTACATCCTTTTTTCTTTACATAGCCTTGCTCGGCTAAGTCTCTTTGCGATTGGGAATTGGAAGATTGAGAATTGGAAGATTGAGAGGATGCTGAAGAGCTACTATTTTTATTATAAGAGTAGTTTTTTCGATAGTTATAATTACTCATAGTACTATCACCTCCAATTTAATATATAAATATTATATGTATGTACACTATCAATTGTTACTATTTTTAATAGGAAGAGAAGATACAATAAAAAAATCTCCTTGGTATTTTCCTAGGAGATAAATGATGATTCTTTTGAAAATTCACAAATTAATAGCCCCAGTAAAGAGGAAAGTAATAAGAATCTTGGTGATGCGGATTCTGTTGTTGAGCGAGGGGCTGGGTTGGATAATTTTTCGTTTCACGGTTTTGATTGCAGTTTGCCGGAGGACCAATTACAGTAGTTGATTGAATAGGGGAAAGCGCTTGTTTCCATTGTTGTTCATTGAGGCAGTAAGTATGGGCCATCATATGAGCTGGAGTTAATCTTAAAATGTCAGAACCGAAAATAACTTCTGGAGTTGGAGCGTTGAAAATAGCTAATAAATGAGTATTATCTGCTGTAGCAATTTCATAATGCCACCACGCTTGTGGAATGTTGGCAACTTGCCCGGGTTTTATCGGTAAGTTTAATATTTGATTCGTAAATGGATTAAGTAAAGAAACAACAGCAGACCCTGAAATACAATAAACAAGTTCAGCTGCATTTTGATGAATATGTGGTTCTACAACATTTCCTGTACTTAAATAAATATCTAATAAAGAAGTATTTTCTAAAGTGTTTAATTGTTTAATACCAAGTACATTTATATAATTTTGGGCATCTTTCCGAAAAAAATTACTTTTATTTACATCATAAGTAAAATTGGTTGAAGGGGAGGTATAGTCGATGTTGGCAGTCAATTGTATTACCCGCCTTTCTATAGGTAAGTTAGGTTACAAAATTAGGATATGTGTCTAGTCTTTGTTTTGTGCTGTTGTCAGTAGCTTAATAAATTCACTTATTCCATAAAGAATAAAGTATAAAGATTAAACTATATTCGTATTCCCATTCATACTTTGGATTGATGGAAAAAAGTAATGAAAATGTTAATTTAAAAGTACATCAATCATTTATAAGGAGTGAATGTTCATGTCATTTAGTGAAATGATTAGAAATGAAGTACTCAGCTGGGCGGGTGTTTCTGAAAAACCGCATCGATTTGGTGGTATTGAAATAAATTATGGTAAGAAAGAACTTGGCCATCTTCATGGTGATAAATTAGCTGATTTACCATTTCCGAAGTTAAAGCGAGATGAATTAGTGAAGCAAGGATTGGTAAAACCACATCACGTATTACCTGAATCAGGATGGATCAGTTATTATATAAAGAGTGAAGAGGATATTCCATTTGCAATTGAGTTATTTCGTATGCAATATGACCGAATTAAAAAGTAATGAAATATAGTAGGGTAATAAAAATTTATTTTCATGTCACATCCCTCCTTAATCGTTCGTCTTGTATGTAGAACGATAAGGAGGGATTTTATTATGAATACATTTGATGTAGCAATTGTTGGCGGTGGGCTTGCTGGATTAACAGCATCTATATATTTAGCGAAAGCTGGAAAGAAAGTGATTGTATTAGAAAAATCCAGTCAATTCGGTGGCCGAGGGATGACTATAAATAAAAATGGAATCTGCATGAATCTTGGTGCACATGCTTTATATAGAGGCGGGGCAGCGTTTATAACTTTTAATGAGCTCGGTTTGAATCTTCCAGGTGGAATACCATCTACAAAAGCACATGGAATATGGAAAGGGGATATATTCACCATCCCAACAGATTTTCGCTCAATTTTATCAACACCACTACTTTCTTGGTCTGCAAAAGTACAATTCTCACGTCTTATGATTCGTTTAGGAAATTTAGATGTAGGAGAAGTTCCGAAAATGAGTCTAACTACATGGGCAGAAAATGAAATAAAAGATCCAATGGTTCGCAATATATTTTATGCGCTATGCCGGACAACAACATATACGTTTGCTCCTACAATACAATTAGCATCATCTGTACTAAAGCAAATACAGCTTTCTATAAAAGAAGGAGTGCTTTATGTAGATGGTGGTTGGGAGACGATAATAACAAAATTAAGAGATTTAGCGAATGATGTCGGGGTAAAATTTTTGGCTAAAAAGCATGTTTTGGAAATAGAGCATTATGAAGATAAACAAAGAATACATTGTGTTGATGATGAGGTTTTTGAAGTAGGTACAGTCATCGTGACGACTCCGCCGAAAGAGGCTTGTAAAATAATAAAAGGTGCAGAAGGAACAAGTTTGCATAAATGGAGTGAACAATCGGTACCGGTTACTGTTGGTGCATTAGACATTGGCTTGAGACAATTACCCAATCCTACACATCAATTTGTATTAGGATTAGATCAACCTATATTTTTCACAAATCAATCGAGAGCAGCTAAATTAAGTGAAGACGGATCAATTGCAGTGAGTCTAATTAAGTACCATAATCCTGTGCTAGAGATGAATCATATTCATGAAGATAAAGAACAGTTGGAAAGTACGATGGAGTTGTTACACCCAAATTGGAAAAGGGAAGTTGTTGCACAGCAATATTTACCGAAAATAACAGTAGTACATGATTTTCCTCATATTGACCGTGTTGAAAAGCCGGGTCCTAATATACCTGAAATGCCAGGTGTTTATGTTGCAGGAGATTGGGCAGGGCATGATGAAATATTAGCTGATGCTGCCGTAGCAAGCGGGAAACGTGCAGCGTTACACATTTTAAAGCAATATGAAAGTGAGGCAGTTCATCATGGAAACGGAGCAGTTATATGAAGCGTATCAACCATTATTATTTTCGTTATCATACAGAATCCTTGGGAGTGTTATGGATGCTGAGGATATCGTTCAGGATGTATTTATCTCGCTAAATAATATAGAAGATCCACAATCTATAGAAAATATGAAAGCATATTTATGTAAGATGGCGACAAATCGTTCAATTGATAAATTACGATCGGCAGCGCATAAACGTAACGTGTATGTAGGGATGTGGTTACCAGAGCCACTTGTAGAAGATAGTGATGAGCCATCAAAGTCATTTATAATGAAAGAATCCCTTTCCACCGCATATTTATTACTTTTACAACAACTATCTGAGGTAGAAAGGATTGTTTTCATATTAAGAGAGGTTTTCAGTTATGAATACGAAGAAATAGCTTCAATTGTTGATAAGAGTAGTGTGAACTGCAGGAAGATCTTTCAACGTGCACGAAAAAGCATGTTGGAGAAACCGAAGCAATCAAAATTAAGCACGGAGAAAATGGCTTCTTATGTTGAAAAGTTTGTAGCATCATTACAGTGTGGGGATACGGAAGGTATGTTGGAAGTATTAAAAACAGATGCTATACTCAAAGCTGATGGTGGCGGTAAAGTTACGACTGCGATCAATCCAATTTATTCTGCAGATCGAATTATACGTTTGTTCTTTGGGATTGCACAACGATTGACAGAAGAGTACACTGTTGATTTCAAAATGGTAAATGGTATACCAGGAGTTATAGTTACAATAAATAATAAAGTAACATATGTTCTTTCGTTTGCATTTGAGGATGAGAAGATTTCAAATATTTATATGATGGTTAATCCTGAAAAACTTATGCATTTGAATGTAAAAATATAAAAAAGCGCATTTCTTCAGAAATGCGTTTTTTATTATTTTTCTAACATTTCAAGAGGTACATCTTTTTCGCCAGCTACCTCAAATTTAATTTCCCCGTCTTCTTCATAAATACGTGTAATAATCGGTATAGTAATCATTAATTTTTTATGCTGCTTTCGTTTTCGAGCAGCATCTAAGCTAATCACGTTCATTTGTAAGCATCCTTTCTTCTGGAAATATATAAACAAAGAAAATGCGTCCGAAAAGGGCGCTTAATTGAATTTGAAATACCGATTCATTTAAATGGGGTTTATATAATTTAATAACTGCAATTTTTATATGAAATAATATGAATGGAATAATTGCACGTAGAAATTAACTTTACCAAAAAACGAAACAATATGCTATAAAAAATTATAAATCTTTGTCATATAACGGGAAAAAGGATTTCGTTTCGCATATAATAAAAGTAGACGGGCAGCAAGAGCTTTTTCATCATATTGCTTGGAAAGGCGATGAAAAGAATGGATACGTTAGATTCATTATTACTTCAACTTGAACAATATGGAGAAGAGCATGATCGGAATAAAAAAATACGGGAAGAAAAATTACGGAATATTTCTCGTGAGATGGGGCAATTTTTATCAATTTTAGTAAAAGGGTGTAATGCAAAAAACATTTTAGAAATCGGAACTTCTAATGGTTATTCTACATTGTGGTTAGCTAATGCGGTAGAAGAAACAAATGGAAATGTAACAACTGTAGAGCTTTCTTCAGAACGAGTTGGAGAGGCACTTGTCAATTTTGAAAAGGCAAACCTTTTACAAAGGATTGATGTTCACAATCAAGAAGCAGGGGCATTTTTAGATTCCCAATTAGATCATTCATTTGATTTTATTTTCCTAGATTCAGAGCGCACGCAATACATGTGGTGGTTTGAGCATATAAAACGTATGTTACAGCCAAAAGGTTTTCTTGTTGTTGATAATGCAACTTCTCATGCAAGTGAATTAGATGAGTTTATAAAAATGATTGAAGAAGATGATACGTTTGAAACAGTGTTATTAGCGTTTCAAAAGGGAGCATTTGTAGCTCGCAAAAATAAATAGAAGTGAGTGTAATAGAATTATCACATTGAAAACGGGTGAATGTCAAAAGATTGAGTGTAGCACGATTAAAAGAACGTAAATTATTTAGGAAATATATGAAGAATCCGCCTTCAGCATGTAGTTCTCTAGGTCTTAAGTCTGAGGAAAATTATGTTGATTACAGGTATACTTATAGTAAGAAACAGGGAATGACTGCATAAACAGACATTTCTAAAAAAATCGATTTCAAGCAATCAGAATGTGTATGAAATACGATATAATTGATGAAATATAGTGCATATAAATTCGCACATATAAATAAAGGAGCGATTTTGTTGACTGAACTCGAGAAAAAAGAACCTGTATCCATTGTGAAAGATAATAATGTAGAAGTAGTGGTTGATACAGTTATAAAAGATGAAGAACTTGATGAATTAAATAAAGAAGCCGATCTTTATGTACAAAAGTTAAATAGCGAGCAAAATACAGATTTATCGAAAGTATTGTCGCAGCTAGGAGATTTAGGAGATAAAGAGCAACAAGCAGCAGGACAAACGTTATCAGCTTTAAAACGCCCTGTAACAGCGATGATGAATGGAAAGAATGAAGAAATTCCAAATACATTGTTAGAATTACGCAAAGTAGTATCAGAGCTTGATCCGAATTCATTAAAAGCAAGTGGTATGAAGAAAATTATGTTTAAAGTATTTAAGAAAAATCCACTTGAAACATATGTGCATAAATACCAATCTATAGATAAACAAATCGAGGAAATTATTAGATCCCTTCTAATTGGCCGTGATAACTTACAAGAGGATACAGTTGGTCTTGAAATGTTAAAAGAACAATCGCACGATAAAATTCATGCGCTTGATAAACAAGTATACTTAGGGAAAAAGCTTGCTGGCATGCTTGAAGCTGAGAAACAAAACCCAGATCGTCAAAGGGATATTCCGTTAATTAACGATGCGTTAGAAAAGATACTTGTACGTACACGTAATATGCAGCAAGCGAAAAGTGTATTATTACAATCTATAGCTTCTGTAGACATCATTAAGAAAAATAACGAAAAGTTAACAGAGGCAATACGTAATGCAATTACGATGACGCAAAACGTTGTAACAGTTTCAGCTGCTATTCAGCTTGCATTAACGAATCAACGTAAAACAATTGATGCGGTAAATGCAACGAATGAAGCAATTGAATCGATGGTATTAAGTAATTCTCAAGCGTTAAAACAAAATACAGAAGAAACGACGAAATTGCTTGAAAACCCTGCTATTAGCATGGATAAATTACGTGAATCATTCCAAAATGTGTTCGCTGCAATTGAAGCATCTGAAAAATCGTCAGAACGTATTATCGAGTCAAGTAAGAAGTTCGTTATTGAACTAGACACATTTAATGATGAGATGAAGCAGAAACTCATTCAGCGTCCAAGGAAATAACGGATTATTAGAGGAGGTGAACAAATGAGTTTCATTCAAACAGTACTATTACTACTCGGTACATTGCTTTTAATAGCATTTACTGTTGTTGTTTTAGTCGTATATTTCGGACGGAAGCTGTATTTTTCATGGACGAAGCCATATAAAAGAGCGCAAGATTCTTTAGATAAGTTATCAAACAAATCAATACCGTTTCTACAAGAATTTACACAACATCCACTGTTTTATCGCTGGATTCGCACCGAAGGGAAGAAAGAACAAAATACATTAAATACTCTATTTTGTGCATCAGGTCAACGTACGAGAGAACAAGTCTTCTCGATGTTACCGAAAGAAAAGCAGAAAAAAGTGCATGTAATGGCAAAAACTACGAAAAAGCTTACGAATGAAGATATTGATGTGGCTGCGATGAAAGTGAAAGATTTCTTAAGACAAGAAACGCAGCAAACTGTAAAACCGACAGACTTATCATTTTACAAATTGTATTTTTATGACCGTTATCCAGACGCATTAAATACAATTCAAGCGTATAAACGCTCAATAAATCCTTCATTACAAAGAACGGTTGATGATATTACAATTTCGGTATTAAATGCACTTCCGTACTATCAAGAGCAACGCATGTTTGAACAACAACATAAACTTGAAACATTCTTAATGAAAGATTTAACGGCCATGTTATCGTTGGTAGTACAATTACCACCTTCACAAAGACCAGAGAAGGAAGAAGAACTGAAGATCTACTTGGAAAATTTCAAAAAAGAAATGGAAGTAGTAGAGCGAGATATTCGCGACTCGATTGATCACGATTTAAATGTGAAGATGAGGGCAGCGACTGAGAAGTTTAAGAATAAATAGAAGAGATCGCCTAAAAAGTTGAATGTTTCAGCTTTTAGGCGTTTTTTTTTGTAAATTGAGAGCGTTTAATCTTTTGTAAAATAGTATATGCAAACGTAAATAAATGGTAAAATATAGAGTGGTTTTTTGTACTTTGTGTAAATAATTATTATAAAAGGGGTATGGTATTGTGTTATTTGAGTTAGTCATCCTATTTGTAATTTTATTTTTATTTCTGGGCTATCCCATTAGTAAAGCTTGGGATAGTTTCCAATCGAAGAAGGAAAATTCCTCAAGTATACTAAAGTTCGAGCCACAGGAAATATTATCAATATGTTTGAGTTATTTTATATTTGGTTTAGGCATTATGTGGAATGCAAATGATGTAAGAGGAGGAATACCATTACATAAATTTGAAAAGAACGGAATGATGTCTGATCAATATGCTTCTTTAGCACATGACCACATTGCTATAGTAGTTCTCTTAGTTATTTTAGGTGCGGTTTCGTATTGGAGATTAACGAAAGGCTTAACAAAACTTTCACCAATATTTTATATTTTTTATAGTACTTTAATGATAGTAAACATTGTATATACATTCATCTATATTACCCATACAGGCTTTGCCTTTTATACGGAACTCGGAGGATTGAGATACATTCCAGTCTTTTGTATTCAAGTTGGAATGCTTGCCTTTAGTCTATTATTCTTAGCTAAATTAAGAAATACATTAGGTTATTTCATACAATCTCAGAATGAGAAAGATTATACGCAGAGCAACAGAATTATATTATTGCTGTATCGTATTTCTTTTGGACATCAAAAAATGGCTACAGTCTGGATGATAAGTTTATTTCCTGTCTTGTTAATTATTCAATTCATTTTAATACTGTTTGGCCAAAAACCAGATAGTTTTATAAGAGTGTTTATGGAAACAAGTAGTTTTAATTATTCTAAGATTCCTGCCCCAAGTCCTCAAATTGTCTCCGGGGATGGGCATTATTTATGTACAGTTTCTGTGAAAGGCCATAAAAACATCGTTAAGCCATTACGAGCAGGAATTAGGCATGGGGAAAGAATTACAGTTAATCGACAGTTATTAATTGCGAACGCTTTTGAAAATGTAATTGAGGAGCGGGTACCAAAATGTCATAAAGTTATTCGTAATTTTTATGATAAATACGGTTATCCGGTTAGTAAACATATTAATACGAAATGGTCGGCTGATTTTGTTTATATTTTAATGAAGCCACTAGAATGGTTCTTCTTATTTGTACTTTACACAGTAGATAAAAACCCTGAGAATAGAATTCATATTCAATATAGTGAACTACGAAAATAAAAGTAAGAGCCCGCATTCAAAAAAATGGGGGCTCTTACTTTTATTTTGCTTGAATAGTAGATTTACTAGAAGCCACACTTTCATTATGCAATCGATCAACTGCAGTTACGACATAGGTATACGTTTCTCCGGAAATAGCGGTTTTATCTACATAAATTTCTCCAAGTTTTGTTTTTCTTACAGTAGTAAGTAAATTTTTGGGATTTTGTATATCCACTTCATTTTTCCCATTCACGCGGTAAATAGCGTAATAAGCAGAATCATTATCTCTATTGTCAATGATACCGATTGCAATACCTTCATCTCTTGGAATGGCGCCTTTTAAAGTCGGTTGTTTTGGTGGATCATGATCAAGCCAAGGCATAGGCGGGATTAATGCAGGATGTTTATATATGTTTTTTGAAAGTCTATCTTTAACTCCGAGTGGATTGTTATTAATATCTTTTAAGCTAAAATGCATACTACCTTTTATATCAGGATATAGCCGGTTTAATGCAATTTGTTTTGGATATTCTTCTGGATCAGACCAAGCAGGGACGGAGTTATTATTAATTTTATAGGCCGCTTGACCGATGTATAGGTGAAGCGGTTTGTTATTTGTTTCTTTAACCCACCAATCTACTAATATGTCATATGCAGCTGGGGTGAAACCTATATTCCAATATATTTGCGGTGTAATGTAGTCAATATATCCTTTTTGTATCCACTCACGTGTGTCAGCATAAAGGTCATCATAGTTTCTTTGGCCTGCGGTTGTGTTAGAGCCAGTGGGATCGTCAGCTATATTTCGCCATACGCCGAACGGACTAATGCCAAACTTTACATATGATTTTTCTTGTTTTATAGCAGTATTTAAATCTTTTACAAGTTCATTTACATTGTTACGTCGCCAATCTTCTATATTTGTAAATCTACCATTATTATATGTTTCGTACGTTTTCTGATCTGGAAATTCTTCACCGGCTACTTTATATGGGTAAAAATAATCATCCATATGCAGCGCATCAATATCGTAATTTTGTACGATTTCTAAAGCGCCTTCTGTTATAAATTTTTTCACTTCCGGAATACCGGGATTGTAATATAACTTTCCGCCATAAGGGACAACCCAATCGGGATGTTGCCTTGCAGGGTGATTATTTGATAATCGATTTATATCGGTGTGATTCATCGTTATTCGGTATGGGTTAATCCAAGCGTGGAATTCTATATTTCTTTTATGAGTTTCTTCAATCATAAATGCGAGCGGGTCATAACCAGGATCTTTTCCTTGTGTTCCTGTAATGTATTCAGACCAAGGACCGTAATTTGAAGGATAGAAAGCATCAGCGGTTGGTTTAATTTGTACAACAACTGCATTCATACCAGTGCTTTTTACATCGTCTAATAATCTTATAAATTCTTGCTTCTGTTTTTCAATAGGTAAGCCAGTTTTTGAGGGCCAATCAATATTCAGAACTGATGCGATCCATACAGCACGTAATTCATGTTTTTTGTACGTAGTATTTACTTCAGCATAAGTAAAGTGAGGGGGAATGAAAGAGAAAGGGATGAACAAGATAACGATACAACATATCATTAATAAACGTTTAACGATCATTTATACGCCTCCCTATCATATGATTATTTAAAATAATATATGAGGCGAGGTTGACTTTGCAATAGAGAAAATTGCATATTGAAACATTAATTTAATAGGAAAAATATTTTTAATGAAATTTACTTTCATTATAACTAAATTCATTTACTACTTCATATGCTTGTTAGTAAAGTGAAACTTCCTTTCATTTGAAGGGTAATAAATTATAAGTATAGGAGGATTAATAAATGAAAGTTTTGTTCGTCTGTTCTGGAGGAATGTCCAGTGCAATTGTTGTAAACGCTTTAAAAAAAGAAGCGGAGAAAAATGGTGTGAACATGGAAGTGCATGCAATTGGAACGAATGAGGTAGAGGAAGAAGTAAAGAATGGCTGGGATGTCGTAATGGTGGCACCTCAAATAAGACACCGATTTGACTCTGTAAAAAAATTTGCAGAGGAGGAATCTATTCCGTGTGGCATCATACCGCCGCAAGCATACACACCGCTTGGTGGCCCGACTTTATTAAAAACTGTAAATGAATTAATAAGTTAGGGGGAAACGTTATGAATAAGTTTGTCACGTTTCTTGATAAAAACTTATCTGGACCGATGGCAAGGCTTTCTGAGCAGAGACATTTACAAGCAATCCGTGATGGAGTTATTTCGGCGTTACCATTTATTATAGTAGGAAGCTTCTTTTTAATAGTAGCATTTCCACCACTGCCGAAAGATAGTTTCATATCAGTTTGGGCATTAAAGAATCAAACAAGTATATTGATACCATATCGTTTAACCATGTTTATTATGTCTTTATATATCGCATTTGGAATAGGATATAATTTAGCGAAAAGTTATAAATTAGATGCTTTATCAGGAGCACAGCTCGCGGTATGTTCACTACTTTTAACATTAACGCCTGAGTTAATTGATAAAAAAGGATTCATGCTTCCGATGACAAATCTCGGAGGTCATGGATTATTTGTGACGATGATTGTTTCTATTTTATCCGTAGAGATTTTAAGATTTTGTAAGAAGAAAAATGTAATGATTAAAATGCCAGAACAAGTACCGCCATCTGTATCGCGTTCATTTGAAGCACTTATACCTGCAGCATTCGTTATTATTATAATGAGTCTAGTAACTGTCGTTTTTAGCATTGATTTACACCATGTTGTTGATAAATTAGCAGCACCATTAGTAAAAGCTGGGGATAGTTACTTCGGTGTAATGATTCCAGTGTTTTTAATTACGTTTTTTTGGTCATTCGGAATCCATGGTGTGTCGGTTGTTGGAACTGTTGCTAGGCCATTATGGGAAGTATACCTAGGGAAAAATGGTGAAGCAGTTGCTAGTGGAGCAGATCAGTTGCCATTTATTTCACCAGAGCCGTTATATCAATGGTTTATATGGATTGGCGGTTCTGGTGCGACGTTAGGGCTTGTATTAGCTATGATTGTATTTGGTCGATCGAAATATTCGAAAGCATTGTCAAGAACTTGTATTGTTCCGGGTATCTTTAATATTAATGAACCAGTCATATTCGGATTACCGATTGTACTAAATCCAATTTTAATTATCCCATTTATCATTACACCACTTGTAACAGCAACTGTTGCATATTCAGCAACTGCGATGGGATTTGTAACACCAACGCATATTATGCCGCCATGGACACTACCTGCTCCAATTGGTGCATATTTAGCAACAGGAGGAGATTGGCGTGCGATTGTATTAGTTTTTATAAATATAGCAATATCGTTCCTTATTTATTTACCATTCTTTAAAATGTACGACAAAAATATGCTTGAAATTGAAAAAAATGGTGACGAGGAATCTGTTAATCCTTAATCTGCACGCTGTTATTTTGAGTGATAGACTTTTTGTCTATCACTTCTTTCACATTAAAACTAGAAAGGGGGAAATAGAATGAATATAAAATTTAGTTATAAAGGCGTATTTTTATTATTATTTGGAGTGATTTGTGCAAATTTACTTTTTGTCCCTTTATTAGGCATGCTAAATCTATCACAAATGCATAGTATCTGGCTTGTTACAAGTATTGCGGCAAGCGTTTTGCTTACGGTAGTTGTTTCTTTCATTGATGGATCGTTTGCATCGAAAGCTCAGTTGTTTTTTAGATTTATATTGTTTTCGATTGGTTGTACGTTCGTTACTTACATGATTGTTTTTTAGTAAATAGGAGGTCATGCACGTTATGTATATTGCAGGGGTAATGTCTGGTACTTCGTTAGATGGAATAGATGTAGCGCTCGTTCATATAGAAGGAAGTGGTGTAGATTCTAAAATCCAACTCATCCATTTTACTACTGTTCCATTTTGTAATGATATGAAAAATGAGATCCAACAAGCGTTATCAATTGAAACTTCGAATGTCCAAATTATATGTAGTTTAAATTTTAAACTTGGTTTATGCTTCGCCAATGCTGTAAAGGAAGTTTGTAAAGAGGCCAATTTTCCTTTGAGACAATTAGATTTAATAGGCTCTCACGGACAAACGATTTATCATCAGCCAAAGCAAGAAGGGAATATTATTTCTTCAACATTGCAAATTGGGGAACCAGCAGTAATAGCATATGAAACGAACACGACGGTTATCTCGAATTTCCGAACGATGGACATAGCGGCAGGGGGACAAGGTGCACCACTTGTACCATATTCAGAGATTATTTTATATCGGCATCAAACTAAAAATAGACTACTACAAAATATTGGTGGGATTAGTAATGTTACAGTGGTTCCAAGTAAACGAAGTAAAGAGAGTGTTATTGCTTTCGATACTGGACCAGGCAACATGGTAATCGATGAAGTATGTCAAAGATTATTTCATGTACCATATGATCAAAATGGTTGGATTGCAAAGCAGGGGGTAGTTGTAGATGAAATTTTAACATACTGTATGAACCATCCATTTTTGAACATGAAACCACCAAAATCAACAGGTAGAGAACAGTTTGGAGAAGCGTTTGTGACTGAATTATTGAATCGATTTAAAAAGCATAGTAAAGAAAATATATTGGCAACTGTCACGATGTTTACAGCATGTTCAATTGTTCATCATTATAAGGCGTTTATTTTGCCGTATTATGAAATTGATGAGGTGATTTTAGGTGGTGGTGGAAGTTATAATAATACACTTGTTGAAATGTTACGGAATGGATTAAGAGAAGAGAAATGTAGCATATGTATACAAGAAGATATTGGTCATTCTTCAGCAGCGAAAGAAGCAATTGCATTTGCTATTTTAGCAAACGAAACGTATCATCGTAATCCGAGTAATGTGCCGAGCGCAACAGGTGCTAAGAATTCCGTAATTTTAGGGAATATAACATTCCCTCCATACGCAGATGAAAATGAGGCGAACATATGAAGTATATGATTGGAGTAGATGGCGGGGGAACAAAGACCGAGGCAATTGCATTTGATAAAGACGGAAATGAACTTGTAAGAGCTACCAGTGGTTTTGGAAACATATTAATAGATTTTGAAGAAGCTCTTGTGCATATTATGGAAGCAATTAATCAATGCCAGAAGAGTTTAATAAATGGGCATTGTGTTTGTGTTTGTTTAGGATTAGCTGGTATAAGCGGAGCGAATACAAATGAATTAACATTACGTTTAAAAAAGAAATACGGAACAAAAATTGAAATTTTTAATGATGCAATGATCGCACATGCAGCTGCTTTAAAAGGTAAGGATGGAATATTAACTATAGGTGGTACAGGTGCAATTTGTATAGGAAAAAAAGGAGAAGTATATCAGTATAGCGGTGGATGGGGACATATTTTAGGAGATGAGGGGAGCGGATATTGGATTGCATTACAAGCTTTAAAGAAAATGGCAATTCAGCTCGATCAAGGAATCAGTCTTTGTCCATTGAGTTTGAATATTCAAAGGCAGTTTCAACTTTTGACACCGTCTCATATAAAAAGCTTAGTATATACTTCTTCTAAAGATAAAATTGCAGCAATCGCCCCATTAGTTATTCAGGAAGCGAGAGATGGCAATGATGATGCGCATGAAATTATGATGCAAGCTGGAAAGGAATTAGCAAGGATTACAGTAAATGTTTATAACAAGTTGAACTTTAAGCACTCAACGCCAATTGCAGTAAGTGGCAGTATATTGCGTTTAGTTCCTGAAATATTTGCTGTATTTAAGAAATGGTGTGAAGAAAGTATGAAAGAAATTACATTCGTATCACAAGCAGAAATGGCAGTGAAAGGAACATATTATTTAATGAGGGATATATATTTTTAAAAATAGGTATGAGAATTTTTGTATGATTTGTAAAAATATGATGTTAAAATGTATAAAGGGATGTATGTTAAAAACGTACAATATACGTAGTAATTGAATATTGTATATGTATTCCCATGTAGAAAGTGAATGATTACATGATTAATAGTATGCAGTTTTTATATTTGGTGGCTTCTTATTTAATTGGAAACATATTGACCGCTTATATAGTAACAAAATTGAGACATAACGTTGATATTAGGGATGAAGGAAGCGGAAATCCTGGCGCAAGAAATATGGGGCGCGTATATGGAAAAGGGTATTTCATCGCTACATTTTTAGGTGATGCAATTAAAGGGGCAATCGTTGTTGCTGTAGCAAAATACCTTTTTGAAGATCCTACATTCGTAATGTTAACATTATTGGCCGTTATTATTGGACATATTTATCCAGTTTTATTTAAAGGCAAGGGCGGTAAAGGTATTTCAACATTTATAGGAGGACTAATCGCATTTGATTATTTGATAGCGCTTACCCTCTTAGGCATTTTTATTGTATTTTATTTAATATTTAAAGGGTTTACGAAGCCAGGACTAATTACGATTGCTTGTTTACCAATTTGTATGATTCTTTATTCTTATTCTATTGTTACCACTATATTAAGTGGAATAATTATTGTACTCATTCTATATGTAAATCGAGAATAAAATGAATGTTTAATAAGTGGGGATAATCTCCACTTATCATTTTTTATTAAATAGATAAAGGAGATAAGGCATGGGGTTAATTTATAAAGTTGCTGATCAAGATTGGGAATTTGAAAGTATACATAAATTGAATTATAAAACTTTTGTAGAAGAGATACCACAACATGAAGAAACGAAAGAACGGTTTCGTATAGATCGGTTTCATAAAGAAAATACATATTTAATTTGTTTAGATGAGGATAGATTAGTAGGTATGGTCGCAGTGCGGGGAAAACGACCATTCTCGTTAGATTATAAAATTTCAAATTTAGATATTTATTTGCAAGAGCATGGAGAAAAAGTGTATGAAATTCGTTTACTTTCAGTAGAACGTGAATATAGAAATGGAAGAGCGTTGTTAGGATTAATTCGTTTTCTACATCGTTATTTGCTTCTAAATGGATATGAATTAGCACTCATTTCTGCAACAACACGTGAACTAGCTTTATATGAGCAAATGGGATTCAAATCTTTCCATACGTTAGTTGGTACAGAAGAAGCAGCCTTCCAGCCAATGTATGTTACCCCTGCTATGTTTGAAGAGTCGAGTGTTGGGGGGATTATGACGAAAGAATATACGTTTTTACCTGGTCCAGTAGATATTGAAGAGAACGTTCGAAAGGCATTTTCTACGCGACCTATTTCCCATCGCTCTAAGTCATTTCAAGTGATGATGGACAATGTGAAAAAACGGTTACTTCACATGACAAAAGCAAAACATGTACAGCTTATGTTAGGAACAGGGACGTTAGCAAATGATGCGATTGCTTTACAGTTACGTTCTTTAAAAGGGAAAGGACTAGTATTAACAAATGGGGAATTTGGTAATAGATTAGTTGGACATGCAAAACGAGCACGGTTACATTTTGATACGTATAAAAAGGAAATGGGAGATCCATTTATTTATACCGAATTAGAAGAAATTATGACAACTGGAAATTATGAATGGATTTGGTTTGTTCATCATGAAACATCTACTGGAATGTTAAACGATTTAAACGAGCTAAATACTCTTTGTAACGAGAATCAAATGAAACTGTGTGTAGATTGCATAAGCTCAATTGGAGCAATACCATTAGACTTGAAGGATGTGTATTTTGCAAGTGGTGTTAGCGGTAAAGCGATTAAATCATATACAGGAATTTCTTTCGTTTTTCATAACCACATTGTAAAAATAAACGAGGCTGTGCCGGCCTATATGGACATTGGCATGTATGAAGAAAATGAAAGTATTCCATACTCACAATCATGGAATTTAATTTATGCATTGCAAGAAGCGTTGAAGAGATTTGAAGATGAAAAGGCATTTGTAAAAATTAAAGAGACATATGATTATGTTGAAGAAGTTATTACTGATATGGGTTTAAAGCTTGTTTCACCTAAAGAACATGCCGCGCCAATGATACTTACTATTGTATTGAGCGAAGATTATTCTTCTAAAGTAGTAGGCGATACATTAGCATTACAAGGATACATCGTTCATTATGAGTCATCTTATTTACAAAAGAATAATTGGATCCAAATTGCATGTTTAAATCATTATAAAGAACGCGATATGAAGAGGATGTTAAATTGTTTGCAAATGTGTTTATTTCAGAGTGGGGTACATATATAAAGACTTTTTCTTTTCGTATAAAGGAGCTACGACTTACGAAAACTTAGGAATAGAACATTGGAAGAGGTGTCAGTATGATAACTAGAAAACTACCATTACATATAGACGATATTAAAAAAGCTCACAAAATTCTAGATAGAAATGCTCGTAAAACGCCATTAGTAAAATCTTTTTACTTGACTAGTAAAACGGGTGGAGAAATTCATTTGAAATTAGAAAATATGCAATTAACGGGTTCTTTTAAATTTCGTGGCGCATTTAATAAAATGTCGCGGCTCACGGATCAAGAAAAAGAAAGAGGTGTAATTGCATGTTCAGCAGGTAATCATGCACAAGGAGTTGCATTATCTGCTCATTTACTCGGTATTAAGAGTAAAATTGTTATGCCAATTTCTGCACCTCAGGCAAAAGTTGAAGCAACAAAAGGATATGGATCTGAAGTGATTTTACATGGTGAAACCTTTGATGATGCAAAGGTAAAATGTGAAGAAATTATAAGGGAAACAGGTGAAACATACTTACATCCATATGATGATGTAGAGGTAATGGCTGGTCAAGGTACAATTGGATTAGACATTCTTGATGATATGTGGGATGTAGATACTGTCATTGTACCAATAGGTGGAGGCGGAATTATTTCTGGTATTTCTGTAGCATTGAAATCTTTTAATCCATCCATTAATATAATTGGTGTCCAAGCAGATAATGTTCATGGAATGAAGGCATCTTACGATAAAGGAGCAATCGTAGAACACTATGAGGCGCCTACTATTGCAGATGGTTGCGCAGTTAAAATACCAGGTGAATTAACATTTGAAATTGTAAAAGAATTAGTAGATGATATTGTAACTGTATCAGAAAAAGAGCTGGAAGTAGCGATGAAAGATTTATTACAACGTGGGAAAGCTGTTGTAGAAGGTGCAGGTGCATTAGCAACTGCTGCACTTCTTGCAGGAAAAGTTGATAGTTATATAAAAGGGAAAAAAGTAGTAGCTGTTATATCCGGTGGGAACGTGGACTTACAGCGCATATCAAGTGTATGTGAGCACTTTTTTGTCGCTAATGAAGTGAAATAGTTTTATAAAAGAAGAGCTAAGAGAAATGATCTTAGCTCTTACTTTTTGTCTACCGTTTACTGTAAGTAGCAATAAATTTGCTGTTTAATGAATTGTTTTATTTAAGCGCCAATTTTTACACATATCTTGAACGTTACAATAATTATTTCAATATTGTCGAAACATAAGCAGAAATTTAATATAATAGTTTTAATGTGTTAAAGAGCGGTGAGGAGGGCAGGTCATGAATAAAGAAGAACAGGTCATGAACGGTTTCAGGGAATTATATAATAAGCTGGTTTGGCTTAATAAAGATAAGATGGAAGAAGGTCTTAAAGGTTTTAAGTCTTCTGAAGTTCACTGCATTGAATATATTGAAAACAATGCAGATTCTAACGTGACACAACTCGCAGAGGCTTTTTATGTGACTCGCGGTGCTATAAGTAGAATGACTAAGAAGCTCATACAAAAAGGCCTTATTGAAAGCTACCAAAAGTCAGAAAATAAGAAAGAAATTTATTTTAGGCTTACGGAAGAAGGGAAAGAAATTTATAAAATCCATGAAGATCTGCACAAAGAGTTTCAAGAGCGGGATAAAGCTGTATTTGAGCAAGTAACTGAAGAAGAATTCGACAGTATAATTAGTTTCGTGGAAAAGTATAGTAGACATTTGGATGCAGAAATAAAGAAACAAGGTGTACATATTAAATCGTAATATATTTTAATAATAAAGTGAAACTTTAATCAGTGGGGGGTCTTCATCTCCACTGATTATCAGCCCTCACCAATCGGGCTTTTACGGGCAGCCTTACTCTAATGAGAATAGGCTGCTTTTTTATTATTTTATTTTTGTTGACTAATCAACAAAATAGAGTTATTGTTTTGTTGACAAAGCAATATTTTTTTAGGAGAGAAGTTAAATGTCTATATTTAGATCACAAAATGAAAGGAAAACTGAAAAAAACATAGATAAACATGCTTTACTATTCGGACTTATTTCTGTATTTCTTTGTGGTATAGGTTTCAGTATCATCATGCCTGTAGTGCCATTCTTAGTACAGCCATATATAAGTAATCCGGAAGAACAAGCATTAGTTGTTACACTACTAACTTCCGTATATGCGGCTTGCGTGTTTTTAGCTGCCCCAGTACTTGGGGCTTTAAGCGATAAGCATGGCCGTCGTCCATTACTTTTAATATGCTTATTTGGTTCTGCAATTGGGTACTTAGTTTTGGGAATAGGAGGAGCTTTATGGGTACTATTTGCTGGACGCATAATAGAAGGTATAACAGGTGGGAGCATAAGTACTATCTTCGCATATTTTGCAGACATCATTCCAAAAGAGCAGAGAACGAAATACTTTGGATGGGTGAGTGCAGTTGTAGGTGCGGGAACTATCATTGGCCCAACCATTGGAGGGTTACTTGCCAAGTTTGGTGATACTGTACCTATGTATTTTGGTGCAATCATAACGTTAATAAATGTTGTATATGGGATCAAATATATGCCTGAGAGCCTTGACAAAAATAATAGGTTGAAAGAGATTACGTTTGTAAGGTTAAATCCTTTTGCGCAGCTAGCAAACATACTTTCCATAAAAAATTTAAAATGGTTATTTGTCTCAGCGTTTTTACTTTGGATACCTAACGGATCTTTACAAGCAATTTTCACGCAATTTACAATGGATACTTTCAGTTGGAAACCTGCATTAATCGGATTTATGTTTTCAATTTTGGGCTTTCAAGACATTGTTTCACAAAGTTTTATCATGCCAAAGCTTTTAATCAAGCTTAGTGATAAACAAATAGCAATTCTTGGGATGGTTTCGGAGATTATAGGATACAGTTTTATTGCGGCATCAACTTTGTTTTCACTCTATCCACTACTTATCGTTGGGATGCTGATGTATGGTTTTGGGGATTCAATTTTCGGACCTTCATTCAACGGGATGCTTTCAAAGTCTGTCAGTTCTAGTGAACAAGGAAGGATTCAAGGTGGAAGCCAATCTATTCAAGCTTTAGCAAGAATGATTGATCCTATTCTTGGAGGACAAATCTATGTATCACTTGGTCATGCCGCACCTGCTTTTATGGGTATGATTCTTATAGTAGCGGCAATAGCAGTTTTATATAAGGGAACGCATGAAACTGTATAACAGATAGATATAAGAATAAATAAAAGGGAGTCGGAACTTAGGAACAAGTGCTGATTCCCTATTTGTTTACGGTTTGAGAGCTAAGAGAAAAGCTTTTGTTTAGGAATTTATTCTGCTATGCTCTCATGGTGAAGGGTAATATTCAGTGAGGTGGAACTATCATTAATTACAGTTAGCTTTATTTGAAAGTAAAAAGGTAGGTAAATGACTAGATAGTTTCATTATGCTTGTGCTGAAGTAAATAATGACTCCATCTTTACTTTGCTCTTTTCTCGAATTTCAGCATCTGCGTGTCTCATAACGTATTTATGCGCTACAGCGATTGCTAAAACATCATCTAATAAGCCAATCCCAATAATAGCAGCTATATCTGGAATGAAATCGATTGTTAATACGTAATAAGATAAAGCGGCTAATATTATGAATTTCGCCTTAGTAGGTAATTCTTTCTTTTTCATTGTGTAGAATAAAATAATACTTTCATATACGCTAGATTTACCGAGGTTTACAGAGCTTTTTTTGAACTTTTTCCAAAGTGTCTGTTTCTCCATATAAACACTCCTTTTACAAAACATAGATTTTTTAAAAGGATGGACAAAGAAGTGAGAGATTAATCAATTTTATTGTTTTTCTTAATTATATATTTCCATAAAAATAGGGGAAGACCTGTTCAAAATATTATAATGTGGATTATTTTGAACAGTGTTCCGTTACATAGTATGTGTTCGTTCCAAGTAAAGGTACTACGCAGGTAACGTTTGGTGGTAATACGTATTAAAGTTCATTTTCTACATTAATCTCTGCATTCGTACAATATTGAATTACTTCTAAATAATCTAATGGTGCATTTATTGATGAGAACTTTTGTAATTCTTGAATAGCCTCTTTACTCGCTGGTGATTCATAGGCTTCTAATGTAATTCTGGTATTAATTGCAAGATTAGCCACTTCATCTAGCATTTCAGGTGTTACTTTGGTTCGAACCATTTTTTCCTCTCTTTTCTCCCATTTTCTTAAAAGTTGTCGCTTCGGTGATGGCTTTTTTATTTTCTCAAATGAAGCCGATGAGTTTGAGTTTTAGAATTTTATCGTGGTATTATTTATGTAACATGGGGATGTTGTAAGAAAAAATACAATTTGAGGGGAAAATGAGAATGGGAATTTATAACTATGAAGCGAAAGAGGATTTGCAAGTAGGAGAAGTTTGTTTAGAACGAGATATTTATGAAATTATAAATTTTTATAAGAAAGGGTCAATAGTTTTATGTGATTCAGTATCTCGTTTCAGTGCGAATTCAGACAGAATGTTTAAAGTGATAAATAGGATAGAAACATATATGCATAAAAATGAAGACTATACATATCAGGTTTCGGATAGACCCAATTTGATTTATGTAGTTGAGCAGGTAAGATAAGGAAGTATCCATAACGGGTGCTTTTTTCTTTGTTATATAGAAATTACACATTAAACGTGAATTAGAACAAAATGGATATTTGGATTCAAATTATTTGTGATATGTACAGTAAAATGTATGTGTATGATTTAGTTATTATTATGCATTTTATAAGCGGTATGGGGGAAGAAAAATGAAAATAATAGAACTACCAATTGAATTCGAATTTAACGGGCAAAAACAATGTATTTATCCAAGTTTAATTATATTACATAATAAATTAACGTTAGTTGATACAGGATATCCAAATTTTTTACCTTTAATTGAAAATGCAATATTAAAACATGGATACGAGATGAAAAACTTAAAGAATATAATTATTACCCATTATGATGACGATCATATAGGGGCTGTATATGATTTTAAAGTGAAATATCCAAATATTAATGTTATTGCTAGTGAAATTGAATCTAACTATATTAATGGTGATATAAAATCAGAGAGGTTAGTTCAAGCTGAAGAAATGTTAGAACGTATGCCAAATGAAGAAAAAGAATTTGGCAAATGGTTTATACAACAGTTAAAAAATATAAAACATATTTCCGTCGATGAAAAAGTACATGATGGTCAAATGATTTTGAATAATGAATGTCAAGTAGTGGCAACGCCAGGACATACCCCGGGGCATATTTCATTATATTTTCCGAATTTAGACTGTGTAATTACAGGAGATGCAGCGGTTCAAGAGAATCGAGAATTAGTTATAGCTAATCCGAATTTTTGTTTAGATATAGAAAGGGCGGAACAGTCTTTAAATAGGATTAAAAGTCTTAAAGCAGCACAGTATTATTGCTATCATGGAGGAAAGCTTACTGTATAAAATAATAAAAAACCAATCTTTTCGATATAGAAAAGATTGGTTTTTTAATTCATAGATTCTGCAATTTGAATTAAATCCTTTACGTTATATTTTCCTTGTATATAGGGTTTGTTACCAATTGCAATTGTATATTGAAAACCATTCTGCTGAAAGATAAGCTCATATGCTGAATCAAAATGAGGATTATATAATGCTTTTATATTATTTTTTAAGCTGTAGAACTTAGCTCCCCTATGTACATAGAAGCCTAATTTATTTTGAACTGGTGAAACAGTGATTTTGAAAATCCCATTAATATCTTCATTGTAGTATTGGAGGTTTAAGTAATCGTTATAGATGTACCCTTGAAATTCGTGAATTTCGAACGGGAATTTTGTAGGAGTAAGTATATGTTCCTTACACTTCATTTCATATTCTTTTACGATAGTAGCTTCTTTCATAAGTGGATTGTCATCATAAATTTGATTGATTTGAGATATTTTATTATTTTTTGTTACTATTTCTAAAATGAAACCGACAGTAAATTCATCATTAGTGCCTTTGAAATAAGAAATAAGAATTGTAGTATCTTCTTTTGGAGATGGTACTATTTTAATTTCATGAATAGGTTTTTCCTTTTGGAAAGTAGGTAGTTCAACTCCTTCTGTTACATATGACTGCATTAATTTTTTATCATTTTTGAGTAAAGCTTGTTTAAATTCACTTATCACATTTGTTCGAGATTTTGCCATAATAATTGAGGTCGACTGAAAATATAGTAAGAAAAATATGCAAAATATCTTTATGAATGTAGTGTTCAATTCCATCCCCCTTTAACTAAGTTTCCGTAAATTTGAAATATATATGTATAGGAGGGGAGAAGATGAGTTTATTGCTTGATGTAATAATGGATAAAATTTTGTTTTATCCTCGAAATGACATGAAATTGAAACACCATATTGCAAAATTAAGTGAATTAGAGTGGTTTCGAAATCTACATGAAGATCCGAAGTATACAAGTTTAATTTGGAGTAATAGAAAAATTAAAAAGTATATTTTGTCTTCTACTAACATGGAAACATTAATAAAATCCGAGAAAAAGCAAAAAGAATTTGTTCATCTAGTACAGGATGAATATAAAAAAAGAAGATAAGAATTTTTTTATTTTTCATATTTGGCGAAACAAATGGTACAATGAAAGCTAATGTGAAAAATAAGGAAAAGAAGTGGTCTATTTGAAAAACTTTTTAGAATTAGGAATTAGTGAAACTTTTAATCATACATTACGTGAAAATGGAATTACAGAAGCAACACCAATTCAAGAGAAGGCAATTCCAGTTATTCTGTCAGGTAAAGATATTATTGGGCAAGCGAAAACAGGAACGGGTAAAACGTTAGCATTCGTGTTACCGATTTTAGAAAAAATCGATCCAGAGTCTAGTGATGTTCAGGCTTTAATTGTTGCACCAACAAGGGAACTAGCACTGCAAATTACAACTGAAATTAAAAAAATGCTTGTTCAAAGAGAAGATATTAATGTACTAGCGATTTATGGTGGGCAAGATGTCGCACAACAGTTGAGAAAATTAAAAGGTAATACACATATTGTTGTAGCAACACCGGGACGATTATTAGATCATATACGACGTGAAACAATTGATTTAAGTAATCTTTCAACGATTGTACTAGATGAAGCGGATCAAATGCTTTATTTCGGTTTCTTATATGATATTGAAGATATTTTAGATGAGACACCTGGTAGTAAACAAACGATGTTATTCTCAGCAACGATGCCAAAAGATATTAAAAAATTGGCGAAACGTTATATGGATGAGCCGCAAATGATTCAAGTACAAAGTGAAGAAGTAACGGTAGATACAATTGAACAGCGTGTCATTGAGACGACAGATCGTGCAAAGCCAGATGCACTTCGTTTTGTTATGGATCGTGATCAGCCATTTTTAGCAGTTATTTTCTGTCGTACAAAGGTTAGAGCAAGTAAGCTTTATGATAATTTAAAAGGACTAGGTTATAATTGTGCTGAACTTCATGGTGATATACCTCAAGCGAAACGTGAAAGAGTTATGAAGAGTTTCCGCGAAGCTAAAATTCAGTACTTAATCGCAACGGATGTAGCAGCTCGTGGACTTGATGTAGATGGTGTAACGCACGTATTTAACTTTGATATCCCTGAAGATGTAGAAAGTTATATTCACCGCATTGGCCGAACAGGACGTGCAGGTGGATCAGGTCTTGCAATTACGTTCGTTGCAGCGAAAGATGAAAAACATTTAGAAGAAATTGAAAAAACGCTTGGTGCACCAATACAAAGAGAAATAATCGAACAACCGAAGATAAAACGTGTAGATGAAAATGGTAAACCGGTACCAAAGCCGGCTCCGAAGAAATCAGGTCAAAATCGTCAAAGAGATAGCCGCGAAGGTTCAAGAAGTGAATCAAGACGTGATTCGAGAAATAGCTCGAGAAGTGATTCAAGAAATAGTTCTAGAAATGAAAATAACCGATCATTTAATAAGCCAAGTAATAAAAAAGGTAGTACAAAGCAAGGTCAGCAAAGACGTGGCCGTTAAATAGTTATAATTGTAAAAGAGTCGCAAAATATTGTGGCTCTTTTTTTGTTTGTATACAAAAAGGATGATGGCAAGAAAAAAACAAAAATTTCATTCACCGCATTTGAAATTTATAAAGAAAATTTTATAGTCCAAAACCATTAGAGCCAGGGTATTATTATCATTCAGCAGAACACTTTGGTTAAAAGAAAAGGTATTGAAGCGAGCGAGTATTTTCATTACACATTCCGCAATTATCGAAATAGAACAAGAGAAGTTTATGAAGGATTAAACTCGTATTGGTGTACGATCGTTGGAAACTGGAAAACTAATTTGTTAGTTTTGATCGATGAGGAACTCGAGAAGCACCACTGCCATCCTTATGGGGAAATTGCTTACGACGACGATGAAGGTAATGTAGTGATAATATGCGAAATAAGAAAAAAGGACTAGCAGTCGTACCTGCCGTCCTTTAATAGGAGAAAAAGTAATCTTGTTTAGAACTACGCATAAACAGAAAATCTGCTTGTAATTAGTTTTACCCTAAATATACGTGTCTATACAAAAAAGGGATAAGTAAAAAATACTTATCCCCGGAAGGGAAATCCCAAGCACCCAAATGGCTCGTATTGGTCTGCAGGTTCAAAAGTAGTATATGTAAAACGAAAAATCTCATACAAAAAGCAGACAACGATTTTGGTTGTCTGCCAGTGAGTTCAATGAGTTAGCTAATTGTGATAATTTGCATCCCCATTGCGAGAAGAGTGAAGCTGCTAGTTCAAACAGCTTGTTGGTATTATTTTCGATTTCTTAAAAAATATACAGCAAAAGAAAGGGGTATTAGCCGTGGACACGGCGGCTTGAAAATAGTATGTATTTTTATTTGAAAAATATTCACGGGGTGAAGAAACGTGGAATGTTTGATAAAGGTGTTTGTGAAATTAATCAGCTAATTAGTAAAACAAAATAGTTATTTGGAAGAAAGGGAAAATGAATATGAGATGAATTGAAGCTGTTGAAGAAATATTTGAAGTGATGAAAGAATACTTTTGGAAGGGAACATCTTTAAAGGGTGAAGCTAATGATTTTAATATTGTATCTTGGCTAATTGAAGAAGCGATCCGTAAAACAAAATAAAGATTTCATTTTGTAGCAATGGGGAATAGATATGTGTACTTATTGGGGGAAAGTAGATAGGGCAAGAACCGGAACAAAATAAAAGAGCGGCTAGCAAAAGCTAACTGCTCAATACAAGGAGATACAGAGAAGACTACTTTAAATGAATGTTGGCATACAGCCTACATACAGTATTGACCGAATATTTATTTTAAATTCAATTTATTTAAAGTAAACATCCCAACAGATAAAATGGTTGCGCCTGCTACAGAACCTAGCCAGTCTCTCCAGCCTAATGTATTTAAAGATGCATCTGTTAAATCCGTAATTAAGAAGATAGCAAACATTAATACACCAAATGCTAAGCATCCCCAAAATGTTTGCAAATATTTAATCATCTTCTTTCGGAACTTGCTCATATAAATCACCCTTATTAATAATTTATATTTTTATAAATAAATTATCGCATGTGCGAAAATTAAAAGTGCGAAATATGCAATATTACATATTGGAACTCAACAAAATACTCCATTGATAAATACATAGATTGAACCGAGGGGGAACCGTATCGTATGAATCAATTGTCATTTTTTGAAGTCATCGATGTAAAGGAGATGCGCTGACTTGTGGTGAAGGAGCTGAAAAACTACAAAGTGTTGTGCGTCTGGATGAAGAATCGAGAAAAATAGGATCAAGCGGAGGGCATCGTTCTTTTCCTAAAATGAAAGGTGACGATAAAAAACATGAGATACGTTTTAAACAAATTGAGCGGACATTAAAAAATAAAAATTTATAAAGGAAATAGAAAGTAGGATGTTGTATATACAATAATAGGAAACTTTTTACTAACTAAACATATAATTTTAATAGACCGACAGTCGGTCTATTAGGAAGGAGAACTTGAATGCGAATTGTAAAGGAGTATGAGGAGCGTAGAAAGGAAATTTTAGAAACAGCTGAGCGTTTGTTTCTTACGAAAGGTTATACGAAAACAACCGTAAATGACATTTTAAAAGAAATAGGTATAGCAAAGGGGACGTTTTATCATTATTTTAAGTCGAAGGAGGAAGTAATGGATGAAATCATTATGAGGATTATTAAAGAGGATGTCACTAAGGCGAAAAGGATTGTCTCCAATCCCGATATCCCCGTTTTAGATAAGTTATTTAAAATTTTAATGGAACAATCACCAAAATCAGGAGATGTAAAAGAAAAAATGATTGAACAATTCCATCAACCGAATAATGCAGAAATGCATCAGAAAAGTTTAGTGCAATCCATTATACATTTATCTCCTATATTAACGGAAGTTTTAGAGCAAGGAATAGAAGAAGGCATATTTTCTACTCCATACCCACAAGAAACAATTGAATTATTACTCTCTTCAGCACAAGTCATATTTGATGATGGTTTATTCCAGTGGAAACCGGAAGAAATGATAAACAGAGCTAAAGCTTATATCAAAATGATTGAAGCATCTGTCGGAGCGAAAGAGGGATCTTTTGATTATATGATGGAAGTTTTAATTAAACAGAAATAGTGATTTTCTGTTTGAGTATTATCGACCGGCAGTCGGTCTAGCTGAATGAAGGATGTGATGAGGATGCCAGCAAGTATTCAATCTTCCTTGAAAGATTTTCACTTAATGGTAAGTGGTCAAATTATTACTATTTTAGGTTCAACACTATTACGTTTTGCACTGTCTTTATATGTGCTAGATATAACAGGACGTGCCGATATATTTGCAGGGTTATATGCCGTAGCGAGTATCCCGTTTTTGTTAGCTCCTCTTGGCGGAGCGATAGCAGATCGTTTCAACCGCCGTAATGTAATGGTCATTTTGGATTTTATAAACGCTGCTATTGTATTAAGTTTTATAGTTTTGTTATTAACTGAATCGATATCTATTTTATTGATTGGAACAATTATGTTTTTACTAGCAGTCGTTAGTGTAATGTACGCACCAGTTGTTATGGCAAGTATTCCGCAATTAGTCCCAGAGAAAAAGTTAGAACAAGCGAACGGTATCGTAAATGGTGTGCAAGCATTATCTAATATAGTTGCACCTGTACTAGGAGGACTATTATACGACATAATTGGTTTGAAAATGCTCGTAATAACAAGTTGTTTTGCTTTCTTTTTATCTGCGATTTTAGAAATGTTTATTACAATACCATTTATAAAAAGAATACAGGAAGGCCATATCGTACCGACAATTGTAAAAGATATGAAAGAAGGTTTTCTTTATGTTTTAAAGCAACCTTTTATTTTGAAGGCTATGTTACTTGCAGCTTTATTAAACTTAATTTTGACACCGTTATTTGTTGTTGGAGGACCTATTATGTTAAGAGTAACTATGCAGAGTAGCGATACGATGTATGGAATTGGAATGGGACTAATTGATTTTGCAACTATATTAGGTGCATTGTCAATCGGTTTCTTTGCTAAAAAGTTACAGATGAAAACATTATATAATTGGATGCTTATCATAGCTTTATTAGTCATATCAGTGGCACTCTCGGTTACACCATTTATTCTCAATTTAGGAATCTATCCACCATTTATCCTCTTTATACTTTCTTCTATTCTAATTGCGATGATTATGACAATTGTATCCATCTATGTGATTACTGTAGTCCAAAAGAAAACACCAAATGAAAATCTAGGAAAAGTGATGGCAATTATAGCAGCGGTATCTCAATGTATGGCACCAATTGGGCAAATCTTATATGGTTTTATGTTTGAAGGATTCAGTACGAAAATTTATTTACCTATATTAGCTATTAGTTTCATAATGATAATAATAGCGGTGGTGACGAAGAAAATATTAAGAAATGAAGGGAACTAGCTTCATATGATTAGGAGAATGTTAAAAAGAGATTTCTCTAAAAATAAAATGATAATTATCATTTTATTTATGGTTATCAAGTTATCAAGTTTTTAATGGCTAGTGCTTCAAGTAACGTTATAAATCTATGATCGATTGTTTAAAGTATCAAGCGCACCGCACGTCGTACAGATGCATACCGGAGAAATAAATCAAAAGTCAATGGATTCATTTGTAGAAAAAACTCCTTTTGTAACAAAGTAGCAAACGGCAGAGATGATCCAAGTACAAGTAAACGGGTATAACATTTTTATACAAAATAAAATAAGGCGAACATAATAGCGTAATAGATATTAGTTCAGTGAAACAAAACGCTAATTTTGATTTTTTATTAGATTTAAATAATAAAGTGATACAGATTAGTAAAGGGGAAATAGGTGTACCGATTTATTTTATGCAAAAATACAATTTGCATATTGGAGATGAAATATGGATTATAAAAAATAATATGGAACAAGAATTTACGATATCAGCATGTGTTCGTGATGTTCAAATGAATCCATCAATCGTTAGTTCAAAGCGATTTGTAATAAGCAATGAAGACTTAGAAAGATTAAAACGAAATTTGGGAGAAAGAGAATATCTTATTGAATTTCAGTTAACAGATGTAAATTAGATAAATGAATTTGAAGATTTATACCAGTCATCGAACTTACCTCAAAAAGGATTAGGAATTTGCTAAAATAGGAAGGGGAAAATAAAATGAACGCTATGGAAAACGGTGTATATGAAATAACCAGATTAGTTAGTGAATCAATGGAAGGACAAGCTGTAATGAATATCAATCAAATTTGTGAATTAGATCAATATCAAGAAGCGACATTACGTACATGGAATACAAATAACGATTTTGGTAGAGTTGTTTTAAATGCAGCATTAGGGCTTACGGGAGAAGCTGGTGAGGTTGCTGATGTTGTAAAAAAAGCAATTTTTCATGGTCATGGATTTGATCCAGCTTATTGTCCAGGAGAAGAAGAAGGAAATACACATAAAATCGCTTTAGAGATAGGGGACATCATGTACTACATTTCAATCATGTCTCACGAAAGGGGATATACCCTAGGAGATATTGCTCAAATGAATATATCTAAATTAGCAACAAGATATCCAGACGGATTTAGTGGAGAAGCTAGTTAAAATCGTGTAGATGTGAAATGAAAATCGTAATAAAAAAGAGCCATGAGTGGAAAGGCTCATGGCTCCTTATATAAGAGTAATGATTTTATAGGTGAATATTATCATGAAATACCAAAAAATTAAATATAAGTCAATTAATTGGTATAGAATTTGGGTTTTATTTAAAAGAAGGAACGGAGGAATATGTAAAAGACTTTGAAAGGTCCATAAAAAAAGAATTCAGTAAAACTCTGAATTCTTCTACACGTGATTTTATTTGTTAATCCATTTAGAAATAATAGGATAATGAAACTCTTTTTCTTGTAGCGTATATAAAATCCCTTTTATAGGTCCGAAAATTAACAAAAGGAACAGTATTAGATATAAAGGAGCTATGCCGAAAATAATCAAAGTATTATTTGAAGTCAAGTCTAAATTAGACAAGGATAGCATTAAGATTCTTATTGCGAAAAGATTCCAAATTACTGTAATTATCCAAATGAATAGTTGATAAAAAACAGCTTCAAGGATATTTTTTCGAATGTTTTGTGATTTGTATACAAAATAAAAAATCAACGGTATATAAAAAATTGTGATGCTAAAGAAAATAAGAATAAAAAAAGATAATAAGGTAAGAAAATGCATAATTAATTTTATGTTCTTTTCTTGAGCTAGAATCATTAAGGTCCTCCAATATGTATGAGATTTGTTGTAGCTATTATATTTTAAGATTTTCATTATGGTAATAATGCGCCACTAAAAAAATTACTACTGCCTACAGTTAAAGTTCCGCTTTCTGCTGCAGAAAATTGTATATCTATTGTTTGGCCAGCTAATAAATCAATAATAGTTGTAATTTCAAGTTGAGGTGTACCACCAGTAGTAATTGTTCCTGTTTGGCTAGCAACGGATACTAAATTTTTTCTTATAGTTATTCTTAGAGTAGAAGTCGTACCTAAAGTTGGATTAAATCCTATACTGGCACTGAATAAATAGATACCATTTATAGGGGCTGTAAATGTATTCGTTACTGAAGAATACCCTCCACCATTATTAAATATTATATTACCATACGATACTTGAATATCTGCAGGAGGAGTAAAAGACTGTGCAACATTTTTTTCTGCACGAAAATTAATGTTAAATGTGGGTCCGGTAGGCCCCGTGCTGCCAGTAGGTCCGGTATCGCCGGTAGGCCCCATGCTGCCAGTAGGTCTGGTATCGCCGGTAGGCCCAGTGTTGCCAGTAAGCCCGGTATCACCGGTAGGCCCAGTGTTGCCAGTAGGTCCGGTAATGCCAGTAGGCAGAGTAAATGATGGGATTGGTGGGAAAGTAGCCCGACTAGGTCAGGAGAAATTGAAATTTCAGATTTTTTTTAGGTGAATTGAATCTGTCTTTCCTAGACATACGTGAACGGTTAAATTTGTCTTTTCTAGACATATGTATATCATCCTCTCTAAGAATATCAGATTATATCCAGTAGATGCATGATATGAATTGGGTGTGATTGTATTTTGAGATAATAAGAAACAAATTTATCTAATCTAACTATAAAAATTAGAACTAAAAAAAGCGTTAATTTATTATAAAAAATGGGTGACTCAGCAATTGTGTCAGCCGAGTCACCCAATATTATTGATCTAGAAAATATTCTTTTTCTATATGTAGTTATAGTGAGTTTTTAGAGATTAACTCCAAACCGTAGTTAAAGGACAAAGAATTTTATTTTAGAAAGTATTAGATTTAACTATATTAATGCTACAACAGCAAGAGTCAAGCCCAACGTATTTAATGTATTAGAATATGGTCCTACATTAACAGTAAGAGTACTCGTTATACCTGAAGGTGTAGTGAAAATTGCGGGTGCTGATACAGAAGTGAATCCTGCAGTATATCCCAGAGAAGTACCAGATCCAATGATTGGATTATTATTCAGATACATAGTGATACCTGCCGAATTACCTCCTGGTTGAATGATAACTTGCACTTCATAGATTGCTAAATAGGTTCTTCCACCTTCAAGTAAAACAGTTGTTGGTGGTGTGAATGAGATTGCCGTACCATTAGAATTTACCACGGTATCTAGTGGAATCGCAGAATTTACAGAGACTATTGATGGGGTAGTTTGAACAACATTTAAACTGTTAGCCGTGGGGGATGGACAAGTGCAAGGTTTGTGAATGTTAGAGTTGTTATCATTTTGGAAATTCACAAATAATCAAGCTCCTTTGCGTAAAAAAATTTTTATCCTATATAAAACGTAGCTTTTTTGTATCTAAGTTATTTTTAATAAATTTTTAAAGATAAATCGAATATTGTTGGTCAGTCGACTCATAAAAGTATTCGATACTCTGGGATTTCAAAGTGCATCTGATAAATATATATGAATGTTTTTTTAAGGACATTACTGTAAGTTAGGAAAACATAAATCTGGAAATAAAACTTGATATTCCGGGTTTAACCGAAGATCAGTAGTTGAGGTTGTAAAGTGTATATAATTTTTTCTAATTTATCTAGTGTTGCCAGATGATGAGTACCTAAGTCACGCTGGATGCTATGTTTAGAAAGAGTAGGACCAATTTGTAATTTTCGGTTTTTCATAGCAGTATTCCAGGGACTGTAAAAGAATTTTAAAATGAAAGCAGGATACATGTAAACGATAAATGGATGAGGTGACCAATGTCGCCCTGCCCAATAGTTACCATGCGAATAATGGTGGATTAATCTACCGCCATAGTATGGAGCAGGTGGATTAGGAGGGATTATTCTCCCATGATAACGCTGTTTGACAAGGGGAATTCCGTATCTGGGATTGGTATAACCGTGAGCAGGGTCATCCACCATCAGAATAGTTCTAATAGCATACATGTTTTGCCCTAAATTGGCAAGAGATGAGAAAAAGGCTTCCTTATCAACACAGCAAAGAAATTCAGTGGTATTTAGTACCATTTTCCATCCCGTAATTTCTTTTTCTATGTTCATTACTTCTTGATCAACTAAAATGGCATCAAACTCTAGTACCTTTGATTCACGGATTTCCCAATGAGGTGCAAATAATTTGCATAATTCAACCGAACGATCAGTAGACCCACGATTAATAAGAATGCCATGATCAAATAATTTTGTGTGGTGCATTAACCACCACGGAAGCAGATACTCTTCGTTATAAAAATGAGAAATTAAAGTAGTGTTAATAAAAAGTCCTCCTTTCAAAATTTTGTGGAATATATCCTTATCTAGTAAGATATGTTACTTGATCTAAAAAGAATGAAGAAAGATTTTTAACAAGATAGTTATTTTAATAAAAACCGGAAAATGAGGGGGAGTTAAAGGAGAAGAACCCTTTATATAAAGGGTTCTTCTGGTGATTTAATCTATCAATTACATTCGTGGTAATATTCATCACATGAATCGTTATTATCGTTACAGCATATACAGAATGTTTTTTGAACAAATAAACTAACTATACTAGTAGAACCTTCTTGCTTTGTAAGAGTAAGACTTTGAAAATCTTCAACTTGAAATATTTTTGTTTGAACAGATTGTAATGTAGTAGTAATTGGTACGTTAGATCTTCTTGTTAGAATAGTTACTTGAACGGGTGCACTCATACCGACAACGAATAACTGAATTAATGTTTTATTATGATTGTTTGTAAAATCCTCAAATACAGTTTGTGGAGCGGTGGTTTCAAGGAAAACAGATACAGGTATATTTCCATTTGCATTTTCTGCAGAACCAGCTATCGTATGAGTTTCAATAAAACAGTTGTTTTTTTGATTGTTGGAATGCGGTTGATTTTTATAATATTTTTTGCCATCTTTATAAAAGTAATCAGCCATATGAATTTAAAGCTCCCTTCTTTTAGATATCTATATAGTCTATTTAATAAAGTGAAGTAGTGCTTGTACGAAATAATAAAATCCGCTCTCGTAATTATCTGAAAATGTTATTTAGAAATTAAAGAGCGCCATTCAAGGCGCTCTCGGATAAAAAATAATATTGAAAAAGAATACCACATTATATTTTATGCATGTTCTTAATAAATGTGCAGTTTTTAACAAAATCCTTATTTGAAAACAAGAAGCCCTAGATTTAGGGCTCTAGGGCTTCTTGTTTTGGTATTCTCACATGGTTTTTCAAAAAGAATAGCATATTGAAGATAACATGTGAATGTTTCATAAATGTATCAAAAAAGTGAACAAAATTGCTATTGCAGAAGAAGCGGAAATGAAGTTTCTAATACGTAAGTACGTGAAAGGTATTATTTCCAGTGGATAAAATGCGCATGGGACACCTAATCATTATTTTATCGGGGGAAAAGAATATGTTATGAACTTGGTAGAATGAAAAAATGAAAATAAACAAAAACAAAAACGTTATTTTGTACAACAAAGCAGCTAGCTGAAGTAGCTAACTGCTTGCTGTAAATACTATTCCACATGAATACGCAAATTGTAACCACAAGTTACAGTTATAGTATAAACAGATTTAAAAATGTTATGTATGAAAGAAAACTAAACAAAAATTTCATTTTATAGTAATGCAAAAAGAGTACATATTCGATATGTACTCTTGAAAAAAGGAATGTGATGAAACATAACACTATAACATATGCTTGCCTTATTTAAAAGTGTAAGGAATATAACAAAATGGTTATTTTGTTATATAAAAAACATGCACAAAAATTGTGCATGTATAGTAAAAGCTATGTCTTGTCTATGTAAATATATGTTTAGTTTATATAAATCGTGTGTATGTTTGAACGAAATGGTTATTTGCAAATGTAAAGAGCGCTTTTTAAGGCGCTCCATGGCCAAAACTAAAATTGAAAAAGAATACCACATTATATTTTATGTATGTTCTTAATACATGTGCAAATCTTTCTTTTGCACAACAAAGCAGCTAGTTAATAAAACTAACTGCTTGTTGTACAAAAGAAACGCTGCGCTTACAGAAATAGTTTGTAACATTAAGTTACAAAAATAGTATGAACAGGGTTAAAAATGTTATTCAGAAGTGAAAGAAAAAAATAAAAAAGAGCACCATGCATAAGTGCTCTTTAAGATAGGAGGTAACACTTTGAGCTGGATGTTTAGGTTAAAATTATATGATGTAGAAAAGGAATAAGACCTAAAACTTATTTTTAACTAAATACAAAAAAGCAGCTAGCATAGGCTAACTGCTATAAGAACATTACATCTACGAATTTAAGGAGTATAAATATTTCGTGAGTTTTGTATAGTATGGACAAAAATATCAAGTTTATGTAATGAAAATTAAAATAGAGCAGTCATTTGCATTAACTGCTCCATTCGATACAACCTGGGTAAGAAGCAGATTGTATTGTGGTTATTATTGACGGAATGTTTCATAAATGTATCAAAAAAGTGAACAAAATCGTTATTTTAATTAGTTCAGCCCCTTGAAGGGCACTCCAAGGGGCTAAGATTCGAGAACTTGTAAACTTTTGTTTAATTACATGAAAACTCCCTAAGGAGAATCTATGATATTTTAACACTCAACTAACTATTTTGACAAATATATATTGATAAAAGAAACCCCGATTGTCCGCGGGGCTTCTAAGGGTAAGTGCCAAGTAATGACGTACTCGACTAATTAACCATATCATGAATTTTTTGGTAAAAATACTGGTAAATCCGTCCAATTGTATGATCGTTAATTTGAACAAAAACGCTATTTTGTAGAGCTTTAATTCCATGGGAAAAGAGAGGAATAATATCATATGAATTTATTTTTAAATGTGTTTAAAATCGTATAAAAACTTCATTTTGCACAACAAAGCAGCCAGCTTAATTAGCTAACTGATTGTTGTACAAAAGAAAATTAGGCCCTACAAGTAAATGATATGTAACTTTAAGTTACAACTATATTATAAGCAGAATTAAACATGTTATGCGGTAGTAAAAATAAGCTTAATCAAACTTTCATTTTGTATTAAGTTGGAATATAAAAAGAGCACTTAGTAAAGTGCTCTCGTGACGAGTCTCATTTTATAACGACTATTTTATAAAGAAAGGAACTCTGGATATTATATGTGCGCCAGTCAATTGAGTACCTTGTACAAATAAAGAGCAGCTAGCAAAAACTAACTGCTCATATAAGGAAATCGGAGAAAGATAACCATGTGTCTACAGTATTGACGGAATATAGGTTTTTATTCGTGAAGAACTACGATTAACTTAATGCATAGCCCACAATCAAAGTGAGTGTTAAAAACACTGATAATAACAGTGTTAGTAGAACTGTTACTATGCTTCTAAGCATTGATATCCAATTATTCACTTTAGAGAATCCTTTAATACCAGCAAAAAAAGTTCCTATTGAAAAAATGAGTACGAAAAATAAAGGGTGAAAATAAACGGCGTTTATAAAAGATGCATTTATTTCAGGTGTACATACTTCAAGATATAAAAGAAAAAAAGCAATGCAAACGAATGAAAAAATAAAGGACCATAGATTTATATTATGTTTCATAGGTTGCTCCTTTGTTATCGGAATATTTCTATTAAATTTTAATGGAAAATATAAGAAAAAGATAGTGTTTATAAAAATGTGAAAAGCAAGCTCGTATGAGTTTGCTTTTCCTTTGTTCAATAATTTTTAATAAAAGAATAGTTTGGTGAGAAATAAAGTGCATAATAATAGTGAAGGTGAAACATACAATTTAAAAGCAAATGAAGCCTATGCATATGTGAAGTGAAAAAGAGAGTTACCAATAGGTAACTCTCTTTTTTTAACTTCAACGAAATTTAATACCTTACCTTATGTTATCATCATTCTCAAATCTACCCCTGGTATAAGAAATACAAGGGTAGATAAATTTAGTAATTTATATTGCATTAACAAATAATCTTTCTCTAAGGATTAGCCTTCTAATTTTCTTATTTCGTTTAGTGTCAAACCCATATCATCTATATGTCCATACATAGCTTTTAAACTTGAATCAACCTTTTCATTATCTTTTTCATCTAAACCTACAAATATTTGTTCTATGCATATTTCAATTATTTTAACATCGTCTCTTAGTTGCACTTTGAAATAATCGTACGCTTTAGGTGGGTCAAGTTCTTTTAACTTCCTAAGTTCTCCCTTGACTACTTCAAATTGTTTCTTTAACTCCACTTGATTTGTTTTTAATGTTTGATCCTTTGCAAATATCGGTTTTGTAGCTTGCAGCTCCTTTGAAAACTGATTAACAAGTGTCTCCATCTTTTCTTGATACTGTGTTATCGTAATAGGGCTATGGACATCTGTTATGGGCTCTTTCTCTTTATTTTCTTGTTCTTTGATTCCTGGTTCTTTAACTATTTTCTTCTCTAATTCATCTTTTTCTTTGCGTAGTTTATCTACTTCTTTATTTGAGGTCTCTAAAGCCTTTTTATTAGATTCCGCTTCAGCTACTTGTAAACTATCAGCCTTTTTCTTTTCTATATCGTCTTTTGAACAATCTACTCCACTAATTAGCAAAATTGGTAATGCTACTGATAACACTTTATGTTTCATTACTAGTCCTCCAATGACTTATTCTTTATCCTGTTTCCTTCTTAGTTGTACCTAGCGCGTTTTTATAATTTTTTATTTAATTCCTAATTTAAAGAACAAACTATCCAAAATAACATGATTTATATGACTATGTATACTCTTTTCGGAAAATATTGTAATTAATTAACATATGAAACTATAACAAAAATTATATAAATAATATATCTAAATTTATCGTCATCACAATGGTGCTTGTCTTTAGATTTCCACCAATCATCACAACAATGATTTTTCTTAGAACTCCAGCAATCATTATTCCAGGACATTCTTTTATACCTCCCTTCAATTAGGGTTAGTATTATTCTATGTTTTAGTAAAAAAACTGCTTGTTTATTAACCTATTATTATACTTTTATATGATAGAGAGCTTTCTACTAGATATAGAATTCATAAAAACTATGCTAATTTTCAAGGGAGAGTGGATAGAACTACTGATTATGAAATTAATCAACACACACTTATCAAAGAAAACATTCTAATTTAAAATAATTTCTTATTTTGGAGTATACTATCTTGAATGTATATCTCAAAATTGAATAGGTAAAAGATTTTATGTAACAACAAATAAAACTTCAGTATATGTAAAGCGATTTTTTACGAATATATAGCTTGATAAAATATAAAAATCTTCATTTGGTAACCATGTTCATATCGTGACATCCAAAATTTAATTCAAGATAACTCATGTAATAAAGACTTCATAATTTTACCGAATTTGCGAGATACGTTGAAAACAGATTTTGTACCTCTCTAAAAATGTTAAATTTCTGAATTTTCAATAAAAATGATTAGTTTATACTAACTTAATGATAATGATTAAAGAGACTACTATAGAACCCAAACATTAATAGAAGAAAGACATATACAGGTATTATGAGTTTGAAAATTTTATAAACTCTAAAATCTTATAAAAAGAGGAGCATAAAACATGAGCGAACAATGTCCAATTAATGTACCATGTCAGGTAGCGGGACAAACCCAAACACCATTAAGTGATGAGACTGCAACACCAATTGTTACTCCAGGAGCACCCATTGTAAAGATTCCAGTTGTATTAGCTGAAAGAACGCTTCAAATTGTTGTAGAGTCAGATATTTCATTAGAGCCTCCAGCAGTCGAAATTAAACGCATCTTAAAAAACGTATTTTTAACACAATGTAAGTTAGTGCCTGTAGCATTCGTGCCAGTACCAGGTACACCTTACCGACGAGTTACAAGAGCAAAATTATTTGTACAAGGCTATATTCGTAAAAATATTGAATATGCAAATGACGAGTGTAATGGAGTTCTATATGATCGTATTGCAAATGTTCCATTTTCTGGTTTTGCAGATCTGACAGAAGGTGATTTTCTATCATTAGCTTTAGTAGCTTCTTCTTCGGACACTACTTCTCATTTTATAAATCCTAAAAACGGTGATTTACCACGTCTAGACAAATATTTCTTTGAAAATGCAGTTTTTTATAACGAACAACCATATTGTGAATTAGTAAGCGCTCAATTTTTTGAATTAGACTTTTCACCTTGTCCTACAGACCTAAACGAACCATTTGATACGCTTCGTGAAAAAATTGTACTAGATCTTACTTTAAAAGTTTTACAAGTACAACAAGTACAAGTAGCACCATAAAAATAAAAAGAAATTGTCTTTGTTAAAAAGACAATTTCTTTTTTATTTGTATACAACATATATAATGATGAAATGGTCACATACAAAAAACAAATTTTTTGAATTTCATCAGACGGGGGGATGGTGATGAAAAATCCATGGATTGGTAAGGGAATATGGGATGAAATTTACAAGTATAAAATGAATATACAAGATAATTCACACGAAAACAGAGGGGAAAAAGAAGAAGTACCACCTGAATTAAAGGGAGAAGATGTAGCATCAAAATTAGAGAAAGAAGGTAAAGCGTCTGGATCACAAATAGGGCCTTTAATACGCTCACTGGTGGTCAAAACTCCATTTTCTATTTTTTCAGAAGTAACTAGTTTTAAAATATTTCCAAAAATAAATGTTAAAAATCAAGAAGCATTTGTATTTAGGAATGAAAAAGGTGTAGAAGGGCGTGAATTAGATTGTAAGTTATTAACTACAGTGCAACAATATCATTCGGATAGTTATTGTAAATTAGTTTCTTTAAATCTTCATGAGAAGAGAATTCATTTTGAATTATATAACCCAAAAAATAAAGGAAATAAAGAAGAGAATAAGGTAGAGGCATCTTCATGGATTCCTATTCACAGTATAATATTAGAGAGTGAAAATGGGGAAGACGTAAATAATTTTATTACAGCGAAACTACCAGTAGAAATAGGAAGATATAAAGGTGAAATTAGTTTACGAGAAAAGGTTGTATTTAAAGAAAAAGTCATAGGAATAAAAGAGGTTGAACAGGAGATTATTTTGACAAAAACCGAATTTTTAATACCAAAGGTAAAAAAGAATGGGCAAAATACACTTACAGTTGAAAAAGGGAGCTTATTGGTAGAAGGGTATATATATCAATGTATTGAATACATATCAGAACAAAGTACACTTCATGATAATGAGCATCAGTTAATACAAAATATTGTATTGGAGTTAATCATTCAAGTAATACAAGAACAAGAAGTACAAGTGCGAATTAAATAAAAATAATTATATTCCCTCGATTAGCTAATTATTTTTATTCGTAGTGTATCGATGGGTATTCTTTTGTAAATCATTCAGTGCTGCAAACTATTTGTTAAATGGTTTATCCTTGATAAATTCAATTTTACATTGTTACTAAATTGTATGAATCTCCTCTGGTTTAAGTTTTAAAAAAGTGCTAACAAGTTTGCAAACGATCTTACTAACACTTATACAGAATAGACATAAATTATCGCTGATATGTCGTTTTTAAAAATAGTCTTAATCAGTTAAATCACACTTATACGAAATGCTCATAAAAACCGTCTTAATATCAAGAATATAACATGTTAGGTCAAACAAACCTTGATATAACAATGTTTGTTTAACTTGCATTTATAAAATATTTACATTTTATAAATGCAAGTTATCCAAATCAACGTAATTATAAACATAAACATGATTAACACCAATCGTTTTACGTGACATTTGTATATTTTAAGTCTTTGATAAATAATACAATTTAAATTTTGCAGATCAGTAGAATGAGGAAATATGCTTAGAGTATTAGCGAAACCCAACCCTAATCAATTCTTCATCATTTATTTCAATTACGAATCTATATTCTTTGTCTAATAGCCAGTAATAAAAACTGACTGCATCAACGTCAACTAGTGATTGGAATACTTTATCAAGATTTGTACTTACTACAGGGATTTCATAGTTATCCCATATTATAAAAATCTGTTCGTTAAAATCTAGTTGGTTTGCTCTAATAAGGGAAATTAGTTGTTCTTTGTTCGAAGCTATGAATTGATTATCTATCTGTTCCCAATCTATTCTTCCCGAGCCAGTTATAGGAAATGAATTCATTAAAATAGTAGCAATCTGCTGGCTTTTTTCTTGGGGGAAAATGACAGTTTCGTTTCCTAGGGATTCAAGGCATTCATTAAACAAAGGGTTTGTATCATTTCTGTTTTTTGTTTTCAATGCTCTTAACTTTTGTCGCAATTTCCATTGTCTTGACGATCTATCATCCATTTTTAACATTCCTTATACAATTATTTAAAAATGAGTATAGCATATAAGGAAACTCTTTATGAAAAGGAACTTTTTAAATATAAATTAAACAAAAGCGTTATTTTAAGGACCATGATATATCATCAAGGGCTTTATAAGTATAACTATACATTCGGTAAAAGAGATATTTTGTATTGTATTTTTGTTTCCAGTTCATAATAATCACCCTTCATACAAATAGTTTAATTATATTATACAGTTATTAATGCGAATGTTAAGAAACCTTGATATGAATTAAGGTGAATTTAAACAAAATAGTTATTGTAATTAAAAAGCAGTTAACTTTCGCTTGCTGGGGGTTCTTTTTATGTAATTTAGATAAACAAACTAGCCATTAAAAATATAGCCCCTATCAAAATTAGAGAATCAACTAAAATTAAGAACTGTTTTTTCTAGGGTTTTCAAAATTCCTTTATTAATCTAAAAACTGCACTTATTCCGAAACAGATGTATAACAAAATCATTATTGTTTTTAATATTACTAATAATCCTAATATATTAATAATTTAATTATATAACGAAAAATATATCCATATAAGTTTTTAACAAAATACTTATTTTAGAGAAAGGGATTGTCTAAAATAAGTATTAAATAAAATAAATGAAGATATATATGCAGGCGAAGAAAATGCTACAAATTATTAAACCAACAAAAGCAAACGTTTTAGCTGTACCTTTCGGAGAAAAAATAGCTAAAACGTTTGAGATAGGTATCAAAATTAAAAAAGGACCGGCAAAATATAGATTGAAAAATAAGTGTCCAGTTAAAAACATTGAAATGAAACCAAAGTATTCTCTCATTGTGTTATCCCTTCTTAAAAAGTGAATTATGCAGATTATACCATTGAGAAAATGAATCAAAATGATTATGTAATAAAATTTTTATTTGGGGTAAATGGAATTGTTATAAATGTATTTCAGCTAGCCCCAAACATAGCCCTGATGATAGTAGCAATAATAATGGAAAAGAAGGGGGAGAAAATACTTACAAGTATAAAAACTATAATAGCAAAATTCCTTCCTATACCTTTTGGAGCAAAAATAATTAAAACTAGTGATACAAATATTAAATAAATTAAATTACTATCACTATAAAAATTGAAAAATACGATAATAGTTAGCAAAATTGAAATGAAACCGAAGTACTTTCTCATTACTTTAGCCTTTCTTGAAAAAATAAATAATACAGATTATACCATAAATGAATAAGATTGAAGTGGAATTTTAACAAAAGCGTTATTTTATTAGAAAAGTATGATTGTATGAAATAACATGTATGAAAGAAGAGGCGTTAGCAAAAATATACCTTAACGAAATCGGCTTTATTTTTCAGCAAAGTATTCTTCTTAAGTGACTCATGTTGTAAAGGTAGCAGCGAAAACAGAAAGAGTTCTTTTTTTGGCAGACTGAGAAATTGTTAGTGAAATACGGATGGGGAAATATGAACATGATTATTTGAAAGTACGGGAAGAGAAATTGTTAAAATGGCAAGATGTACTTGGATTTTAAAGGAAAAAACTCCTATTGAATATAGGAGTTTTTTCTTTGTTTGAAAGTTCGAAAAGATATATAATAATTTTCTGACTATTAATTTATGGAGGGGTATTAATGAAAACTGAAACGTTACACACACAAGAAGACATTTTAAAAATGCTTGATTCATTATTAAGACCTGCAGAACCATTTTGGAATGAGTTTTATGAGAATAGAGAAAAGGATGTTCCGTTTTTTGAAAATGTTCCAGATGAGAATCTAGTTTCGTATATACAAAAAGAGAGAGTTTCAAAAGGGAAGGTATTAGAACTTGGATGTGGTCCAGGTAGAAATGCCATTTATTTAGCGACTCAAGGATTTGATGTAACAGCAGTGGATTTATCTGTAGAAGGCATTAATTGGGCTAAAGAAAGGGCATTGGCAAAAGGGGTAGCAATTCATTTTATTTGTGATTCAATTTTTAATTTAGAGGTTCAAAACGAATTTGATTTTGTATACGATTCGGGCTGTTTGCATCACATTCCACCGCATAGAAGAATAAATTATGTGGATTTAATTAAAAACTCATTAAAATCGGGTGGTTATTTCGGATTAACATGTTTTGCGGCAGGCGATTTAGATGAGCGAAATGGATCGGAAATAACAGATTGGGATGTATATAGAGGATGGAGTCTACAAGGTGGTCTTGCATACTCGGAAGAAAAGTTAAGAGAGATATTTAAAGAATTTGAGGTAATTGAGATTAGAAGGATGAAACAAATGAAACAACCGAAAGAAATGTTTGGAGAATCATTTCTTTGGACAGCATTATTTAAGAAGAAATAATAAAGTAGATAATTGACAAACTCATCGTTTTTATAGACAATACACTTATAGGAATGTACGTTCGGTTTTTTGCCGACTTATGTTTTACATAAATATATAACAAGGGGCTGTCTCCATATGAGTAACACAAATCAAAAAATTACTACGTTTTTAATGTTTGAAGGCAAAGCTGAGGAAGCAATGAATTTTTATACGTCGCTATTTGATCAATCGGAAATTGTAAGTATTTCTCGCTACGATGAAAATGGACCTGGTAAAGAGGGAACTGTAATTCATGCAACTTTTACGCTAAATGGCCAAGAGTTTATGTGTATTGATAGTTATGTAAATCATAATTTTACATTCACTCCAGCTATGTCTCTTTATGTAACTTGTGAGACAGAAGAAGAAATTGATACGGTCTTTCATAAACTAGCGCAGGATGGAGCAATTCTTATGCCTTTAGGTTCTTATCCGTTTAGTAAAAAGTTTGGCTGGTTAAATGATAAGTATGGTGTATCTTGGCAGTTAACTCTTGCTGAATAAAAAAGAAAAAGCGTAGCTTATTTTTGTTTGTAAAAGATGTTCATCTTGTATGGAATGAAGTTTCTAGGGTTTTAAAGAATAAAGGTATTCTTATTGCTGGATTTACAAATCCGTTACTATGGGTTTTTGATGATAACCAAGAGCAAAAAGGTATTCTTGATGTTAAACATTCAATTCCTTCATCAACATTGGATTATTTACCAGAGGATGAAGTTCAAGATTACATCGATTCAAATCAAACAATAGAATATGCGCATACTTTAGAAGACCAAATCCAAGGCCAAATTGAAGCTGGTTTTGCTATAACAGGTTTTTATGAGGATGATTTTGGTGGAACAAGGATATTAGATAAGCATATTAAAACATTTATTGCGACAAAAGCTATAAAGTTAAAGATGGATTAAGAATTTTTGCTTGTCGCACGGGGCGTTAGTCGAAGAACGCTCTTAAAATAGAAAAGGATGGTGCTTTCCATCCTTTTCCTTATGTATTTTGAGTGTCGAAACTATTCTCAAAACAAGTTTTACACTACCAATTGTATAATTAGGTTATGCTTTTATATTAAGAATTTTGCTGACCAAATCTTTTCCCGAGTTTAGCTAACAATTCAGGTTGATCGCTTTGGCTCATTATAACTTCAATAAAGATAAGTTGATTCTTATTAAAAGTTATATTTGTTAAGACTTCTGCTAATTCTGCTTCATTTTCTACTTTAAATGTTAGACTTTTTTCTTCTGACCCAAATACCATTGATAGTTTATTGTAATCCCACATTTGTATATCATTATAAGGTTGGTTTTGGCCGTGAATGGTACGTTCAACGGTGTATCCGTTGTTATTGATTAAAAATATAATTGGTTTTAAATTTTGACGTAATATAGTTGATAACTCTTGGGCAGTTACTTGGAAAGAACCATCACCAATAATTAAAATGTTGCGCCGTGATAAATTGGCGAGCTGTGTACCAAGTAGAGCGGGCAGTGTATATCCGATAGATCCCCATAACGGTTGTCCTACATATGCAGTGTTATTAGGTAGAGGGATAGCAGAACTACCAAAGAAAGGTGTTCCTTGCTCTACAATTAAGACGTCGTTTTCTTGTAAGAAATGGTACATTTGCTGCCAAAAACGTTTTTGTGTGACCATTTGTGCTTTTGGAATGAACTCTTCAGTAAAAGGTGAGGATTCTAAAATAAATGGCTTAACGTCAAGGGTATCTTTATTACGATGCTCAATTGAATCACTTAAATGTTGTAAAACATCCTGCATTACAACTGGACCGTATTTTTTATCCATAATTTTCACAGTGTAGGGATGGATTTCTATAACTTGTTCTTTTGTAAAACCTTGTGTGAAGCCGCCTGTAATAGTATCAGTTAACTTCACACCAATACTAATAATACAATCCACTTTAACTTTTCATGTGCTACCACATCATCTAAAAAGGCAAGATTATAATCACCAGGAACCCCAAATATATGTTCAATTCCTAATTCATGTAGTCTATCCAATAAATATGTACTTACAGTATATTGTTTTTTCAAATGAATCATCTCCTAATTGTGCAATGAATGTTTCAATAGACTAAATAAGTTCTAATGCGTTGATTAAAATATTCATTACTAGATTGTGGTATAATTTACATACAGGGGGAAAGTAGATGACACAACATAAAGAAGAACAGATGAATGAGGCATTAGCATTATTTTATTTTGCATATAAAACATTTACTGAAAAGCCAGATGAAATTATAAAAGAATATGGCATTCAACGAGTACATCATCGAATTTTATTTTTTATCGCACGTTTTCCAGGGATAAGTGTAAATGAGTTATTATCACTATTAGAAATAAGTAAACAAGCTCTCCACGGACCGTTACGTCAACTTGTGGAAAAGGGCTTAATTGAGAGTAATGAAGCTATGCATGATCGACGTGTGAAACAGTTGTCTTTAACAGAAAAAGGTACAGATTTAGAGAAAAAACTGAGTGATGTACAAAGACAACAAATGGGTGCTATTTTTTCAAAATTTGGTGAATCATGTGAGGACAATTGGCACCAAGTTATGAATGAAATGGCAAATAGCCGATCAGGTTTTGATGCTTGGATATCCAAACGTGAAATACCAGTCGATCAAAAATAATGAAAAAACTTCTGTTTTTATCGTTTGAAAAAGAACAAATTTTATCCATACATTTAGCAACTATGATTTGGTCATAGAGTGAATGGATAAAAAGATACATTACTAGATACTTTATACGTGTACGCAATGGAACAATAAAATTCACATTTCCGGAAGGGGAATTATAATGATAAAACTTGTACTTATTCGTCACGGACAAAGCTTATGGAATCTTGAAAATCGCTTTACTGGATGGACAGATGTTGATCTATCAGAGAATGGATTAAGTGAAGCGAGAGAAGCAGGAGCAATATTAAAGAAAAACGGATATACTTTTGATGTGGCTTATACATCAGTATTAAAACGCGCAATTCGGACGTTATGGATTGTACTTCATGAGATGGATCTTACTTGGGTTCCAATACATAAATCTTGGAAGCTAAATGAAAGACATTATGGTGCATTGCAAGGGCTGAATAAAGATGAAACTGCACAAAAATATGGTGAGGAGCAAGTTCATATTTGGAGAAGAAGTGTTGATGTAAGACCACCGGCTCTTACTGAAGACGATCCTCGATATGAAGCGACCGATCCAAGATATAAAACACTCAAAAAAGGTGAATTTCCATTAACTGAATGTTTAGAGGATACGGAGAAGAGAGTACTTGCTTATTGGCATTCAGAAATTGCGCCGACATTAAAAAGTGGTAATAAAGTAATTATTTCATCACACGGTAACACAATTCGCTCGCTAGTAAAATATTTAGACAACCTTTCAAGTGATGGTGTAGTTTCATTAAATATTCCCACTAGCATTCCGCTTGTTTATGAATTAGACGAAAACTTACGTCCGATTCGTCATTATTATTTAAGTATGGATGGAGAAGTACCTGAAGGGGAAATTCCGAAACATATTTCTTTTTAATACGAAAATTTGAAATGAATGCTTGTCTACATATACAATATAGACTCATGGTAAAGTGAAATTTTAATCAGTGGGGTTCTTATTTCCCACAAATAACAGGATAAAAGACGTGGTACTTTCTAATATATATGCGATGTAGCTAATTTTAGAAGCTTGTCCACGTCTTTTGTCATAAAGAGAGCAGCTTGCGCATGTAATGATATCGTGAGTAGTTTTTGAATGGAGGGTGATGTGATTAATGATCTCTAACATTCGAATTGGCTTATTTGTTTTAGCGATTGTCTTTGTAGTCCTTGTTTTCTTTTATTGGAAAAATGAGGAGTTGTACGAGGAGAAAAAGCAACGTATTAGAAAGACTTGGTATGGTTTGTTTATCATATCTGTCACTGTGTATTTCATGATAAAAGGAATTGATTTAACCCTCTGGAAAAATCTTTTAATGTTTACTGCAATGGCTATTTTTGTTGATATTGCGTTCATTTTAACACCTAATATTTCTGAAATATGGGGTGCGAAATTTAGCGATATTGGCAAGACAGTTCAATCAATAAAACGATCATTAATTGCATCTAAAGCGAGAGGGGAAATATACACGACAATTATTCAAAATGTTAATCCAGCAGTATTCGGTACGATGGAATGGCATACGGAAGAGGAATATACAAAGAGCTTAAATGCATTTTTAGATTCATATGGGGAAAAGATTGGCGCGAAAATTGTTGTTTTTGAAGCCGCGAAGGAATTAAATACAAACTTTCGTGGTATTCGCTCGCAATTTAGTATTATCGTTCCGTTAGAACATATCGAGCAATTGAATGAGCAGAAAGCGGTGCAAGTAGAAAATGTCGGGATTATACCAGCAAAAATAGTAAGTGACGTTTTCATTGTTATTGATGGAAACAAAAATAACCTGCAAGATCGGGATTTTGAAAATGTATATAATTTAACAATACATCATAGTTATTTTAGTAAATAAGGACAGAATCTTTTTCTGTCCTTTTCTTCTATACATAAATTAAAAACAAAATCCGACAAAGTTGAATAAAATTGGACAATCATTCCTACACTAGCATGTAGAGGTGATTGTAGTGGTAAAAGATTATGACAATGATTTTTTTAAAGAAGGTAACGAAGATACAACAGATTTCTCTTTAATAAAAGGGGATACGTTGCAGCAAGTAGAAGAATTAGAAGAAGAATTAAAAAGAAAATCATAAGTGTACACTCTTTCTACATTTGCTATATAATATAAATAAAAGGTTGTATCTTTTTGAAAAGGGGGAGAAGAGATGGCTGAAGTCAATGTGCAAAAGTCTTCGTTTTTTAAAGAAAAAAAAGAAGAATCCAATACAGATTTCTCTCTTGTGAAAGGTGCATTAACGGAGAATATAAATCGGTTAGAGAAACTAATGAATAATGGTAGTTCAAAATATATACAGGTGAAAAGAACAAAAGAAAATGCATAGAGCATTTTCTTTTCTTTTGTTTTTTTATTTAATAGTAAACTTATCTTTTACTTTTTCAGGTAAATCTGCTTTCTGAATCTCTTCATAGGACTTTACTTCAATTGATGATATTTCATTTTTGCTATTATCATCTTGATCTACATAAAGGCGTAAAAACGCGTCTTCATTTAATTTATGGTCGTTTTCTTTTTTTGTACTTCTAAATGTAATTTGTTTTTTGACACCATCTTCATCATATGCGGGCAGCGTATAGTTTCGTAAGTTTCTATCATCTACATTTTCGATAGTTTCTTCGTCTTTTATCTGTATGTAATATACATCTTTACCAATTCTATTTAGTAATGCTCTCTCACAGCTAATAGTAAAACTAGAAAGTAATAAACATAGTGTAATAATTACTGGGAATTTTTTCATTTCTTTATCTCCTTCAAAGTATTTCTTTAAAAATTATAGGACTATTATTTAATAAGAAAAGTCGATATAGATTACAACACCCTTACAATGGTGTAAGGGTGTTGTAAATAAAATGAACAATAAAAGTAAAAAGAAAGGTAAAATAATGAATCATGGTATAATGATATAAGACTTACATATCATTTTGTCATTTGGAGAGGAGCTTGAAAAATGTATTCTACTTTAGAACAATTAACAAAGCACCCTGTATTTTATCATTTTGCAGAAATTTCAAAGATTCCTAGAGGATCAGGTAATGAAAAGGAAATTAGTGATTATTTAGTGGGCTTTGCAAAAGAGCGTAACTTAGAAGTCATTCAAGATGAAGCATTAAATGTCATTATTAAAAAAGAAGCAACAGCTGGTTATGAAAATGTACCAGCTATTATTATCCAAGGTCATATGGATATGGTTTGCGAAAAAAATCAAGCAACAGTACATGATTTTGAAAAAGATCCAATTGAATTACGAATCATTGGGGACATGTTATATGCAAATCAAACAACTTTAGGTGCTGATAATGGTATTGCAGTTGCGTATGCATTAGCTTTATTAGATTCAAAAGAGATTCCGCATCCAGCACTTGAAGTCGTTATCACTACTGAAGAAGAAACGACAATGGGCGGGGCTTTTGCTATTGATCCGAATCATTTTGAAGGAAAGATATTTATAAATATTGATTCTGAAGAAGATCATAAATTACTTGTAAGTAGTGCAGGTGGTGCGAAAGCTGTTGCAACAATTCCCGTAATTTGGGATGAAACGCCAGCGAATATGGATGCATACCGTCTATATGTTGGCGGTCTAAAAGGCGGACATTCTGGTATGGAAATTGATAAACAACGCGGTAATGCGAACAAAGTATTAGGACGAGTATTACGTGATTTATCAGCACATACGGAGTTAAACATAAGTGAAGTTCACGGCGGATTAAAAACGAATGCAATTCCGCGTGAAAGTGTAGCTACAATTTTAATTCGTACAGAAGATGTAGGACAAGTAGAAGAAAAACTAGAATCATGGACACGTGTATTACAAGAAGAAATGCGTGCTGTTGATCCAGATGTTCATGTTACACTGACAAAATTGGATGAAAAAGTTGAAAAAGTATTTGCTAAAGAGACACAAAAGCAGCTTATTTCATCATTATTCTTAATTCCAAATGGCATTCAAAGTATGAGCATGGATATTAAAGGTCTTGTAGAAAGCTCAACGAATTTAGGCGTTATTGAAACATTGCGAGATGAAATTAAATTACGTAACGAAGTGCGAAGTTCTGTAAGTAGTTTAAAACAACATGTTGCAGAAGAAATAAAATATATTGCTGAATTAGTTGGTGCTACATTTGAAATAGAGTCAGAGTATCCAGAATGGCCATACAATCCAAACTCACAAATTCGTAATTTATTTGAAAAAGTGCATCAAGAAAAATACAATAAAGAAATTGAAATCTTCGCTGTGCATGCGGGGATTGAGTGTAGCGCATTCGTTCAAAAAATGCCTGAATTAGATGCAATTTCATTCGGACCAGACATTTTTAACGTCCACACTCCAGATGAACATATCAGTATCTCTTCTGTAGTGAATAACTGGGGATTCTTCATTGATGTAATGAAGGGTACAAAAGAATTAGCTAAGTAATAACGACGAAATAAAAAGGAGCCTATAAAAATTTATAGGCTCCTTTTTTGTATTGGAATTTATCCCGCTATTTGCAGAGCAGCCCGATTGGTTTAACTAACAATCAGTGGGGGATGAATAAAACCACTACTGATCAAAGTTTCACTTTATGAGAAGTCATTTTTCGTTAGTATGTAATATTAAGCTTGAACAATTAATAAGGATGAATTGTTGATGTTTTTTAGTACTGATGAAGGGGTGGAGAAATGAAGGGAAGAAAGCATTTTATTGTTTGTATGTTTTTATTGTTCTTCACATTTAGTTTTATTGGTGTTCAGAAAATAATAGCAGAAGAAGTTGAATTTACAGGAACAACAGCTCCATTGAATGTAAATGTTAGAGAGGCAAAAAGTTTGAATGCAAATATTGTAGATGTGATTCCCGGAAATACAACAGTATCTTTTAAAGGATGGGAGTATGGTGAAGCGGTTAAAGATTACTGGACAGGAAATTTAGATAATCGTTGGTTTTATTATTTTAAAGATGGAAAAAAAGTATATGTAACGTCAGCGTATATTAATGGAAATCCTCCAAATACATCAATAGATCGTAAATTATTTGTACCTAACATATTACAAGAAAGGTCAAATTGGTGTTGGGCAGGCACTTCGGTTTCAGTTTTAAATTATTTTGGGAAAACTCCTTCACAAGATCAGTACGTTAGGTATGTTAAGGGTGGATCATATAATAATCCTGCAACTTCACGTGAAATACAATATGGATTATCCGGATATGGGGTTAGCTCAGCTATAAGTTCTGGAGCAAAATCTTATGATTGGTTCAAAAGTCAAATTAATAGTAATCAGCCGATGATTGCACTCATTATGTGGCAAAATGGAGCTAACATCGGACACTTTCTAGTACTTGATGGGTTTTATAAAGGGACAACTGGAACAGATTATATAACGTACATGGACCCTTGGTATGGTGATCATTATAATCATAATTTCAGTACGTTCCATAACAATAATAATTTTTGGTGGAGTGAAACTGTTTATAATATCCATGCAAACTAATAATATTAAAAGCGGGGGTTCATAAATGGGAAAACTACTTAAGCTTGTGATACCGTGCATGTGTTTAATGACCGTTATTATTTTCGCTAGTAAAATTAGTTATGCATCAAAAAATAAAAGTGAATCAGTACAATCGATCGCATTAAAAGATTATCAATATAGTAAGGGAAGTTCTTCTGAAAATTTAAGTTTTGAAAAAATAACAACATCTCCATTTTCGTTACCAATCTATGCAACAATTCCAGCACAGCAAATTTTAAATAGCTCTGAATTTAAGAATTTACTATTACCAACAAATGAAAAGCTGTGGTTTATTATGAAGGGTGAGCAGCCAGAAGGACTAATTGTTGCGAATGATACTGAACCGATTCGAACGGGCGGAGAAAATAGAAGTAAAGATTTATATGGATTATATACAGCAATAAAGAATAATACAAATGAAACAAAAGATATTAGTTATTTCGAATTTGAAGGGCAAGGAATATTGGTAGTAAATCAAAATAATGATCAAGAAATATACCTTAGTAAAGGTGCCGCTGCCATATTAAAACTTCCTACTGGTCAAAAAGTATTGAGCAGTGAAGTATTACAGAAAATGAAAGAGAGAATTGTAACTGGTTTGAATAGTGGTAATGTCTGATTCTTTTTTGTGTTTATACAGGGTTGAATAGGGAACAGGATCAATGGTAGCATTAGGGCATCTTTACTGTTTGAAACCTAATAGTGTATATAAAAAGGTTAGAGAAGTTAATTCTCTAACCTTTTTATATTAATGTATGAAATTTAAAAAGTGATGGAGTAAACCAAATAATAAAAATTTGTCTGCTCTTCTATTTTTATTTGCAATTTAAACTCGTTATATTCCGCTATCTATTGTACAACCTTTTTACATAGCTGAATTTTTTTATTTGAAAATAAGGGTGCATCTATAAAACCATAATGATAAACTAAAATACCTAATTCCACTCTAGAATTAATATGCCATTTTTCTTTAATATGATTAATTATCGTTGAAATTCTTCGAGGGGTAATATATATTTTTTTGGAAATTTCTGCATCTGTATATCCTTTTGCTACATAAATAGCTACTTCTAACTCTCTTTCGGTCAACATTCTTTTCATAAAATACGCTCCTTCGAAATTATTTATATAAAAATCAAAAGAAACTATTAAAAGAAATAAAGGTAAAAAATCATATTTATTTTAATCAGGCTATTTGCGGATAGTAAGACTCCCACCTCAAAATTTAGATGTGGCAAAGAAGTCGAACTCCCTGTAAAAGCCTGCCTGGAGTGGACTAATAATCAGTGGGGGGATAAAACTCCCATTAATTATTAGTGAACCATATTTTAATAATTTCTCGTATTGTAATACAAGTTTGTAAAAGAAACTATAAATCCATATAATTAGTAATTGTAACTATATTAATTTTACATTACATTAAAAGTTGGGAAATATTCTTATACTCATAAAGTGTTACATTTGAGGGAGGAAAGATGGAATTCTACAATCTTGGTATTATTATTAAAGAACTTAGAAAGAAAAAAAACATGTCACAATCTGAATTATGTCATGGAATATGTTCACAAAGTCAAATTAGTAAGATAGAAAAAGGTATTATTTATCCATCTAGCATATTGTTGTATCAATTATCTGAAAGACTTGGTATTGATCCAAATTATATATTCGCACTAACCAAAAATAAAAAAATAAAATATATTGAAAATGTAAAATGTGTAATGAGAGATTGTGTGAAACAAAAACAATATAATGAGCTTTACGAAATAGTAAAAAAAGAGAAAGATGAGAATAATTTTCAATCAAAAGAAGATAAACAATTTCTATTATGGCATGAAGCGATTGCTATATATTATGTAAATGGAGCAACAAGTAATGCGTTTGACATTTTAAATAGAGCACTAAAACAAACCTTAAGTAGTAGTAACTTTTTATCAGAAAAAGAAATAAGCATAATGAATTCAATTGCTATAATACATGCAGAAAATGAAGAGTATGAGAAAAGTATAAATATATCAAAACAAAGTTTAATTAATTTTAATAAGATAGAATTTCCTAGAGAAAAAGAAATCAAATTAAGACTCATTCATACGTTAACAAAATGTTTACACCTTGCAAATCAATATGAAGAAGCAATAAAGTATAGTGAAATAGGTATAAAATTAGCGATAAATATGAATACTTTATACTTATTAGGTGAATTATTTTTTGAAAAAGGTGCAATTTTATTGAAAGTTCAGCACTCTAATGAAGTTGGTTTAACAGACATAAAAAAAGCATTATTTATATTTGAACTAACTGAAAGAAAACAATATATAAAAATGATCAAGGAAAAATATATTAAAAATCAAGAATAAACAAGAAAGAATTCTAACATAAACTATTCCTAATTGTTATTTTTTTCTAAAAAAAGTACTGTAATACGAACTATTCCTAATTGTTGTTTATTGCTAAAATAAATACCGTAATATTAGATAAATATAAAGGGTGGCATTTTATGAAATCAAGAGGAATTACTCGTAAAGCAGATAGCATGGGGCGTATTGTTATTCCAATGGAAATAAGACGGAGTTTAGGAATTGTAGAAAAAGATTCTCTTGAAATGTTTATAGAAGAGGACCAGATTATTTTACGAAAATATCAATCTCCAAGAGCTTGTGCACTTACAGGGGATATTTCAGACAGCAATATTTCGTTAGCGAATGGGAAGATTATTGTAAGTCCAAACGGGATGGAACTGTTAATAAAGAAGTTACAGCAATATCTTTTAAAATAAAGTGAAACTTTAATCAGGGGGAGTTTTGTTCATCCCCACTGATTATCAGCCCTCACCAATCTTGCTTTTATGGGCAGCCCGAACCCCCACCTAACTTCTTTGCTTCCGCTGTATTTTAAGGTAGGGGTCTTACTGCCCGGCAAATAGCGGGGTAAAAGGTAAGTAAGAACTTTAAAATAGAATATACTTGAAAAAAATTCCTCTATCAATTTAGGGGGGTTTTTTATTGTTATCAATAAAATTGAGGGGCCGTAGTTCGTTCAATGGAATACGAATTACTTCATAAATAGTCTGACTATTTTTTATAAAAAAACTATTCATTTACATTTTTTGGTTTCGTGTTATATTTTTAATGTTAACATAGTTGTATTGAAAATTCTGATTTTAAAATTAGGAAAACTTTAGAAAATGAAAGAGATTTTTAAATTAAATTTACCAATTCAATAGAGGTTCGTCGGGGAAATGTACCTAAGAAGAAATCTCTTATAATCCACGTTTTTTATTTGTAAATCGGTAGTTCTAATAGCTCTGACGAAAAGCGAAGGAGCAAAAAAGAAATGGATAGTTTGTTTAATAGAAGATAGGGTATAAAAAATAAAACAACGGAGGTTTTATAATGAATAAAGGAATACTGCAGATTACAGAAATTGAAGAGATTAGCATTCCTAATGTATTGAAGGATAAAATGAAGAATCTGATAGAAAATGAATTGAAAACTCATAATCCTTATACTTGTGATCAAGAAATAGCAGCATATTTTTCAAAAGAGTGGCTTAATTGTTTGATTGACTATTCAAAGAAAAATCCGAATTCAGATATGAAAAACCTACTACATATAATAAAAATAGCGAATTGTGGTGGAAACGTACCACCTACTCTTATTAAAAATACTCCATGTGATCCTATGGAAACACTATTACCTGGGGAAAATCGCAGAGGTTTTAATTATGGCGAAGACGAACACGATAGAATGAAAAAATATTTTTATGCAGAATGGGTCACATGGCTTTTTGCCACACTTTTTAATTATGATGCTTTAATTCACCCATCCGAACATGCAGGGAAAAATAGATTTCATCTCATTTCACCTTTAAACAACGATGAAGTTTTGCGAAATGTCGGTGCAAGCACCGGTGGCGGGAACTTTTATCAACATAACGATGCCACAGTGTATACAGATATGAAAGACCAATCAGATATTGAAGCAAGATTGAAAACATTCAATACGAATTTAGAAATTGTATCAAATAGACTTAATAAATCCGTGAAACGAATAGTGTCTGAAATTACTTGTGGCAAATTTACTAGAGTTGATGCTCTTTTATTAAAAGGAGTGTTAAATTTAAAAACTCAAACTCATATTGGAACCCCAAAATTACTTCAAAAGCATCTTGAAGAAAATTTCTTCAGTAAAGATGACATATTGGCGGTAAGTAAAATGCCTATTGCTCATATCGCAGGAATGGCTGATGGTGAAATATCGGGATTTGTAGGAGAAATAAACCAAATTATATTTTTAGATGATAATGGTGATATTATTGCAACTTGTTTGAATGGAGCGGAAAATAGATTAATTTATGTGGGAGAAAGTGAAGAAGAAAAATTGAAATTTGACATGTTTTTAGAACTCTTACGAACAACGCCTACTTATAAGGTTCCACTTACATCTGAAGATTTATTACTTATACCAAATTCATACTATGGTAAACAAACAAATGTAACTCATGGTAGGGAAAGGTTATCTGAGGAAGAATATAAAATCCCGATTGGAAACAATAAATATGGAAGAAGAATTGTTTGCAGACAATACGTTTCCAGTCGATTACGTGATCAAAAAGAAAGTTACTTTACAGATTTAATTAACTAGTTTAAAGAGAGGAGGGACGATGGGGAGGTTTGGGTTATAATAGCTCAAGCCTCCCCATATTCTTTGTATGGATTTTACTATTGAATTACTTATACTACTATTTTTAGTAGCTGTATTAGCAGGATGGATAGATACGATTGCTGGGGGCGGTGGTATGATAACTATCCCGATAATGTTATTAGTAGGTATGTCTCCTTCTGTAGCGATAGCGACTAATAAACTACAAGGGAGTAGCGGAACTCTCATGGCAACAGTGTTTTTTATTAAGAAGAAAGAAATTAATCTTAAAGAAATGCGTTTGTCCATCTTAATGACCTTTTTTGGATCCGTTTTGGGTGGATGGCTTGTTTTACAGATACGAGCAGAATATTTAATCATGATATTACCTTTTTTACTTATTATTATTGGTCTTTATTTTCTATTATCTCCAAATATAGCAAACGAAGATCGACCGAGAAAAATAAGTATGTTGTTGTTTGCGTTAACAGTGGCTCCATTCCTTGGATTTTATGATGGTTTCTTCGGCCCAGGAACAGGTAGTTTAATTGCTTTAGCATTCATTCTTTTATGTGGATATAGTGCTACGAGAGCAACTGCAAATGCTAAAATCTTGAATTTTACAAGTAATTTCGCTGCTTTGTTATATTTTATTATTTTTGGCCAAATCGATTGGACAATTGGGTTGATTATGATGCTTGGTCAAATTATAGGATCGTATATTGGAGCGAAGATGGTGCTTACAAAAGGGACGTCATTAATACGACCAATAGTGGTTATTGTTTGCTTTGTCATGGCAATTAAAATTTTTTTACAAAATATAAACTAAATGTAATCAATATATTATTTGGATCAAAGTTAGAGTGTTTTCATGTTCTTATTGCAGTATTACGCTGTTTAAGATGTGTTCAAAATTACACAATTTGACTAGTGTAATATATTGCGTTATGCTTTTTTATAGTATAAAAGAAAGGCTTGAAGATAATGATTCGTCGTTTGAGAAAGCTAAAAAATGTAGCAGTCGTAGTAAGCTTCTAAGTAAATAGCAAAATATATAATACTTAGAAGCGAGGAATAAAGTTATGAAGTATCCATTATTTAATCATTGGTCAGAAACAAAGTATATAAAAGATATAGTAACAAATCCACTCATTGAAGTAGGAGAGTACTCCTATTATTCAGGCTATTATAGCCATCAAAATTTTGAAGATGGCTGTGTAAGGTATTTGTGGGGGGATGCTAAGTCTCAAGCACTTTTCAATCCAATTGAACAGATGGGATGGCATCTTGATAAACTCATTATTGGGAATTATGTTTGCATTGCAAGTGGGGTAGTCATTTTAATGGGTGGTAATCATAATCATCACTCAGAATGGATTACAGTATATCCATTCGCTGAGCAAATCAAACAATCATATGAACCAAAGGGCGATACAGTCATTCAAAGTGATGCTTGGATTGGAATGAATGCTATAATAATGCCTGGCGTGACTATTGGTGAAGGGGCAATTGTTGCTGCAGGATCTGTCGTAAGTAAAGATGTTCCGCCGTATACAATAGTTGGTGGAAATCCTGCTAAGGAAATAAAGAAACGATTCACTGATACAGAAATAAACATGTTAATGGAAATGCGTTGGTTTGATTGGGATAGGAAATTGATTGAGAAGGCAATTCCGCTGTTATCCAGTCCATCCATCGAACCATTATTTGCTTTTTATAAAAATGAAGTGAAAAATAAATAAATCAGTTAGAAAAACTACATCCAGTATAGGGTGTAGTTTTTTTATTACAAAAAACTAATAGTTTAGACTAAAGAAAATTCATCTCTAATATAAGTCTAGCAAATAGCTGAATTGAGTAATTAAAATCCTTGATAGCTAATAAAGCATTAACGGGCAGTAAGACCCCAACTGATTAAAGTTTCACTTTATTTTTTGTAAATGTGGAACAAATGTATTATTTAGATTGTCTATTAATTGTAATCCTAAAAAATATGAAAGTGCGAATCATTTTGAAAAATATAAGGGGATTAAAAATAGTGATATGTGTGGGAATACAAAGTAGTAGGGCACCTAAAAGTGTCGGATGAGATGGTCTATATGAAAGCGATCCTAACGTCTAATATGTATATACAATTTGAGAACACTGTCTGTTTTTTTGAGATTATGTTAGAATAACGCTTTTTTTGAGTATAAAAATATTGGAGGTAACAGAAGTGAAAGGTATGTTTTGCAAGAGATTTATTGCAATAGTAACAGTGCTTACACTATTTTTTAGCATGTTCGTTACATTTGGAAGAGCAGCAGCGGAAACAGTTTCTGCTATAGAGGTTGAAGCAGGATCAGCAATTTTAATAGAAGCAAATTCCGGGAAAATTTTATATGAAAAAAATGCAGATGAATCATTGGCAATTGCTAGTATGACAAAAATGATGAGCGAATACTTAGTTCATGAAGCGGTGGATAAAGGAAAACTTAAATGGGATCAAAAAGTTAAAATCTCTGAATATGCACATAAGATTTCGCAAGATCGTTCATTATCAAACGTTCCATTAGAAAATGGTGGCTCTTATACGGTAAAAGAGTTATATGAGGCAATGGCAATTTACTCTGCAAACGGTGCAACAATTGCTTTAGTTGAAGAGATTGCTGGTAAAGAAGTCAACTTTGTAAAAATGATGAACGATAAGTCGAAAGAGTTTGGAATGAAAGATTATAAATTTGTAAACTCTACAGGCTTAACAAATCACGATTTAAAAGAATATCATCCAGAAGGGACAACTCTAGACGAGAAAAATAAAATGTCTGCAAGGGATTGTGCAATTTTAGCACAACGTCTTATTCAAGATTTCCCCCAAATATTAAATACAGCAAAAATTCCTAAAAAAACATTCCAAGAGGGTGGTAAATATCCAATTGATATGGCGAACTTTAACTGGATGTTAAAAGGTTTAATTAAGCAATATGAAGGTGTAGATGGTTTGAAAACAGGAACGACTCCAGAAGCGGGAGATTGTTTCACTGGTACAGTAGAAAGAAATGGTATGCGCCTAATTTCTGTAGTGATAAAAGCAAAATCTCATACGGCACGTTTTGATGAAACAAAGAAATTATACGATTATGGATTTGCGAATTTTGAAGTGAAGAATGTCTACAGAAAAGATTCAGTAGTAAAAGGGCATGAAACAGTGCGAGTAGCAAATGCAAAAGACAAAGATGTAGTAGTTCAAACGAAGCAAGCTGTTTCACTTCCAATGCCGAAGGGCAATAAAGACATTTATAAAAAAGAATTTAAAGTATTGAATAAAAAACAAGAAGTGCCTATTAAAAAAGGTGTAACAATTAGTAAAATGATTATCTCGCCTAAAGATAATACAGATCCTGGGTTTTTATCAGGTAAATCATTACAAATAGACCTTGTAACAAAATCTGATGTGGAACAAGCAAAGTGGTTTACACGTTTTATGCGTAAAACAGGATCTTTTTTTAGTGGTATGTGGGATAGTGCGATTGATATAATAAAAAGCTAATTTTATAGGATACAACTAAATGTTTCACTTTATAAAAATTTAATAAAATCTTTTCTTTGTATTAAATGTTTTGTTTTAAATTATGTATATAAAGAAATGGAGGTAAAATTAACTTTGTACTGCTTATATTAGAAATTTAAAGAAACAATATGTACAATTCTACACTACATTCTTATAGTGGCCTTTATGAACAGCAAGATTTATATTTTACAAGGAGAACATTTTATGAGTAAGAGAATAAAAGAATTAGATTCCATACGAGGGTTAGCGGCACTTACTGTGGTATTTGGACATTTTTGTTTAATGCTACCATCGTTGCCTAATTCTATTAAATTTTCCCCGCTTAGGTTTTTATGGGCGGGTGGGGAAGCTGTTATTGTTTTTTATGTACTAAGTGGTTTTGTGTTATCTATGGCACTTTATCATTCAAAAACAAATTATTGGGGATATTTAATTAAGAGATTTGTAAGAATCTATATTCCTTATTATTTTTGGATAATCGTTACCTTTGTTTTATTTATTTTATTTTCGTCGTATGAAGTGGTAGGACTACGGGATTGGTTCTATGATAGGTGGCAAGGGTCTATAACGAAATTAGATATTCTAAACCACTTTGTGCTTCTTAATAACTTTTTTACGGAAAATTATAATCCAGTTATTTGGTCATTGGCTCAAGAAATGCGTATATCTATTGTGTTTCCTTTGTTATTCCTTCTTTTTTATAAACTGAATTGGACGAAAACGATACTATTTGCTTTGAGCTTTTCATTAATTAGTGTTGTTCTTAATATGTTGCATATTGGGAAAGCTGAAGGATTTTATAATGGTTATGCTGATACACTGCATTTTACATCTATGTTTATGGTTGGAATGTTACTTTTTAAGTATCAGGAAAAACTTATCTACTCATATAGGAATATGAAAAAATTTAAAAAAGGATTTCTTATTGCATTAGGGGTTATCCTATATTTATATTCCATTTTAATTTATGGTTTTTCCCGTAATGATACAACTTTCTTATTAAAAGATTGGGGTGTCGTAATGGGGGTTAGTATATTTATTATAATGGCTATGAGTAACCTAAAAGTAAAAGCATTTCTAAATAAGAGTGTATTTGTATATTTAGGAGAAATTTCATACAGTATCTATTTGTGTCATTTTCCAATCATGATGGTACTATTTAAACTATTGTATACAAAGATACCTATCTTTTTCCTTCTTACTTTGTGCATTGCAATGACACTACTTTTTTCTATAGTTTCATATCATTTAATCGAAAAGAAATGTATCGACTGGGCAAAACAAAGAACAACAAATTTTTTGAAAAAAGTATAATTCCTAGATAGATTGTATTTCTTTAGTAAATATATGAATATGACCGATTCCTAAGTATACTTAGGAATCGGTCAATTTTGGATTCTAAATGTAAATATAGTAAAGTGGAATATAATCGAAATCGAAAACCACTTAGAAATAACAATTACGGTGTGAGCTATTGTATAGTATAGATATGGTTAACAATAAAGGGGGAATACAAATGTGGAAGCGATTTGTAGCAATTGGCGATAGTTTGACAGAGGGGATAGGGGATGAAGTTGAGGGAATTGCATTAAAAAGCTGGGTAGATCATTTTGTTCAACTGTGTGAAAATGATATAGAATATGCCAATTTTGCAAAGCGTGGGTTAGTAACTAAAGAAATTCAATCGCAGCAATTGGAAAAGGCGCTAACTTTTAATCCAGATTTGGTTAGTCTCATTGCAGGGGCAAACGATGTTTTAAAAGGACGTTGGAATCATGATGCATATAAGAACGATATGGAATTTATGATAGATACATTAAGTAAAGCAGGGGCTGATATTATTATAGCAAACCTTCCAGATTTTACAGTTAGGCTTCCTTTTGCTTCTGAAAAAAAACAAGTAATAAAAGAACAATTATTAGAGGCAAATGAAGTTATACATTCACTGAGCAGAGAGTATAAGCTTCATCATGTTGATTTTTGGAATCATCATTTAGTTAATGACAATACGCTTTGGTCTAAGGATTTAATTCATCCAAACTCAAAAGGATATGTAAAAGTTGCTGAACTAATTTTTAGTAGTTTGCCTGTACAGAAGACAAAATGATAGTTTGCAATGTAACGAATATGATATTAAGTGTATGAAGCTATGTTTTTTAGTAAATGGAAAGAACTAAACATTTAGCAAACAAAGCGTTTCTACGATATATTTCTACAGTAGTGCACAAATACAGAATCACAAAGAAAGATCACTTATGGAAATAGGTGATCTTTAAATGTTTTTATAACTAAATTAGTATATACTGTATTACTAACAGTTTCGTACTACATAAAAATTAAGTTCTCTTATAGAAAAACTGATTTTATATTATCTTAAAATATAATAAAACGTTCAAAACATATTTTGGGTATGTATCCTAATTGTGAATGATGTGTAATTTTTTTGAAGTATAAATATCCAATAAATAAAATAGGTAGTAGGTGCAGAAGTATTAATACTATATTATTCAATTCTTGTTATGAGTACATTAGTGATTGGTAATATTATATTTTTATTATTAAGTTTAGTTATTGGAATTAATTTGCATAGAAAATATGTAGGATAAGAAAAAAATATACTTTATTGTATATTTTTTTGTTTAGTAGGATTTACGGTCTCTTTAAACTATTATGTTAATAAAATTAAAAAACTTAATTCTTGATACCCTTATGGTTAAAGCTATCTATAAAATGAAAATATAAATAAATAATAGTTTGTTATGATTTGTGGATTTGGTTTTTTATCCGAATTTTCTGATTCAAATATTTCAACTTTATGAATATAGTAGGTGAAATATTTGTGTGATAGTATTTGAGATAGAAAAAAGCCAACTTTAAAAAGGATGTGAATTGAATGTGTAAACGACTGTAAAGGGTTATATTAAGGCAACGTTTAGCTGTTATTAGTGTAAGGTAAAGATATATTTTGTAACAGTTGATATAAAAATGAAGAAATAGGTACGCTTTCGTCTGTCTGACTATTTTAAATATATGAAAAATAAGACCGGTTTGAGTTTTGGCGAAGTTAAATTCTAGGTGAGATGTCAATAATGATTAATTAGGTTTAATAAAGAGGTACCTTATACGCAAAAGCGTTTATATTAGTAACCTAAGGAGCTTGCTTTTATGAAAACTACTGATTCAAAAGGCCTATTAGGAAATAGGGTTTATTTACAAGTTTTCTCTGCCTATTCATTGCTTATGCTTGGTGTTTTTATTGATATGTTAGCGATTATGACTATAGTTGGGTTTGAATGGGAAGTAGATCCTACTATGATTGGATTGATTCCTGTTGCATATGCACTTCCTGGAATTATTTTTGGCTCATGGGCAGGTGTTATTGCAGATCGTTTTAGAAAAATTCCAATTATGATGTTCTGTAATCTAATGGTTGGTCTAATAACAATTGCTCTTTTATTTGTACAAGATATCCACTGGCTCTTAGTGGCATTAATGATTCGTTCCATTTTTATTGTTTTCTATTATCCTGCACAGCAAACACTAACAAGACAGATTGTATCCCCGGACTTGCTTACTAAAGCAGTAAGTATCAACGGAATAGTAGAGCAGGGTACCAAGATAGTAGGCCCCCTTATAGGGGGCATGTTGTTGAGCTGGTTTCAACCAGAGTTCTGCCTCATTATAAGAGCTATAAGTTGTTTATTAGCTACCTTAGTTCTCATACCCACAATAAAATTTAAAGAAACTATATCGAAAGAATTTGTTGAACAGCAAAAACAAAGTACTTGGACCGCTTGGGTACAAGGGTGGGGTTATGTGTTATCTAATCGGATAATATTATCAACCATGATTTTCGTTACAATAGCCATGGCGGTATTACAATTAGTAGACTCACAATTCCCAACTTTATTTAAGAGCTTATTCCCACATGATAAAAGTAAAATGGGATATATCATTTCTATTATTGGTCTTGGCGGAATACTTGGTGCATTACTAACTCAGAAATTAAAACAATTTCAATATGGCTGGGTAGTATGTGGAGGTATGGTTTTAATGGGAATTGGTTTTGGGGGGATTGGTTTGATAACGCCCGGTACGGTCTTCGTTTTAGCTTATTTAATTAGTTTTATCGCTGGTATCGGAAGTGGGCTGATGCTTGTATCTAATCAAGTCATTTTACAAATAGAATCCGATCAAGATCAAGTAGGAAGAGTATTTGGTATACAAAGCAGTTTAACAAACGCAGTTCTAATTATTTCTCCTGCTATGAGTGGTCCATTAGTGCATTTGTTTGGAGTAACTCAACTCTATGTTTATGGAGGGATTGGGCTTGTTATTATTGGAGTAATTGGAGTTTCACTGCAGAAATATTTATGGGCTAAACATAAACACGAACCTATAAGAGCAAATAATTTTTGAAGGGAAGATTTTTATGACCAATGAGGAATGCTATCCATTAAGCCATCCGCAGCGAAGAATATGGTATACAGAAGTCGTTCATTCTGATAAAGGAATATGTAATTTAAGATTTTTATTTAAACTTCATCGAAAAATGAATTATTCAAAATTAAACCAAGTTGTGAATCGCGTTATCAGTGAAAATGACGGTCTGTGCATTAGGTTAAAAGAAAATGGGCATCAGGAACCGAAACAATATTTTACTAAACATGAAGAACAAGAATTTGAGTTTTTTGATTTCAGTAATGTGGAGAATACAAATTTGCTTGAGGAATGGATTGAGCAGAAAACAAAAGAAACGTTTACATTATTTAATTCAAATTTATACTATTTCGCTTTAATAAAATTAAACGATAATGAATGTGCAGTCTTTGGAAATGTTCATCATATTATTATGGATGGTTTATCAATTCAAATATTTACTGAGCAGATTGCAAAATATTATTATGACATGCATAACGAGAATGAGGAAGGCGAAATTAAAAATTCATATGTTCAATTTCTGACCAACGAACAAACATACTTGAATAGTAGTCGCTTTCAAAAAGATCAAAAATTTTGGTTAGAGGAATTTAAAACACTGCCATCTGTGACTGGATTGAAGCCTTATAATACGTACCAAGTTAGTACAAAAGCATCACGTGAGACGTTTATATTAACGGAACATTTGAAGAGAAAGATAGATAAATTTTCTGAAGATTACAAAAATAGTTTATATACTCTTTTTGTTGCTGCTTTTTCGTTGTCCATGTATCGGTGGACCTCATCGCTTGATATTGGTTTAGGAATGGCTTACGGCAACCGTATGACTAAAATGGAACGAAAATTGATTGGAATGATGGTGAGTACAGTTCCTTTAAGAATGGATATTGATCCAGAAGAAGAAGTACTTTCATTTATTAGTAGAGTGTCCAGAAAACAAAGTAAATCATTAAGACACCAGAAATATCCATTTGATTTGTTATTAAAGCAGATTAATAAAGAGAATAACAGTAATGTGAGACTTTTCGGAACTACGATTGATTATAGGGATCGTGATGAAAGTGGTGACTCACTATGGATTCCAAACCGTGAAGAAGTACAAGATTTTGCAGTTCATATTGAAAATCTAATTGATATAGACTCTTTACATGTACATATTGATTATCGTGAGGAGCTATTTTCTAAGGAAGAGATAGAACGATTCTTTAACGTTATGCTAGTGATACTGGAAAATATTTTTGAAAACCCAAAGCAGAAGGTGGCTGAAATAGAAATCATTTCTGAGGAAGATAAAAGAAAAAGTTTAGTTGAGTTCAACAATCCTAAACTGGATGTCCCACCTCAAGTAACTATTCATGAAATGTTCGAACGGCAAGCGATGATTTATCCAAATGCTATTGCAGTTACGTATGAAAAAGAAAAAATTACTTATAAGGAGCTTAATGAACGTGCAAACCAGTTAGCTCATTATTTGCAGAAAAAGGGAGTAGGACCTGATACTTTAGTTGGACTGTGCGTTGAACGTTCCCTCGAAATGATTGTAGGTATTTTAGGGATTTTGAAGGCTGGTGGGGCTTATGTTCCGCTTGATCCAACATATCCAGAGCAGCGACTTCAATATATTTTAGAAGATGCTAGCATTCAGTTATTCGTAACGCAAGAAAGTTTAAAAGAATTGAACTGGTTACCAGAAAATGTTGAGTCGATTTGCCTGGATCGTGATCAAGATGAGATTGGGAAAGAAAGTAAGACTTTGCCGGTTTCTAGTGTCGGTCCCAAAAATCTGGCATATGTAATCTATACTTCGGGATCAACGGGAAATCCAAAAGGCGTTATGATAGAGCATCACAATGTTATACGGTTATTTAAATCGACGGATTGTTTGTATCAGTTTAATGAAAAAGATACTTGGACGCTTTTTCATTCGTATGCATTTGATTTCTCAGTATGGGAAATTTGGGGAGCGTTATTATATGGTGGGAAATTAGTTGTTGTTCCGTACTGGATTAGTCGATCACCTAAGGATTTTTATCAAGTATTGGTGGAGGAAGAAGTCACAGTTCTAAATCAGACACCTTCCGCATTCCGCCAATTAATACGAGTGTGTGAACAAGAAGATAAGAATAAAAATTTGCAGCTGCGTTACGTGATATTTGGCGGAGAAGCGTTAGAACCTATTGGCTTGTTACCGTGGTTTCAAAGGTATGGGGAGAAAAAACCACAGTTAATTAATATGTATGGAATTACAGAAACTACAGTTCATGTTACATATTATCCAATTACTCTAGATGATGTGCAGCATGCTTCAAGAAGTAATATTGGAAAGCGGATTCCCGATTTAGAAGTGTATATACTAGACGCTTATCAACAACCTGTTCCTATAGGTGTTGATGGTGAACTTTATATTGGTGGAGCAGGATTGGCACGTGGATATTTAAATAGACCTGAATTAACAGCAGAGCGTTTTATATCTCATCCATTTAGTAGTAATCCGAAAGAAAGATTATACCGGACAGGAGACTTAGCTAGGTATTTGCCAGATGGGAATCTAGATTATCGTGGAAGAATTGATCATCAGGTTAAAATACGTGGTTTCAGAATTGAGATTGGGGAAATTGAGTCTACTTTAAATACATATGCATCTGTAACAGAGGCAGTTGTAATTGTAAGAGAAGATCAGCCGGGCGATAAAAGATTAGTAGCATATGTTGTAGGAGATGGAAATGTAGATGCGTGGAGAGAGTATCTTAAAGCGAAACTACCAAGTTATATGGTTCCTTCGGGATTTGTGGCGATGGAAGCTATTCCACTTACAGCTAACGGTAAAGTTGATCGTGAGGCCTTACCTATGCCAGAGGAAAAGCAGATTAATAGTGAATGGGTTGGCCCTCGGAATAGTAACGAACAGACACTGACTACCATTTGGAAGCGAGTATTAGGTGTTAAAAAGGTGGGAATCTATGATAATTTCTTTGAAATTGGTGGCGACTCGATTCTCAGTATTCAAATCATATCTCAAGCAAGTCAAGTGGGGTTAAAACTTACTCCAAAGCAAATGTTTGAATGCCCAACTATCGCTGAGCTGGCACAAGTGGCTATAGAAACGCAGGGAGTACAAGCGGAGCAGGGAATTGTGATAGGTGATGTGCCTCTTACTCCAATTCAGTGCTGGTTCTTCGAGCAAGAACATCCACATACAGAGCATTGGAATCAATCAATGCTTTTAAGAGTAAAAGAAAGATTGAATGTGAAATTACTAGAGGGAGCGATATTAAATTTACTGAAGCATCATGATGCTTTACGTTTCCGGTACGAACAGTTACCAAACGGAACGTGGAGGCAGAGAAATGAAGGGACTGATGAGCTGTCAGTACTCCATGTTGTAAAACGTAATCAAGTTAATGAAAAAGAGTGGAATAAAATAATACAAGAAGAGATGAACATTAATCAAGCTAGTTTCAATTTAGTTACTGGTCCGTTAATGAGAGTAGTGTACTTTGAAGATAACTTGACTGGAAATGATCGAATATTCTGGGTGATTCATCATTTAGTAGTAGATGGAGTGTCATGGAGGATTCTATTGGAAGATTTACAGGTGGTATATAACCAGATGAAACAAGGTCAAGAAGTTCGCTTACCTGCGAAAAGTACATCTTTTAAAGAGTGGTCTGAACGACTCCAGACATACAGTGATTCGGGGATTTCAAAAGAAGTACAAAATTATTGGAATGAACAAGTAGAAAAAGAAACGATGAAAATTCCAATGGACTATCCAATACAAGAAACGACAGAAGAATCGATTGATCAAGTGACGAGGACTTTAGGAATAGAAGAAACACAAACATTGTTACACGAAGTTCTAGTCACTCATAAGACAAGGATTGATGAGGTACTATTAACGGCATTAGGACAAGCTATCGTTGATTGTATAAATCAGCAAACCGTTTCTATTCATCTAGAAGGACACGGAAGAGAAGAGATGATTGAAGGTATTGATTTATCACGGACAGTGGGCTGGTTCACGAGTATTTATCCCGTTCATCTCAATTTTCAAGGAACTCAGACACCTATTGAAGGGTTAAAGGCTGTCAAAGAACAATTACGTCGAATTCCAAATCGCGGAGTTGACTATGGTATTTTACGTTACTTGAATAAAGGATTACTTCCGTTTTATCAGCAAAAGCCTTCAATAAGCTTTAACTATTTGGGCCAATTTGATCAGGTGTTTTCAAGGGACTCTTTGTTTATGCAAGAGACAGGATTTACATTTTTAGATCATGCTCCAGATTCCAAACCATCTCATCTAATTGAAGTTATCGGAATGGTGAAAGATGAAAAGTTACATTTTATTTGGATGTATAGTAGGGAACAGTTTTCTAAATTAAAAATTCAAGTGATAGCAGATGGTATGTTAAGGCATCTCCGTCAACTTATAAATAAACCAACAACAGAGTCTGCTTTTACGGTATCAGATTTTGCTGATGCAGAGGATCTTACGGAAGAAAGCTTAAGCAAAGTATTACTTAAATTAACAAAAAAGAGGGTGTAAAAATGGGAGACGTTATTGATATATATGGTTTATCACCTTTGCAAAAAGGAATACTGTTTCATACTTTATACGATCAAGATGATGAACATTCTTTTTCCTATATTGTACAAGTAGGTTTCTTGCTCGGGGGGCAATTGGATGTTGCTACTTTTGAAAAAGCTTGGGAATATGTTATTCAACGACATGAGGTTCTGCGCTCAGTATTTGTTTGGGAAGAAGTAGAAAAACCTCTACAAGCAGTTTACGAACGTCTTCCTTTTACTATTCATCAAGAGGATTGGAGTACCTATTCGCATGAGGAGAAGGAGAAGAAATTACAACAGTTTTTGACTGCAGATCGTAGGAAAGGATTTTTATTGGATGAAGCACCATTGATGAGAGTCACTGCGATTAAAGAAGCAAAAGAGGAAACGAGAATTATTTGGACACATCATCATATTTTGCTAGATGGATGGAGTGTGTCATTGGTCTTTAGTGAAGTGATGGAAGTTTATCTCAAGATGATAAAGGGAGAATTGTTGAATCTTCCTAAATCTCTTCCTTATAAAAAATATATTCAATGGATAAATAAACAAGATCAAAGTCAAGCAGAGGAATTTTGGAAAGAAGAATTAAAAGGGTTCTATGCACCCACTCCATTAGCAATGGAAAGAAAGGATCAAGGACAAGAGAAGGGTTATGGAGAGTTTGCTTATCAAGTATCTGAGGAACTTACTGAGAGTTTACAAAAGTGGGTACGAAATAGTCGATTAACGTTGAATACGTTAGTACAAGGTGCATGGGCTTATTTGATGAGTAGGTATAGCGGTGACAGTGACGTCGTATTTGGCGTAACTAGCGCTGGACGTCCTACTGATTTAATAGGAGCAGAGAATATGGTGGGGCTATTTATTAACACATTACCTACCAGAATTCGATTAACGGATAATGCATCAGTAGTAGATTGGCTTCGTAAAATACAGATGAAAGAAATGGAACGAAGACAGTATGAGTATAATTCGTTGATAGATATTCAAGGCTGGAGTGAGGTTCCGCGAAATTGCTCCTTATTTCATACCTTGTATGTGTTTGAAAATTATCCAATTCAAGGTGAGAGAAATGATGATTTAAGATTACTAGATGTTAAAAGCACGGAACAAACAAATTATCCTTTAACACTCATTGTAATGCCCGGTAAGAAAATTACTTTAAAGTTGATGTATGATCGAAGCTATTTTAATGAAGAAGCAATAAATCGGATTCAGAATCACTTATTGCAAATATTAATTCAGATGACGAAGAGCCTAGATTCAAAACTATTTGAAATTACTCATTTAACAGAAGAAGAACAAATACAGTTACTAGAGGAATGGAATCATACTCAAGTTAATTATTCGGCTGAAGGCATGATTCATACGATGTTTGAGGAGCAAGTAAAAAAAACACCGGAAGCAATCGCGGCTAGTTACGAAAATGAACAAATTACCTATAAAGAGTTGGAGAAGCGTGCAAATCAGTTAGCTCATTATTTACAAAAGCATGGTGTAGGCCCAGAGTCTCTAGTTGGGGTATATATGGAACGTTCATTACAAATGATGATAGCGTTATTAGGTATTCTAAAATCAGGAGCAGCGTATGTTCCACTTGACCCTACTTATCCAGAGAGTCGACTTCGATATATATTAGAGGATGCTGGAATCGAAGTACTAGTGACGGAAGAGAATTCTAAAAATTTGTTTGTATCTGAAAATATTGAAACGATTTGTATGAATAAAGATTATACTGCAATTGAAAAAGAAGAAACAACCCCATGTATAAGTGGTGTAACAGGAGAAAATTTAGCGTATGTTATGTATACTTCAGGATCTACAGGGAATCCAAAGGGAGTAATGATTGAGCATCATTCAGTAATTAATTATCTAGAATGGATGCAACATAAATATCCGCTTTCTGAAAAAGATGTGATCTTGCAGAAAACGCCATTCTCATTTGATGTCTCTGTTTGGGAATTGTTTTGGGGCATTCATGTTGGTGCAAGTGTATCTTTCCTACCTCCAGGTGGAGAAAAAGATCCTTCTATTATAGCTGAAGTGATTAAACAACATCAGGTTACTATAGTTCAATTTGTACCTTCGATGTTATCTGTTTTCTTAGATCACTTCAATCATATTGAAATGAACATGAATTGTTCGTCCGTACGCCATGTATTTTCTGGTGGAGAAGAACTAAGTTCAGGGTTAGTTAGACGATTTCAACAGAAATGGAATTATAGTGGACAAGTGAAATTAACCAACTTTTATGGACCAACTGAAGCCACTATTTATGTGAATACATTTGATATTCAGCCTAATCAAGAATTTGTTTCTATTGGGCAGCCAATACAGAACACGCAATTATATGTATTAGACCAAAATCAACGCTTGCAATCAATAGGAACTGAGGGTGAGTTATATATTGGTGGTGCTGGTTTAGCACGTGGATACTTAAATCGTCCGAATCTTACTGCTGAAAAATTCGTTTCGCATCCATATCGATTTGGGGAACGACTATATCGAACAGGAGATTCAGTAAGATATCTAACTGATGGAAATTTAGAATTTATAGGTAGAATGGATCACCAAGTCAAAATGCGTGGTTTTAGGATTGAATTAGGAGAAATTGAAGCGACTTTAGAAAAATGTTCGTTTATTAAAGAGGCTGTCGTATTAGTTAGAGAAGATCGTCCAGGTGATCAACGATTGGTTGCATATGTAATAAGCGATGGAAATACCGAGGAGTGGAGAGAGTATTTACAAAAACAATTACCGACTCATATGATTCCAGCGCACTTTATAGAGTTAGAACACTTCCCGCTTACTCCAAATGGGAAAATTGACCGAAAGGCCTTGCCAGCACCTGATGAGCAAGCTATTGAAGATTTAAATGTGCTACCTCGGACGCCATCGGAAGAGCTTATTGCCTCGGTTTGGGGTCAAGTGTTAGGGATAGAAAATATTAGTATTCAGGATTCCTTCTTTGAACGTGGTGGGCACTCACTACTTGCTACTCAAATCGTCTCTCGATTGCAAGAACTGTTCCAAATTAAAATTCCATTACGTGAACTTTTCAAGCACGATACAGTGGAAGCATTGGCGAAACGAGTGGATCAGTTACGAAAAGAAGATAAAAAACGAGAGGTTGCTCCCCTTGTACCTATGAAACGAGAAGAAGTTATCCCACTTTCCTATGCGCAGAAACGTCTATGGTTTATTAATCAATTAATGCCAAATAGTGCTATGTACAATATTCATGCAGCGTGTCGCTTAACAGGTGAATGGTCAATTGAAGCATTGAAGGTCGGATGGAATCAATTGTTGGAGCGTCATGAATCATTAAGGACGACAATTCTAGAACGAGAGGGTGAACCTTTTCAACAAGTTCAATCTCATGTATTCAGACATATTCCTCAAACGAATCTAACAGATCTCTCTTTGGAAGATAGGGAAAGAGAAATGAAACGACTCATTCAAAACGAAGCTGAGGAACCATTTCATTTTGGACAAGGTCCTCTGATTCGAACACGATTATTGAAAGTGGACAGGGAAGAATGGATTCTCATTTGTACGATGCATCATATTATTTCAGATGGATGGTCAATGGGAATCTTACTTGAAGAATGGATGGCTTTTTATGAAGGAGCATTAAGCGGCAAACCGGCGGAATTGAAGGAGTTATCTATCCAATATGCAGATTTTGTCATGTGGCAGAAGGAATGGCAAAAAGAAGAGAATTTGAATCAGCACCTTCAATATTGGAAGGAAGAATTATCTGGGGAACTACCGGTTTTACAATTACCGATGGATCGTCCTCGACCGGCAGTTCAAACCCATCGTGGTGCAAGTCAGTCCTTAATAGTGGCGAATTCCCTACAGGAAAAGCTCAAAGATTTAAGTCTGCAAGAAGGATGCACTTTATTTATGACATTGATGGCAGCGTATCAAAGCTTCCTTTCTCGTTATACAGGACAGGACGACATTATAGTTGGAAGCCCAATCGCTAATCGAAATGTAAAAGAGATTGAGGGATTAATAGGATTCTTTGCAAACACGTTGGTTTATCGAGCTGATTTCAGTGAAAATCCGACGTTCCAAGAACTTTTGTCGCAGGTAAGAAAAAAAGCGCTAAAAGCATACGAGTATCAGGACATCCCATTTGAGAAAGTGGTAGAATCCGTAAAACCTGAACGGAATACAAGTCATTCACCAATATTCCAAACTATGTTTACTTTACAGAATACGAAACAAGAGTTTGTTCAGCTATCTGAAAGACAAATGGAACTCATGGAAAGCCATGCTTCTGTTGCCAAATTTGATTTGAGTTTATTTGCTTCTGAGACGGAAGAAGGATTATCACTAACCTTTGAATATAATACTGATTTGTTTAATGATACAACCATTGAACGGATGGGAAGTCATTTTAAACATTGGTTAAATCAAATTGTCTCTCATCCAAAATGTGTACTATCAGAACTGAATATGTTATCGAAAGTAGAATATAAGCAACTACTAGAAGAATGGAATAAATCGAGTGTTATAGATATGGAAGAAAGTACGATTCATACAATGTTTGAAGAACAAGTGGAAAAAACACCAGAAGCAATTGCAGTAGTGTGCGAAGATGAAAAACTAACATATCGCGAGTTGGACGAACGCTCGAATCAGTTGGCACATTATTTACAAAAAAATGGTGTAGGTTCCGAATCATTGGTTGGGATTTGCGTTACACGTTCATCCGAGATGATTGTCGGTCTCTTAGGAATTATGAAGGCGGGAGGAGCATATGTCCCAATTGATCCAGCGTATCCGGAAAGTCGACTACAGTACATTTTAGAAGATGCTCAAATAAAGGTACTGGTGACACAGGAAAAGTTACAACAAAAAATGGTTATACCTAAATTCATTGACGTGATTTGTATTGATGGTGATCGAGCAGAAATAGAACAAGAAGTAACTACGGTATGTATGAGTGAAGTGACGGCTGATAACTTAGCCTATATTATCTATACTTCAGGTTCCACTGGAAATCCAAAGGGAGTAATGATTGAGCACAGGAATACAGTAACAATGATTCATTGGGCGCATCACACGTATTCCCGAAAGGAATTAGCGGGAGTGTTAGCTTCAACTTCGCTATCTTTTGATTTATCCGTTTTTGAAGTATTTGTTCCCTTAACGATGGGTGGTAAGGTGATTGTCACTGAAAATGCTTTACATCTAGAGAAGTTGTCTTCCAAAGGTGTAACTTTGGTTAATACTGTGCCATCGGCAGCGAAGGAACTGGTTCGAGCAAAAACAATCCCTTCTTCGGTAAAGGTGATGAATTTGGCTGGAGAACCATTGCCATATTCGCTTGTTCAAGATTTATACGAGAGAAGTACGATTGAAAAGGTGTACAACCTATATGGCCCGTCCGAAGATACTACATATTCCACGTATATGGAATTAGAAAAGGGGGTCATGCATAGGGTACCACCAATTGGTAAACCAATATTCAATACAGAAGTATATGTACTGAGTGCCGAACAAAAAATGGTTCCAATTGGTGTAGTTGGTGAGCTATACATTGGTGGATCAGGATTAGCACGTGGATATTTAAACCGCCCTGACTTAACGCAAAATCGTTTTATATCGCATCCGTTTAAAGAAGGAGAGCGAGTATACCGGACTGGAGATCTAGTAAGGTATTTACCAGATGGAAATTTGGAGTATGTTGGACGAATCGATCATCAAGTAAAAATTCGTGGGTTCCGGATTGAATTAGGAGAAATTGAAGCGGCATTACAAAGGCATACACTAGTTAACGAAGCTATTGTGATGGTGCGGGAAGATTATCCTGGCGATCCACGTTTGATCGCCTATGTTGTAGGAGACGGGGATGCTCAAAAGTGGCGTGATTATCTCAAGGATCAACTACCAAATTATATGATTCCATCCTATTTTGTTGGATTAAATGCATTTCCACTCACTCCTAATGGGAAAATTGATAGGAAGGCTTTACCAGCACCAGAGAGACAGGAGATAGCAAGTGGTTATATTGCTCCTCGTACGTCTACGGAAAAAACAATTGTTTCGATATGGCATGAAGTTTTAGGTATGGAAAACATCGGAATTCAAGATTCATTTTTTGAAATTGGTGGCCATTCACTACTCGCTACGCAAGCTGTTTCCAATCTTAAAGAGGCTTTTGGAATCGAGATACCATTGCATGATTTATTTATGTTTCATACGGTGCAGCAATTGGCAGAACAGATTGATCAATTGCTCTATAACAAAAATCAAGAAATGCAGAATGATAGTAAGGAGAATGTAAGTCTTCAAGACTATATTCAAAAAGAAGCAGAAGTCAGTAATGATGAAGAATTATTAGAACTGCTTAAGCAATTAGAAGAGCTATCAGAGGAAGAAGCACATGGGATATTCGAGAGTAATTTGATTGAGGAAGGGGTAAAAAAATGAGAAGTGATTTACTTGCAAAGCTGAGTTCACTTTCTCCTGAGAAGAGAGCATGGCTTCAGAAGCAAATGCAAAAAAAGGAGAATAAAGAAGCACTCCCGTTGTCTTATGCACAACAACGTTTGTGGTTTATGGACAGATTTAACCCAAACAGTTCTTTATATAATATTCCAACAGTATGGCATCTAAAAGGAAATTGGATACCTGAAGCATTAGAGAAGGGATTCAATCGACTCATTGAACGTCATGAATCATTACGAACTGTTTTTAAAGAAATAGGAGAACAGCCTGTGCAACAAATTGTCGAATTCCTTCCTAGCGCATTACCTGTAAGGGATTACTCTCAACTTCCTCTAGAAGTAAAAGAAAAAGAGGTAGATAGTTTAATTGCGAGAGAAGCGCAAGAACCATTTGATTTAATGAATGGTCCTTTAATTCGTAATCAGCTTGTTCAATTAGAGAAGGATGAATGGTTATTACTGTGTACGATGCATCATATTATTTCTGATGCTTGGTCCATTGGTATATTCATGAATGAATGCCTTGCTTTCTATGAAGAAGAAACAGGCGGAAATCCTGCTAAATTAAGTTCATTATCTATTCAATATGCAGACTTTGCGAAGTGGCAAAAGGAGTGGTTGCAAGGTGATGTACTAAATCGTCAGCTTACGTATTGGCAGGAAGAATTGTCTGGTGAGCTTCCTATCTTACAACTGCCAGTGGATCGACCTCGACCGGTTAAGCAGACTTACTCTGGGGCTGCGCATCACGTGATTTTTCCTTATAAATTGCTCAGTCAATTGAAGGATATAAGTCGACAAGAAGGATCCACTTTATTTATGACTTTAATGGCCGCATACCAGAGCTTTCTCGCTCGTTATACGGGACAAAAAGATATTCTAGTTGGTAGCCCGATTGCAAATCGGAACCATAAGGGAGTAGAAGGATTAATTGGTTTCTTTGTTAATACATTGGTTTATCGATCAGATTTGAGTGGCACCCCTACTTTTCGGGAGATTTTGAACCAAACAAAGAAAAAGGCGTTAAAAGCTTATGAATATCAAGATATACCATTTGAAAAAGTGGTAGAAGCTGTGCAACCTGAACGAAGCATGAGTCATTCCCCTATATTTCAGACCATGTTTACGCTACAGAATATAAAACAAGAACGACTAGATTTGCCTGATAGAAGTATTGAAATGGTAGAAAGTAATATGTCTATTGCTAAATTTGATTTGAGCTTAACTGCCTATGAAGTGGAAGAAGGTCTATTCGTCTCATTTGAATACAACACGGATTTATTTGATAGTAGTACCATTGCACGTATGGCAGGACATTTTGAGAACTGGCTAAATGAAATCACGTATCATCCAGATGAATCATATACAAAGCTGTCAATGTTATCGGATACTGAGCGAAAACAACTCCTAGAAGAATGGAATGATACGGACGTAGTTTATGGTCATGATTGTATGATTCATGAGCTATTTGAGCAGCAAGTTGCACGGACACCTGATGCAGTGGCGGTAGTTTATGAGGGTGGAAAGCTAACGTATCAAGAACTAAATGAAAAATCGAATCAATTGGCACATTTTCTACAAAAACGAGGTATCGGACCTGAATCATTGGTTGGTATATGTATTGAACGTTCTCCTGATATGATTATCGGTCTCTTTGGGATTTTGAAGGCAGGTGGGGCTTATGTCCCACTGGACCCAAGTTATCCCGAAAACCGCCTGAGATATATTTTGGAGAATTCACAAATTCAAGTGCTGTTAACAAAAGAAACACTACAGGACTGGTTACCTAAAGATATTCAAGCAATTTGTTTAGACCGGGATCAAGTGATGATTTCTAAAGAGAGTAATTTAGCTCCGGTAAGTGGAGTAACAGCAAATAACTTAGCCTATATCATATACACTTCGGGTTCGACGGGAAATCCAAAGGGGGTAATGATTGAACATCATTCCGTTATCAACCGTCTACAGTGGATGCAGAAAAAATACCCATTGTCCGAGGAGGATACAATCCTACAAAAGACACCGTTCTCATTTGATGTTTCTGTCTGGGAATTATTTTGGTGGTCATTTGTAGGAGCACGTGTTTGTTTACTTCCACCAGGAGGAGAGAAAGATCCTGCGGTGATTGAGGAGTATATTGAACGATATCGTGTGTCCACCATGCACTTTGTTCCGTCGATGTTATCTACTTTCTTAGATTATATGGAACTATATAATTCGAAAAGGGATGTATCGTCTTTAATTCAAGTTTTTACTAGTGGAGAAGCGTTAAACACTGAGCAGGTTCGCCGGTTTAAGGGGATCTTTTACAATGTTCAGCAAACAAAGTTAATTAACTTGTATGGTCCTACTGAAGCAACTGTGGATGTGACTTATTATGATTGTGATTTAGAAAAAGAAGCAATGCTTATTCCGATTGGTCGTCCGATTGATAATACAGAGTTGTATGTGCTAGATCAATATCAACAAGTGGTCCCGATTGGTGTGGCAGGGGAACTTTACCTTGGAGGAGTAGGATTGGCACGTGGCTACTTCAATCGACCGGATTTAACTACTGAACGTTTTATTCCGCATCCTTTTAAGGATGGGGAACGATTATATCGAACGGGTGACTTGGTGAGATATATGAATGATCGTAACTTAGAATATATTGGAAGAATAGATAACCAAGTTAAAATTAGAGGATTCCGAATTGAATTGGGAGAAATTGAAGCAGCTTTACATGATCACTCATCTGTAAAAGAGGCAGTCGTGTTGGTGAAGGAAGATCGACCAGGAGATAAGCAGTTAGTAGCTTATGTAGTGGGTGAAGGGGATATTGGAGAGTGGCGTGAATATCTCAAGAAGCAACTGCCACATTATATGGTTCCGGCATACTTTTTCAAAATTGAAGGTATGCCACTCACTCCAAATGGTAAGGTGAATCGGAAAGCCTTACTGGAATTAGAAGAACAGTTCATAAGTGAAGATATTACTTCATCACGAACACCAGTGGAGGAGCTTATCGTTTCCGTTTGGAGCCAAGTGTTAGGAATAAAAAATATTAATGTTCAGGATTCCTTTTTTGAAATCGGTGGTCATTCACTACTAGCTACTCAAGTAGTTTCACGTTTACAGGGAATTTTTCAAATTGAATTACCAGTACGTGAACTATTTGAATATACAACGGTGGAGTCACTGGCAAAGCGATTAGATCAGTTACGTAAAGGAGATAAAAAACGAGAGATTCCGCCGCTGATACCAATGAAACGAGGAGAAGCTATCCCACTATCTTATGCCCAACAACGCTTATGGTTCATTGATCAATTTACACCTAATAGTGCCCTTTACAATATACCAATGGTATGCCGCCTTACAGGGAATTGGCTACTTGAAGCATTGGAAACGGGATGGAATCAACTAATAGAACGTCATGAATCACTGCGGACGGTCTTTCACGAAGTGAACGGTCAACCCGTACAGCAAATTGAACCGTATGCTTTTCAATCAATTCCGAAAACGGATTTAACTATGCTTTCTTCTGAAGACCGAGAAGAAGAAGTTAAACGTTTGATTCAACAAGAAACAGAAGTGCCATTTGATTTAACAGAGGGTCCATTAATCAGGGCAAGTATTTTGCATGTGGGAGAGGAAGAATGGATACTCCTTTGTACTCTACATCATATCATTTCAGATGGATGGTCAATGGGAATCCTACTTGAAGAATGGATGGCATTTTATGAGAAAGCAACGGATGGAAAGGTAGCGGAACTTGAACCATTACCGGTTCAATATGCAGACTTTGCTCAGTGGCAAAAAGGATGGCTAAAGGAGGAGGTGCTTGATCAACAACTCCAATATTGGAGGGAAGAATTGTCTGGGGAGCTTCCTGTACTCCAACTTCCTATGGATCGCCCGCGTCCCGCAATACAAACACATCACGGGTCGACATACACTCTGGTTCTGCCAAGCAGGCTACATGATAAATTGAATGAACTTAGTCGAAAAGAAGGGGCTACACTCTTCATGACGCTTTTAGCTGCATATCAAAGTTTTCTATCTCGTTATACGGGACAAGAAGATATTCTGGTCGGAAGCCCAATTGCGAATCGGAATTATAGAGAAATTGAAGGACTAATTGGTTTCTTCGTTAACACGCTGGTTTATCGAGCTAATTTGAGTGGTAGGCCGACATTTCAAGATGTACTATATCAGGTTCGTCAAAAGGCATTGAAGGCGTATGAATATCAAGATATTCCATTTGAAAAAATTGTAGAAGTTGTACAACCGGAACGAAGTACAAGTCATTCGCCAATCTTCCAGACTATGTTCATCTTGCAAAATATGAAACAAGAGTTTCCGATGTTATCTAGTAGAAGTATTGAAATGATAGAAAGCCATAGTCCAATTGCAAAGTTTGATTTAAGTGTAATGGCAGCTGAGACGGAAGAGGGATTACTTTTTACTTTTGAGTACAATAAGGATTTATTCAATGCTACTACTATTGAACGGATGGCAGGACACTTTGAGAAATGGCTACATGAAGTTTCTCATCGCCCACAAAATCCGTTGCATGACCTGAGCATGCTATCAGAATCCGAGCGTACTTTGTTATTAGAAACATGGAATGACACTGTAATGGAAATGTCTCATCAGGGTCTTATTTGCGACAGATTTGAGGAGCAAGTAGCAAGGCGTCCGGATGCGATTGCGGTAGTTGATCAAACAAAACAGTGGACTTATGGTGAACTGGATACACAAGCAAATCAGTTGGCAAATGTTTTACGGCGAAAGGGAGTAGCCCCAGAGTCAGTGGTAGGAGTTTATCTTCCGAGGTCAGCTGAGCTGATGGCAAGTTTACTGGGCATTTTAAAAGCTGGTGGAGCTTATGTCGTTTTAGATCCGTTGTATCCAAAATCAAGGTTAGAATACATGATTGAAGATGCAGGAATTCAATTTGTAGTGACGGCGGAAGGACAAGAAGGACATTTCGCACACGTCGAAATGGTGAGGTTAGAAGAATTAACGGTGGAAAGCGTAATCGCACCTACACGTCAAATAAATCCAGAGAACTTAGCCTATATTGTCTATACCTCTGGTTCTACAGGAAAACCGAAGGGTGTCATGGTTGAATATCGCTCATTAATGAATATGGTTTCTTGGCATCAGGAAGTTTATCATATTTCAGCAGAGGATCGTGCGACTCAGATTGCAGGGGTTGCTTTTGATTCGGCTGTCCAGGAGATTTGGCCGTATCTAACTGCTGGCGCAGCACTCTACTTGTCAACAGAGGAACTGAGAATTAATCCAGAAGCACTAAGGGACTGGCTCATTGATTCACGAATAACAGCTAGCTTTGCACCTACGCCTATTCTGGAAAGGCTCTTGAAATTATCTTGGCCAGATAAAACGGATCTTCGTTTTATCATTACTGGTGGGGATCAATTAACGCAGTATCCATCTAACGATATTCCTTTTGCGGTAATTAATCAGTATGGGCCATCGGAAAATACCGTTGTTACCACAGATTGTTATGTACCTGTAGGAGTGACAACAGGTACGCCATCGATTGGTCGACCGATTGCGAATACAGAAGTTTATGTGTTAGATTCTCATCTTCAGCTAGTACCAATTGGTGTAATTGGAGATCTCTATATTGGAGGGAAGAATCTTGCACGTGGATATGCTAATCGTCCGGATCTTACAAAGGAAAAATTTATTCCACATCCTTTCAAGTCAGGAGAACGTCTCTATTATACAGGAGACAAAGCAAGTTATCTTTCTGATGGTAATCTCCAGTTCCATGGCCGTATAGATGACCAAGTGAAAATTCGTGGTTTCCGGATTGAATTGGGAGAAATAGAAGCTGTTTTGCAGGCACATTCTTCTGTGAAAGAAGCAGTTGTATTGGTACGAGAGGATAATCAAGGTGACAAGAGATTAGTAGCTTATGTAGTTGGTGAAGGAAGTGTACATGAATGGCGAGAACATCTACAAACACATTTACCAAATTACATGGTTCCAACAAACTTTATTGAGATGGAATTTTTACCACTTACACCGAATGGAAAGCTTGATTTGAAGGCATTGCCTATACTTAGTGAACAATCCGCTGAAAATACTGTATACCCAAGAACTCCGCTGGAAGAACTTATTGCTTCAGTGTGGAGTCAAGTGCTAGGAATAAGAGACATTGATGTTCAGGATTCTTTCTTTGAGCTCGGTGGTCACTCTCTACTTGCTACACAAGTGGTCTCACGCTTACAGGAAGTCTTTCAAATCAAATTGCCAGTACGTGAACTGTTCGAATATTCAACGGTCGAGGCATTATCGAAACGAATAGATCAGTTACGTAAGGGGAGCGAAAAACGAGAAATTCCACCATTGATGCCGATGGAACGAGGGGGAAATATTCCACTGTCTTATGCCCAACAGCGCTTATGGTTTATTGATCAATTTGCACCTAATAGTGCACTTTATAATATGCCAATGGCATGCCGTCTTACAGGGAATTGGTTACCTGAGGCATTGGAGTTGGGATGGAATCAGTTGATAGAGCGTCATGAATCTTTGCGGACTGTATTTTATGAAGAGGATGGCCATCCTATGCAGCGGATTCAACCGTACGTTTTCCGTCCGCTTCTGCAAATGGACTTAACTAAGCTTTCATTAGAGGAGCGAGAAAGAAAGTTGGAGCAATGGATTCAAACTGAAGTCGAATCTCCATTTGATTTAGAAAAAGGGCCATTGTTCCGTGGGAAACTCATAAGAATTTCAGAAGAAGAATGGGTTCTTCTGTGTAATATGCATCATATTATCTCAGATGGATGGTCGATGGAAATCTTACTTCAAGAATGGATGGCATTTTATGAGAATGCGATTGGTGAAAAACAAGCAGAGCTGGAACCACTACCAGTTCAATATGCCGATTTTGCTCAGTGGCAAAGAGAATGGTTGAAAGATGAAGTACTATATCAACAACTTGCGTATTGGAAGGAAGAATTATCCGGTGAGTTACCAGTCTTAATGTTGCCAATGGATCGTCCGTGTCCGCCAGTGCAAACCCACCATGGATTAACTCATAATGTTTTGTTATCGCGCTCATTACTGGATAAATTAAACGAACTAAGTCGTCAAGAAGGGGCCACACTTTTCATGACCTTATTGGCATCGTATCAAAGTTTCCTTGCTCGTTATACGGGACAAACGGATATTATTGTTGGCAGCCCAATTGCAAATCGAAATTATCGAGAAATTGAAGGGCTGATTGGTTTCTTTGTCAATACATTGGTTTATCGAGCTGATTTAAGTAATGCTCCGGCATTTCAAGAGTTGTTGTCTCAAGTGAGGATAAAAGCATTGAAGGCGTATGAGTATCAAGATGTTCCGTTTGAGAAAATTGTAGAGGTTATCCAACCTGAACGAAATACAAGCCATTCTCCGATTTTCCAAACCATGTTTACTTTGCAAAATACGGGACAGAAGCTACCAGAACTACATGGAAGAAATATAGAAGTAATAGAAAGTAATGCTCCTATCGCTAAGTTTGATTTAAGTTTAACTGCTGCAGAAGTGGAAGAGGGTTTATTACTTACTTTTGTTTATAGAACTGATTTATTTGACAGCTTAACTATTGAATCCATGGCTGAACATTTTGGGAACTGGTTGAATGTAATCGTGGAGAATCCTGATAAATCATTAGCTAAGTTGCCTATATTGTCAGGATTACAGCAAAAACAGTTGGAGGAGTGGAATAATGATGCTGTAGCATATCCACAGGAAAGTACGATTCATCAGCTGTTTAAAGAGCAAGTAAATCGTACACCTGATGCGGTAGCAGTGGTAGATGAAAAACAGAAGTTAACGTATCGAGAGCTGAATGAAAAAGCTAATCAATTGGCCCACTATCTTCAGCAATGCGGAATTGGGAATGAATCATTGGTTGGACTTTGCTTTGAGCGTTCAGTTGAGATGATTGTTAGTATTATGGGGATTTGGAAGGCTGGAGCAGCCTATGTTCCATTAGACCCATCATATCCAGAGAGTCGTCTACGATATATTTTGGAGGACACTGGAATTCAAGTATTAGTTACGAACGAGTCATTGGAAGACTGGATACCTAAAGAAATCAAGATAGTTTGTCTAGATAGGGATCAAGCAATGATTTCACAAGAAAGCATTCTTTCACCAAAATGTGAAGTAACAGGAGAAAACTTAGCGTATGTTATCTATACTTCAGGATCAACGGGGAATCCAAAGGGTGTCTTGATACAGCATCATTCTGTACTAAACTTGTCGCATGGTTTACAAAAAGAGGTTTTCGAACATGAGATACCATCTAACATGCATGTCGGTTTAAATGCGTCAATTGCCTTTGATGCATCTATCCAGCAATTACAAATGCTGCTTTATGGTTCAAGTTTGTATATTATTCCGAATGAAGTACGAAGTGATCCGGAGCAGTTTGTAGCTTATATTAGGGAGAACAAGTTAGAAATCTTTGATATAACACCTTCATTGCTTCAATTACTTATAGATGCCGGATTGTTAGAAACGTGCGATGGCGTTCATGTTCCAAGTAAGGTACTGGTTGGTGGTGAAGCAATTATGCCGTCATTATGGGAACAGCTAGTAGAGACTGATAAAATACAGTTTTATAATGTATATGGTCCTACAGAATGTACGGTTGATGCAACATGCTATCATATCAAAAAAGATAGTAAGAGAGTAACAATTGGGCGTCCATTGCCTAACGTCCAAACTTATGTATTAGATAGTAATAGGTTGCTAGTTCCAGTTGGTGTGATGGGGGAACTTTATATCGGAGGAGTAGGTCTAGCAAAGGGGTACTTGAATCGTCCAGAGTTAACATCCGAACGATTTATTTCTCATCCATTCAAAGAAGGCGAGAGGTTATATAGAACAGGCGATCTTGTGAGATATCTTCCTGATGGTAATATAGACTACTTAGGAAGAATGGATAATCAAGTGAAGATTAGAGGATTTCGAATCGAACTTGGGGAGATTGAGTCGACTTTACAAGAGCATGACTTGGTAAAAGAGGTAGTTGTAATAGTTAGGGAAAATCAGTCGGGAGATAAGAGGTTAGTAGCTTATGTAGTGGGCGAAGGTAGTGTAGAAGAATGGCGAGAGTATCTTAAAACAAAACTGCCAATCCATATGATACCTTCCTACTTTGTCGAAATGAAAGAATTACCGCTAACCATAAATGGAAAAGTTGATCGGAAATCGTTACCTATACCAGATTATCAAGGAATACAAGAAGGCTACGCAGCACCAAGAAATGAACGTGAACATAAGCTTTCTATCATTTGGGAACGTGTGCTAGGTTCAAAACGTATTGGTATTTATGATAACTTTTTTGAAATTGGTGGAGATTCAATTCTTAGCATTCAGATTGTCTCTCGCGCAAAGCAAGCTGGTTTACAGTTGACACCAAAACAACTATTTGAACACCAAACGATTGCTGAGTTAGCGCAAGTAGTCAAAGAAGAACAAGGTGTACAAGCTGAACAAGGAATTATAACTGGAGAGACGATACTTACACCTATTCAGCAAAGGTTTTTTGCGCAAAATCATCCTAATCCACATCATTGGAATCAATCCATGTTCTTTAGAACGAAAGAAAAATTGGACATAGGATCACTGGAAAAGGCAGCGCGTAACCTTCTACTTCATCATGATGCCCTGCGTTTAAGATATGAACGTTTACCTAATGGGACTTGGGAACAGTGGAATGAAGGAATTGAAGAACAATTGATGCTGACTGTCATTTCATTAGACGAAGTGCCGGAAGCGGATTGGCATGAAGTTATTCAAAAAGAGATTAATGTTGCACAAGAAAGATTGAATTTACATGATGGTCCTTTAATGAGAATGGTGTATTTTGATGAAGGTGAGGAGACTGGTCGATTATTTTGGACAATTCATCACTTAGCCGTGGATGGTGTTTCTTGGCGGATTTTATTGGAAGATTTGCAAACAGCATATACGCAAGCGGTCCAAGGGCAAAAAATTCAATTACCTATGAAGAGTACATCTTTTAAAGAATGGTCGGAGAAATTACATCATTACGCTGAAACTGAACTATCAAAAGAAGTGCTACATTACTGGGAGCAGCAGGTTGAACAAGACGTAGTTATACTGCCAGTAGATGGTACTATAAGTAATCCAGTAAGCGCAGTAACTGAGGAAATTACTGTGGTGTTAAACGAGAATGAGACCCGTATGTTATTGCAAGAGACTTTAAGCACTCACCGTGTCCAAATCAATGAAGTATTATTAGCAGCATTGGTACAAGCTACAGCAGCATGTACGGGGCAGCCGATATTAAGCGTAGATTTAGAGGGACATGGTCGAGAAGAGATTATTGAAGATGTTGATTTATCGAGAACCGTGGGATGGTTTACAAGTATTTACCCAGTTCATTTAAATATTACTAATGCTAATACGCCAATTGCAGCATTAAAAGCAGTTAAAGAACAAGTTCGCAAAATTCCTAATAAGGGTGTTGATTATGGGGTGTTGCGTTACATGAACACAACAATGTGTGAGCCATTAAGCTCCCAATATACACCGTCTATTAGTTTTAACTATCTTGGACAATTTGACCAAATGTTTTCTAGCGATGCAATGTTTATTCCAGAGAACGAATTTAAGCGTTTAGATCATGCTGCCGGTTCCAAGCGATCGCATGTAATTGATGTAATTGGGGTTGTAACGGATGGAAAACTTCAGTTCACTTGGGTATACAATGTTGGACAATTTGCCAAATCAACGATTCAAAGTATTGCACAGAATATGCTATATCAACTGAGTAGATTGATTCAATCTTCAGATAGAGAATCTGCACTGACCATTTCGGATTTTGCAATGGCTAATCTTAGCCAAGAAGGTTTGACAAATGTACTAAATAAAATGCATCGTGGAAAGAAAAATCAGATTACTGATTTATATCCACTATCACCTTTGCAAGAAGGTATGATCTTCCACACATTGCATGATCAAGGGGATGAACATGTTGCACCGTATATAGTGCAATTGAGTTTTATGATTCAAGGGGAAATGGATATTCCTACTTTTGAGCAGGCGTGGAAATCTGTAATTCAGCGGCATGAAATTTTTCGTACAGCATTTGTATGGGACGAAATTGAAGAACCTGTACAAGTGGTGTATGAAAATATCCCATTTAAAGTGAACAAAGAAGACTGGCGTACAATGACAAGTGAAGAGATAGAGGAAAAAAGAAAAGTCTTTTTGGCATTAGATCGAAAACAAGCCTTCCAATTTGATGAAGCACCATTGATGCGGGTAACAGTCATTCAAGAAGGTGAGGAAGAATATCGGATTGTTTGGACACATCACCATATTTTACTGGATGGATGGAGTTTACCATTAGTATTTAATGAATTACTTACAGTCTATCAGAAGAGAATGAATGGAGAAGCTGTGAAGTTACCTAAGTCCTCACCATATAAGAAATATATCCAATGGTTAAGAGAGCAAGATAAGGAGCAGGCGGAACAATTTTGGAGAGAGAAGCTAAAAGGTTTTACTGCGCCAACTTTGCTGGGCTTAGAAAGTAAAGAGGAAGAAAAAGGTTACACAGAGAAGGTTACGTATTTATCAGAAGAGCAGACTCAAGCGTTACAAGGATGGGCGAAACGCAATAAACTTACTTTGAGTACAGTAATTCAAGGTGCATGGGCATATCTCATGAGCCGATATAGTGGAGAAAATGACATTGTTTTTGGTGTAACAAGCTCAGGGCGTTCTACGGAGATTATTGATGTTGAAAACATCGTAGGTCCTTTCATTACAACGTCACCGACGCGAATTCAATTGATGGATGATATAAAATTAATAGATTGGTTGCAGAAGATACAAGAGGAAGAGATAGAAAGAAGACAATATGAGTATGCTTCTTTGACAGAGATTCAGGGGTGGAGTGAAGTTCCTAGAGGAATACCGCTGTTCAATAGTTTATATGTGTTTGAAAATTATCCAGTGAAAGAGGAGTCTTCAGAAAATCTGGAAATTGGTGAATTGGAAGGGGTAGAACAAACCCACTACCCATTAGGGTTAGCTGTAGTTCCAGGAATCCAGTTATCGTTAAAGTTAATGTATGACCGTAGTAAGTTTAATAGAGTAACCATTGAACGAATGCTGGGTCATTTACACCAAGTGTTAATGCAAATGCTCAAAAACATTGATCAAAATCTATCGGAGCTAGTATATATTACGGAAGCTGAACAAAGAAAGCTATTGGAAGAATGGAATAATAATACTATATCCTATCCACGTGAGAATGCAATTCATCAACTATTCGAAGAGCAAGTAAATCGTACGCCTGACGCGTTGGCAGTGGTAGATGAAAAACAGCAACTAACATATCGAGAGCTGAATGAAAGAGCTAATCAATTAGCCCATCATTTACAGAAATGTGGAATTGGGACAGAGTCATTAGTTGGCCTTTGCTTTGAGCGTTCAGTTGAGATGGTTGTTGGTCTCATGGGAATTTGGAAGGCTGGAGCAGCCTATGTTCCATTAGATCCATCGAATCCGGAAAGCCGCCTGCAATATATTTTAGAAGACACGGGAATTAGAGTGTTAGTTACAAATGAGGTATTACTAGGATGGATACCTAAAGACATCAAGACAGTTTGCCTAGATAGGGACCAAGCAATGCTTTCTCAAGAAAGCAAACTTTCACCAATATGTGAGGTAACAGGGGAAAACTTAGCGTATGTTATCTATACTTCTGGTTCGACAGGGAATCCAAAGGGGGCTTTAGTACAGCACCATTCTGTAATAAACCTATCCTATGGTTTACAAAAAGAAGTTTTCTCACATGACATACCTAGTAATATGCGCGTCGGTTTGAATGCGTCAATTGCCTTTGATGTATCTATTCAGCAATTACAAATGCTGCTGTATGGTTCAAGTTTATATATTATCCCAAGTGAAGTTCGCACTAATCCGGAACGATTTGTGTCTTATATTAGGGAGAATAAATTGGAAATGTTTGATATGACACCTTCATTACTTCAATTACTTATAGATGGAGGATTACTAGAAACAAGTGCTGATGTTCATGTACCAAGTAAGATATTAGTCGGTGGTGAAGCAATCATGCCGTCATTATGGAAACAGCTAGTAGAGACTGAAAAAATTGATTTTTATAACGTATACGGTCCTACAGAATGTACGGTTGATGCAACGTGTTATCATATCGAAACAGATAGTAAGAGAGTTACAATTGGACGTCCGTTGCCGAACGTTCAAACTTATGTATTAGATAAAAATTTGTTACCTGTTCCAGTTGGTGTAACAGGTGAGTTATATATTGGTGGTGCAGGTATAGCGCGCGGATACTTGAATCGTCCAGAATTAACAACAGAGCGATTCATCCGTCATCCATTTAATGAAGAAGAGCGTTTATATCGTACGGGAGATTTGGTTCGTTATTTACCTGATGGTAATTTAGATTACTTGAGAAGAATTGATAATCAAGTGAAAATTAGGGGCTTTCGTATTGAACTTGAAGAGATTGAAGCGAGTATAGAGAGGCATCCATTGGTAAAAGAAGCAGTAGTTTTGGTAACAGAGGATAAATTAGGAGAGCAGAGATTGGTTGCTTATGTAGTTGGAGATGGAAGTATGCATGACTGGCGTGAATATCTCAAGACACAAGTACCGAATTATATGGTTCCCGCATACTTTATAAAGGTAGACAAGATCCCTCTTACACCGAATGGAAAAGTTGATCGAAAGGCATTGAACAGTTTAACAATTCAAAGAGAAAATAATTTGTCTACACCAATCATTCCAAGGAATGAAATTGAATATCAGTTGATTAAAATCTGGCAGGATGTGTTACAGATAGAAGATGTCTATGTAAATGATGATTTCTTTAATAGAGGGGGACATTCTCTCCTTGTAATTAAATTGATTTCAAAAATTAAGGAGAAGTTTGGAAAAGAGATTAAGGTGTCTACATTGATTAAGAATCCAACATTGGAAGGAATCGCATGCCTTATTCGTGATAAGCATGATATGACAAAATCTGTATCAGCGCTGGTTCCACTACAAGAATCAGAGAAAAGACCTTTCTTCTGTGTTCATCCGTTTATGGGGAATGTATTCTGTTACATTCAACTAGCAAGATTACTTAAGAACCATTGTTCATTTTATGGTTTACAGAATCCTCTTATAGAAAAGGGAGAAATTGATGAATTGACCTTGCCGGAAGTAATTCAACTTTACATTGAAGAAATCAAACGTGTTCAGCCAGAAGGTCCATATCGTCTTGGAGGATGGTCTTTAGGCGGTGCGATTGCTTATGAAATCGCAACTGTACTAAAGAATCAAGGTGAGGAAGTTGAGTTGTTGATACTAATGGATACTAAAGTACCTTCAGAGCAGGACTATAAAACAACGGAGGATATGCTCACATATATATATGAGCATTTCATTTCTAGAGATTTTACTGAGCGGGGGGAAGGCCTCTTCCATGAACAAGATATGCTTGTAGAGCGATTAATTATGGAAGGAGTACTCCCGCCTGATGCAGATCTTATGAATTTGAAGCAAGTTATCAATGCTCATAGGAAATGCCTGAACATAATGGCAGATCATGATTTAATACCATACTCTGGAGAAGTTCTCTATTTTAGTGCTGAGGAAGGAAAAGAGTTGTTTACAGATTGGGGACCTTTATTAAAAGGAAGAGTAAATAAGTATTCTGTCCCTGGATCACATGAGGAAATAGTAGACTTCCCCGCAGTTGAAAAGATAGCTAAGTACCTATTAAATGAATTTGAAGGGATAAAAGAAACATCCCTTTCATTAACTGAAAAGTAGAGAGTGCAAAAGATGCAACGCTATGAACGAAAAGGGCAGCCCAATAACTGCAAATAAAGTGTAGGCAATAATGAACATATCAAGAGTATTACTTTTTAAGAGGATAATGTAAAAAGTAATTGGTAGAGACATAGAAATCTTTGTAATAGAAGCGAATGTCTGATGATATTACTGAGGGAAGGTGCATATTTTCATTGATATGTAAATATGCACCTTTTCTATTGTATATGCAATTTAATAAAGTTAATTTGAGTTTCTGTAACGTTCATATATGAAGTAATTCTTTAAAAAAGGAAGTGATTTATTATACAAATTCAAGCTGTGAAAATACCAAAGAATATTGAAAGTCATTTGTTTAAGCAACTTAGTAACTTGGTTTCAAATGAGAAGAAAGAACGAATGAAGCGTTTATTAAATTCATGCGACGTTAATAGGACCCTAATAGGGGATTTACTAATCCGATCTCTAATCTGCCAAAAGTATAAAATTAATAATGAAGAAATTAGATTTAAATATAATGAGTATGGAAAACCTTTTGTTGAAAATTTTTCTGACTTTCATTTTAATCTGTCACATTCAGGAGAATGGGTGGTTTGTACTACTGCTAATTTTAATGTGGGTATTGATATAGAAAAGATTTCAGAGATAGAGGCTCTTAAATTAGCAAAAGAATTTTTTTCAGCGGATGAATTTTATGATATATCTAATATGAATTCTGATGAACAAATTAATTGTTTTTTTGATTTATGGACATTAAAAGAAAGCTATATAAAAACGATTGGAAAAGGGCTTTATACCCCATTAAATTCATTCTCTATAAAAAAAGAATCACGAACTTTAATTTCATACAAGAATATACCTAAAAACTTTTACTTTAAACAATATAACATTGATCCAAATTATAAGTTATCTGCTTGTGCAACAAGGGATGAATTTCCGCAAGAGATAATAATTAAAGACATTTATGCAATTTGCCAAAATATATACAAATTTGAAAGTAAGGAGAAAATCAATGCAGAAGACTAAATTTTTTTGCTTTCCACATGCTGGGGGATCTGCGTTTAGTTACGCAAAATGGAAAAATCACTTTAATCCATATATTGAGGTAGTCCCGATAGAGTTAGCTGGTAGAGGATATAGAATTGAAGAAAACTTGTACCAAAGTATGGAAGAGGCAGTAAATGATGTCTACAATAAAATAGTTATGCAGATAGATGATTCGCCCTACATTCTATTCGGGCATAGCATGGGAAGTTTGATCGCCTATGAAGTAGCCAGAAAAATACAGGATTCTAATAACGAATTACCTGAATTTCTTGTTTTGTCCGGTAGAAACCATCCAAATAGTAAAATAAAAAATATCCGATATAATCTTTCTAACGAACAATTTAAAAGAGAAGTTATTGCAATGGGAGGTACGCCATCTGGGGTACTTCAATCAGAAGAATTAATGGAGATTTTTCTCCCTATTCTAAGAGCAGATTTTAAAATCGTTGAGACGTATATTCATGACAAAAATACACAACCATGTGATATTGATTTTCTTATATTTAATGGGGAAAATGATGAATTTACTACATATGATCAAGTAATAAAATGGGAACGATACACAAGTAAAACGTGTACTTTTCATTCTTTTGAAGGTAATCATTTCTTTCTAAATGAAAATATTGAAGAAATAGCAAATAGTATTAAAAGAAAGTTAGATTCTAAAAGATTATCAAATAGTTTTTAGAGTTTTATAAGTATGCTCATAGCTAAAAATATTAAAGGGTTTGAAGTATACACTTTTTGTGCAGATATGCATGGCAAAAAGACAATCGAGTACATTCGGTGGTCTTTTTCTATTTTTATGGAGTTTGTGGCGAAATGCTAGACTTGCTAGATTGTGGATCTAGTAGCCGTTGAATGTGCGGGTTCAAGTCCTGTCATTCCGACCACGAGGGGGTATAATTTAAGGGTAAAACAGGGGCCTCCAGAACCTCTGATGTGGGTTCAATTCCCGCCATCCACTTATACTTGTTCATTAAAAGGTTTCACAAACAATATGTAATACGTTATGGGTACTTACATAAATTTATTGATTTTCAGTTAAAAAAGTATTGTGCGATTATACACGTTATGTTACAGTAATGTTACTAAGTTGTTACATTGTATCATAAATGTTTCGGTATTATTTCTTGTTATTTCCGTAATGTTACAAAAACTATAAATATTGTTATGTGTATAGGAGTGTGTGTAGTAAAAAGTCTGAGTTGAAAGTACGTGCACACTTTAAATTTCCTTTTTGTCTGAATGAAGAAGACTACCAACTAATTAAGGGCTTTAAAGTAACCACTTTAAATAAAATGTGCTTCCTTTCCCACACACAATTGAGTACATATTTAAAGTACAGTCTAATTGCTACACAGACTCTTGTACATATAAACATTAAGGTGAAATAGAGATAAGAATTCATTACATAAAAAGCATTACCAAGCTAAACGTACAAAATATCATCTGTGCATTTTGATGAAATGTTAAAATGCCTAGATGATATTTTTTTTGAAGAATTCTTGGATATGTTTATGAATAACAATTTCTAATACTTAATGATTCTCTATTACTTAAATATCCAATAATTTATGTGATTGGATTTATAGGGTGTATGTACATTCACTTATATAGGGAAAATGAGGTTTTTCATATGAAGTATAGTTATAAAGTTTTTATATTTATTTGGACAATTATTTTATTGTTTTTTTTACTTTATTATGGTTACAGTACAATTTCCGACAAGGAGCAAATGCCAGTTATAACAATCAAACAATAAAAATAAGAAATACTACAAAAGCAAAACATAATAAAAATAGATACCCGAAAATGTTTAAGAACAGGAACAATTACATGCATAAACAACCTTACGATTTCCATGCATACCCCACGTCATTTGGGCAATAGGGGAAAAGTATTATTATTTGGCGTGCGCAATCTTCCATCACTAGTAGAAACGGAAAGTTCCGTATACCTGCTGAAGGAGGAAGATGTCTACCTGCCAGGGGGCGGATCTATTCAGCATCTAGAAATATTGGAATTAAAAGTGTAGAAAACAAATAGTGAAAAGGGAACATATCTTGTGTTTCCTTTTTTATTCTTGTAGATAAGTCTGGGGAGAAAACGGGGATTTCTGCACGTAACATAGATCTCATCGGTATACTAATTGTGTTTTACGTATAGCTGGGAGTTGGTGTGATGGTATTTGCAATGGATGTGAGATTCCGTCATTCTTTTCATGAAATTGAGCCATTAGACATTCCAAATATATTGTTTCCGAGTCAGTGCAGGAAATTGTATCAAGTGATTGGAATCGGCATTCAAGAAGAATTCCGCAATCCCTATGTCATTATAAAAGAGCAACATGGTTCCGTTACATTCCGATTACCAGAAGAATTATCAACATGGGTGCAGAACAAATTATTACTTGTTAAAGGGGGCCAGTTTGTTTCCATACTGCATTTCAGTTAGCCATGCGAAGTTTTGTGCCATTTTTTGATCTCGGATATAAAAAGAATAGTCTGTCAGGTTAGGTGAGGTGAGGAGATGCCACCTCTGACTTTCACATCATACGTAGGATGTGGTGTAACTTGAATCAATTCAGATTTATGATTCTGAATAAACATTCTAACCTTTTCAAACTTGTTAATTACGGGCTGTATCTCCATTTTAAACCGATCATAAGGATATGTTTTATTTTTATTGTAATACCTATCCAGTTCAATCAACTCTGACACTGCTGTATCAAATTCACTCTTTACTTCAGGATTTACTTTTTGCAACCATTCTTTTGCATAAGAGCGGAATGAAGATTTATAAAACAAATTCATATCAAAACCAGCTAATGTGAGTGGCTTTCCTTTTTCTTTTTGTTCTTTCATATAGGTAAATAATTGTTCAAGTTCCTCAGTTTTCCATACAGAGTATAAGGATTGTTTCATCGCTTCTGTAGCGGTTGAGTTATCAAAATTTTGCTGAACAGCTGCTGCTTCCCAAAGCCCTGTTTCAAATGCAATCACATCATATTCCAGGTGTAACAGCTTGAGAGGAAGTGCTGGAAGACGGGATCCCTAAGAAAGCAAAAAAACTAGGTGTGAAATAATCAGTTATTTATGATGGTGGATTCTCCTAGGTGGAGGGTTCGCCGTTTTTTATTATATGTTATGTTGTGGTTTTTATATAAAGCATATTGAAAAGATGGATTAAATCTTCTGGAATGATGTCTCCATAATTAATAACTTGTACAATAACCTTTCAATTATCACTAAATCCATTCATATCAACAAGTTGTCCCATATATCCCTTTGTAGCAATATCTTTTAAAGTACGCTAAAAAATACCCTTTATTTTATCTTTATCTTATCTTTACCTTATCTTTAAATTTTTATATTAAACTTAAAACCTTAAAGTATTGATGTTTGAGTCTAAAAAGGGCGGGAGATAGATGTTCATTACATAGTTTGTAAATAACCAATTACCTTTGAAAAATTAAATTTTTTATACGAGGAGGAATATATGAAGGATACAAGTAAAAAACAAATTATAAAAGTGTTCCTTATTAGTATTTTAGGCTTAGGAATAATACTTGGAATGCTATATTTTAATCATAAAACCAATATTCAAAAAAATAAAGCGCTAGCCACCGAAAAACGTGTATTGCAATATGAATCTACCTTGAAAAAAGAATTAGAAAAATATAATTTAGGAGAGAAAACAGCAGTTTTATTAGGAATTATGTACCAAGAGAGTAGAGGTGAGGGAAACGATCCTATGCAGTCATCCGAATCACTTGGATTAAAGCCAAATGAAATTCAAGAGACAAGCTTGAGCATTGAACAAGGGGTAAAACACTTTGCTAAAATGTACAAATATGGAACGGACAAGGATGTTAGCATGGATACAATTATTCAAAGCTATAATATGGGGCCAGGTTATATTGATTTTGTTGCTAGTCAAGAAGTTAAACAACACTCGGAGGATTCAGCCAAAAAGTTTTCTAAGATGAAAGTTGATCAAAATCCAGCGATGTATACTTGTGGTGGAAATAAAAATAATTTTAGGTATCCATATTGTTATGGTGATTTCACATATGCCACAAAGGTAAATGAAAAAACAAAACTTATTGAAGAACTTCTTCGAAATGTACATAGCTCTTCTAAATAAGTTGCAGAATGAAATATAATGATACCGTCAGTTAATAATAATAATAGCTAAGAAAAAACTACTTCCTTTCTTAATTCACATAATTTTCAAAAATAAATCCTGTGGATGTTAATATTTGTTATATAATATATTTGTCAAAGCATTACCCCTAAAGTTTCTACAGTCAATCTGTAAGATAGTTTGTTTGGCTCGTATATTCACCTTAAACTAAAAAGAACTTGTAGAGAGTCCTACAAGTTCTTTTTGTTTTAAGGGTTAAATGTGGATTTAAAATATAGTTGCAATTTTTTGAGGGGGAAAAGTAAATGTTTATAAAAACAGAAAGATTATTAATACGGAAATTTGAATTCAAAGATTGGCAAGCTGTTCATGAGTATACATCAGATATCAATGTTATGAAATACATACCTGAAGGGGTTTTTACTGAAGAAAATACAAGAAACTTTGTGAATGAAAACATTGGTGAAAACGCTAAGAACTTTCCTGTAGTATTAATTCATAAAGATATTCTGATTGGTCATATAGTTTTTCATAAATATTTTGGTGAGCATACATATGAGATTGGTTGGGTGTTCAATCCTAAATATTTCAATAAAGGATATGCTTCTGAAGCAGCACAAGCTACATTGGAATATGGCTTTAAGGAAATGAAATTACATAGGATTATAGCTACATGTCAGCCACAAAATACCCCATCATATCGAGTAATGGAGAAGATTGGAATGAGAAGAGAAGGCTATTTCAGGAAGTGTATACCACATGGGAATGAATGGTGGGATGAATATTATTACGCTATTTTAGAAGAAGAGTAGTGTTTCAGAATGCATTATTTAAATTGACACTCTTATTCCTAAATAGGCAAGTTGACTATCTTTATTGGGGATTCTTGCTACTAAAGGCGAAGTTTATTTCCGGTATCGCTGACGTGCAAAACTTTGTATAATCTGATCTTATCTCTAAATCACAACTGTTACCCCATCACCATCAAGTTAAAGTTTCGTTTTATTTTGCTAACTTGATGGTGATGTGACGTAACCTTAATTATTTAAAAATTTTAAAAAGGCCCCTTAGTCATGTTAAAGGGACCTTGATCACGCAAATGATCTGTAAACCAATTCATTTTTGATATACAGATCATTTGTATAATAATTTTTATAAATAATTGCTAAATAGTGAATTTACATAAATGCTTTTAGTAGTTCTTGAATTAATGGGATTGCTCCACCTATAAATTTTAAAACTGCCATTGCGATTTCCATATTATTCTCTCCTCTTTTTCGTATTAAGATGTAATAAATCTTTATAACCTTATTATAGTAAGCGCTTACAATTATAACAATACATTTTCGTATGCAATATTGCATATTTATACATTAGATCTCTATTATTCATTTTTTAATGGTACTATAGCGAGGTGAGAGTCTTTAAGGGTTCTGCTTAATAGGAGGAAATATGGAAAGAGTGCAAGCGATTTACAGTAATCAAAAATTTAAGAGTTGGGTTAAACAGGTATTAGCTGTAGGAGGAGTAATAGGGTGCTGTTATTTGGTGTTATATGTTTTCTGTTTCTTAGTTATCATGTAAATAGTATACAACTAAACTAGTAGAGTCTTGCCTAGAAAGGTAAGGCTCTTTTATTGTAGTACCTGGAGATGAGCAAACTACATACAATATCTCTCAGGTTTTTCAGATCACTTTGTACGGTTTCTTGTTTAGAACACTAATTCCTATCATTGAAAACAGAATTCTATGGATAAAAAATATGTTTTTACTAGATACATATTAAAAAGACAAGCATAAATTATATTAGATTTTGACAAAGTCTTTTTGATTTCGAAAAGGATTTAAATCTTACTTATAGATTTGATTCCTTTTTATATAATATAATCCTTATATTGATACGTAAATATAATACAGTAATAATGATTTAAAAGCAAGAATTTTAGTAGCGGTACGTTCACACATCCATCAACTTAAGATTTTAAAGTAGCTCTTAAACAAAAAAATTCTTTTTTTAATTGATTAATAGTAAACAAGAAAGATTGGCAAATTAACAACTAAAGAGATTTATTCAGGTAAAATCTATCAAAAGGTCCTTTACAAAATTTATACATAATTCAATTGCAAAATAATGTAAAGATTATGCATTTTTGTAAAAGAAATTCATTGACACTTGTGTATATAAGTAACTATACTCGTTACATTAAATTGAATGCGTGATAATACGATTTTATTATTATTACAAACATGTAAATATAAAAATAGAAAATTTCAATTTGATAAATACAATGGTAGAGGTGTTTATTTTAATGAAGCATAAATTAATTGCAACAGGTATCCTTGCAGGAGTTATATTATCCTATTCTTCTAATATTTTAGCAGATACTCATAAATTCCCTGATGTTCCTACATGGGCTGATAAATCCGTTAACTATTTAGTTGATAAACAGGTATTAAATGGTTATCCAGATGGAACTTTTGGTTCAAATGATTCCTTAGACAGAGCTTCGGCTACAAAGATTATGACAAAAGTTTTAGGGATACAAATTGATCCTAATGCAAAACCATCTTTTACAGATTCACAAAATCACTGGGCTACTCCTTATATTGCTGCTGCTGAAAAAGCTGGTATTGTTAAAGGTGAAGGTAATGGAATCTTTAATCCATCCGGAAAAGTAACTCGTGCTGCTATGGCTACCATGCTAGTAAATGCATATAAACTACAAAGCACAGCAAATCATAACGAGCAGGTTAGATTTGAAGATTTAAAAGGGCATTGGGGAGAAAAACATGCCAATATTTTAATAGATTTAAAAATTTCTAATGGTACCGAGAACGGTTGGCAACCAAATAGATTTATAACACGTGCTGAAGCTGCTCAACTTACTGCAAAAACAGATATGTTACAACAAAATTTAAACGATGAAAAAGAGGTTATTACTGCTACCTCATATGAAGATTTAAATTTAACAGTGGCTTCGAAAATTACAGCTCAAGAGATTGATAGTTTTATTGCAAAATATCATTCAGATAGTCCCTTAGTTGGACATGGACAAGATTTTATCAATGCGCAAAATCAATATGGCGTGAGTGCGCATTATTTAGCGGCGCATGCGATTTTAGAATCTGGATACGGAAAATCAGAAATCGCATATCAAAAACATAATTTATTCGGTCTACGTGCATATGATGGAGATCCGTTTAAATATGCGAAATATTTACCAAGCTACGGCGATAGTATTGCTTATAACGCTAATTATGTACGAGAAAGATATTTAGAAGAAAGTGGTATGTATTATAACGGGTCAACATTAACTGGCATGAACGTGAAATATGCATCAGATAAAGGCTGGGCTAAGAAAATTGCGGGTATTATGGAACGTATTAAACCGTTTCGTGTAGAAGACTATACATATGCAAAAAAATTACCAAAGAATCCTGAAACATTAGATGTCGACGCGTTATCTAATGAAATTCCGTATAAAATGTATGCAGACGGTTCAAGCTCAAATGTTGTATCATCAGCTACTTACTATCAGGTACCTTATCCATTTAAATTAAAAATTAAAAGTAGACCAGATGTAGCTGTCGAGGAGAATAAAGTTGGTACAGTAACTCCTGGAACAACCATCTTTATTTATCGTGAAGATCCGAATGGATGGGTAGAATTCTCTTTTGAAGCTAATGGAGAAAAATATTGGACATTAAAAAATAAATTAAGTATGTAATTAAAAAGATCTATTTCACTAGTTTTAAAAGTATGGGATTGGACAATTGATTCTCTAGATTGGAAATACAATAAATTACCCGTTGATGTAGCAGCTGCAAAGATTATTCAAAATGTCTTAGCAGGTGCGACATCCGCATACTTTTTCGGGAAAATGTTGCGCAAAGTAGGTTCATTTTCAACACTATCTCCTGGTTCACCGTAATCTTCAATGATGTAATATTCCTTATCTTTAATGTATATATTGAATATACGAATATATTGTGTTATGATGTGAATTAGAAACTCGCGTGTTTCAAATACAACATTTTTATCTTTTTGATGACCTCTTATCTTTCCGTAAGAGGTCCTTTTTTATCCCTCCGTATTGCATAGCCGCTAAAATACTATGAAAAGATACTAGAGACTACTACAATGTGATATTCTCTAGTATTTTTTCTTTATCCATATTATCTATTGTTGGGTAATCGATGAATTATTAATTTTTCCGACAGCAAGCAAAGTTAGCATGTTTAATGCATAATCAGACGCCTGTAAATGAGCATTACTATTTAAATTTTTACCAGAGAGTAATTTAGTTAATTAGTAGAAAAAGGAAGGGGCCTATTTGGCTCCTTCCTTTTTCTCATACATACATAACGCTTGTTGACAACTTATGAAATAATAGCATTCATCGCTATTAAAATATAACATTAAAAGCAATTAATTAGATATGTAATTTTGCATATATTGTACTATTTCATGAATAGGAACAAAGCTATTTATCTCTTTCTGTATGAAGACAAATAGATTTAGGTTTACTTAAGGTAAGAAGACCTGATCATTGATTACTGGTTAAACCATATTTCTACGTATTTGAAACAAATTATTTTACTGGATTGCATGTTAAAGAGAGTGAGGGCTTTATGAAATGTAGGTTGTTCCTTGATTTCTTACTCGTGATTTTACTAGGAGGATGCATTGGAAAAGAAGTTACGTTATATACAATTTCAAAAGGGGATATTAGTCAGTGTATCCAAAGATGCGCTCCGTTTCCTGTTTCCTATCCTACTAAATTACCATTCCAAGCAAATTCCTTCTCTTTCAAACAATTCATCCATTGAATAAAGATAATTTGGCCATACGTATCGGAGGACATGAAACTTTCTTAATACGATTTGGAATATATTTCAATATACTTCCGATACTATAACAAATCGAAAATTTCTCTATTGGAGGTATATAATGGCATATCCATTTCGTAACTTAGTATTTGAAGGTGGCGGGGTAAAGGGAAGCGCTTATATAGGTGCCATCCGTGCACTAAATGAAGAAGGGATTTTACCAGGAATACAACGATTTGGGGGTACTTCAGCAGGAGCGATTACTGCATTACTTTTAGGTCTTTCTATTCCATTCGCAGATCTTGTAAAAATCCACAAAGACATGAATTTCAAAGCGTTTAAAGATGATGATTTTTCGATTGTACAAGATAACATTCGTTTATTTTTTGATGGTTTTGGTATCTATAAAGGGGATTTCTTCACTGAGTGGGTAGGAAAGATCGTTGAAAAGTGGACAGGGAGTAAGGACACAACTTTTCAGCAGTTGTATGACAAAACAGGAAAAGACGTGTTTTTCCAAGGAACAAACGTTTCTACACACCAGCTTCGTACGTTTTCTCGCGAAACGACACCTGATGTCCCGTTAGTAGTTGCTGTGCGGATTTCGATGTCCATCCCCATTCTTTTTTAAATCTGTGGAATGGGATAAAGATTATTATGTAGACGGAGGTGTACTCGATAACTACCCAATTCGTTTATTTGATCGGAAAAGTTTTGTGAATAAAGAAGAACACTTCACGACCACAGATACGATTGACTTTGAAAATTGGTTAGGGAAAATAGAAATAATGGAACATCTTTCACTCTTTTTTAAATCACCAATTGGAACAGATGAGAATGCTCTTGATTAACAATATCATATATTATTGGAATATATGAAGGATTTCGAAGGCAATGTGTAGTATTCGTGGTAAATTTAGAGTTAAAAAAATATGAATGTAGTATTCGGGCTAGATATCAGTATTAATATCCGGAATAGAGAATTAATTAGAAAGATTTAGTTAGAAAGTGATTCCAATGCACTTTATTTAATATAAAATGACCCCACTAATAGTTGAGGGGGCCATTATAAATTCTAGTGTTTTAAAGTTCATACTAGAAACCTCTAAATTTATGCTAATAAATGGGTTTTTTTTAAAAATTACTCAATTTTATTTCTGTTTTTTTACATTTTTCTCTTTCGTCATACTCAATGTAAGCTATATGACCATCGGGGCGAATTAAAATGACAACTATATTTTTTAACTGAGAATCCTGTATTTCACCTACAACCACCTTTATGTGCGAATCAATGTTCATTTTATCTATTTCTTCTTTATAAGAAGGAGGTATTAATAAAATATATTTACCATCTTGCATCAATTCAAAGAGTTTATGAGTTTTCTTATTTTGAGAAGAAATAGTAAGATTTGTGCATCTTTTCCCTATCAATGGATGCCTTTCTTTCGTATGCATAGAGGAATATATAACCCCTAAGCCACTTACTCTTTTAGCTAAATCTTGATTTACCTCTGGGTATGTGAGTAAATGCGAGAATAATTCTCTTAATTCTATACCTGCATTTGAAAAGTTTATCATTAATTGTTCTTGTGCTTGTACTTCCTTGAAAAATTGTCTTCCCACAGCATGTCGTTCAATATGATAACTTTCTAATAGGCTTTCATATTTTTTTTGTTTTATAGCGAGTCCCAATTTCCATCCTAAATTAAAAGCGTCTTGTAGGCCTACATTCAAACCTTGTCCTCCTGCAGGGAAATGAATATGTGCTGCATCACCTGCCAAGAATATACGCTTATGTTGATAAGTATTTGCTAGTTTGGTTGCATTTCCAAAACGAGAAAGCCATATTGAGCTTTTAATTTGAATATGTTCACCTGTAATACTATAAATACTATCTATAAGCTCTTTTTCTGTGACAGCAACATGAACAGGTATCGTCTGATTCTTAGGATCTACAATTGCAAAACGAAATACATTAGGTGCAATAGGTACCATCATTATTATCCCATTTATATTAGATGTAGATAAAAATGGGTTATCTGGTACATCTTCTAAAATGACATCGCCTAATATAGCAGTAATTGTTGTATCTGTTCCATTAAACGGTATATGTGATAACTCACGAACTACGCTTCTTGCTCCATCAGCGCCTACTACATATGGAACTTCTATTTCATATATTGTTTCTCTTTGCTCTATTTCTAGTTGTACGAATGTATCATACTGTTTTAAATTTTTTAAAGTATGACCACGTTTAATGTTTACACCTAATTCCAATGCACGCTCTTCTAATATTTCTTCTGTAATAGATTGGGGAATAAAAAGAGTATATGGAAAATCAGTATCTAAATTTTTAAAGTTTAATCTTGTATCTAGGGCAGCAAAATGGCTTGTATCTGATTTCTTCCCTCTAGATAAAAATCGATTTTCAATACCTCTCATAGCCATTAATTCTAAGGAGCGGGGGTGAAGTGTGAGTGCTCTAGAATTTCTTATCCGATTTAATCTTCTCTCTAAAACGACAACTTTTACACCTTGAATAGCTAATTCACATGCTGTCATAAGTCCAACTGGACCACCACCAATTACCGCTACATCATAATAATTTTCCATTTCATGCCCTCCATTTATTTTCGTAATTAAGAGCTAATGCAAAAATGTGTACAATAATAAATTTGTAAACGATATTTATTGTACGTATATAATTATACTTCATTTTAGTTTCTTTGGAAACTAAAATGAAGTACCCTTGGAATATTCCTTATAACCAGCATCCAATTTAACAGTTATTTCATTCCTTTTATTTCCATGAAGTTTAGAAAAGCATATAAAATGAAAGGATAATGCGGGTGCTTTCTTTTTCCCAGAGCTAGGACTTGGAACAATTGTTGTACGTGCAAGCGTTATGATAGATGGAATGTTCGCAGCAGCTAGTTGCAGAAGCTATTGCTAGAGAGAACTTAAGTGATAACGATATCAAGATTGCAGTAAAAGAAGCAATGTGGAAGCCTTAGTATCGTCAAATAAAAGCGGTAGAAAAGGTTAGCATATAGAAAGCCTGTTTATAATAATTAGACGTACGGCCCCCATTATAATCTAGCCAATGAGGTAGATAGCGGTATTATTATCCAATACATTAAATTAATTAGGGGAATGTAGTTGAATCTAAAATACGAGTCCGCTTGAAAATAGAAGTGTATGGAGAAGGAATCGGCATAGATGAGGCCATTTTTTGCTTAGTAGTTCAGCTAGTAGGTGTTGTAAAAGTTGGACGGACGTTTTATTAAACCGTTGATTCAGTCCCTCAGGGCTGATGGGTACTTCTGTTGATGCTTCTAAACAGCTAGATAACTGAGGTAAAGAAGTCATAGCTACATTTTGGCTCACTCGTACACATAAAGCTACTAAATCTTTTGCTTGGTACTTACTGGTTCGTCGTATAAACCCAATATCTCTAGCAAGATTTCGTAAAGTATTTGGAGGTGAAAAACTTTGAATCTCTTGAGCAAATAGTTGTAATTCGTCAGACACAGACATAAAAAACGCCATCCCTTCTTATGATTCTACAGAAAGATTAGCATGTTTTTTCATTTTAGAAGGACATTTTGTTTTGTTATGTTGATAGGGATAGGGCAGTACCCCTTTTAATTTTGAGTTCGATAGATATCTTATCCTTGAAGTAAATTTAAATCTGAAAATCTATTCTGTGTAACCGGTTGTGTCTATATACTCAGATAGGACTTTACTTGAAGTGGTAGGTATGATAGGCTCGTTATTCGGAAAAGATTCGGATTGAGAAAAGCAAATTTATAAAGAAGGATTGATATTTATGAGCGATAAAATACTTGTCGTAGAAGATGAATGCGAAATTGCCGATTTGGTTGAGCTATACCTGAAAAACGAGAATTATACGGTTTTCAAATACTATACTGCCAAAGAAGCGTTGGAATGTATAGACAAGACTGACCTAGACCTTGCAATATTGGATATCATGCTTCCTGGAGCAAGCGGCCTCGATATCTGCCAAAAAATAAGGGACAAGCACACCTATCCAATTATCATGTTGACGGCGAAAGATACGGAGATAGATAAAATTACAGGGCTAACAATCGGCGCGGACGATTACATAACGAAGCCTTTTCGCCCACTGGAGTTAATTGCGCGAGTCAAGGCGCAGTTACGCCGATACAAAAAATACAATGGGGTAACAGCACAGAACAAAAATGTAATTGTCCACTCCGGCCTTATCATTAATATAAACACGCATGAGTGTTTTCTAAACGAGAAGCTGTTATCCCTCACCCCCACCGAATTTTCAATCCTGCGCATCCTCTGTGAAAACAAGGGGAATGTGGTTAGCTCTGAGCAGCTATTTCATGAGATATGGGGTGACGAATATTTCAGCAAGAGCAATAACACCATCACCGTGCATATCCGACATCTGCGTGAAAAAATGAACGACACCATTGATAATCCAAAGTATATAAAAACGGTATGGGGGATTGGCTATAAAATTGAAACATAAAAATAAGAATATAAAAATCGATTATTCCAAACTAAAACGAAAACTCTATCTGTATATCCTTGGGATTGTTATGGCAGCAGTTGTGTTCGTGTTGTTTTTGCGTCTATTTATCCAGGGGACACTTGGGGAGTGGATCGTAAGTTTCTTGGAAAACAGTTATCACTTAGAGCGCTGGGACGCGATGATAATTTATCAGTATACTATACGGAACAATATAGAAATCTTTATTTATGTGGCGGTTGCCATTAGTATTCTTATTCTATGTCGCGTCATGCTTTTAAAATTTGCAAAATACTTTGACGAGATAAATGCCAGTATTGATATACTTATTCAGAACGAAGATAAACAAATTGAGCTTTCTGCGGAAATGGAGTTCATGGAACAGAAGCTCAACACATTAAAACGGACTTTGGAAAAACGAGAGCATGATGCAAAGATGGCCGAACAAAGAAAAAATGAAGTTGTTATGTACTTGGCGCACGATATTAAAACGCCCCTTACATCCGTTATCGGTTATCTGATCCTGCTTGATGAGGCACCAGACATGCCGAGAGAGCAAAAGGCAAAGTATGTGCATATCACGTTAGACAAAGCGTATCGCCTCGAACAGTTAATCGACGAGTTTTTTGAGATTACGCGATATAACCTCCAAACGATTACGCTCATGAAAAAACATATAGACCTATACTATATGCTGGTGCAGATGACTGATGAATTTTATCCACTGCTTGCCGCGAATGGAAAACAGGTGGTCATCCATGCTTCCGAGGATTTGACCGTATTCGGTGACCCTGATAAGTTGGCGAGGGTTTTTAACAACATTTTAAAAAACGCCGCTGCATACAGCGAGGACGACAGCGTCATTGACATCACGGCGAGCCTTTCCGGAGATGTGGTATCCATCGTTTTCAAGAACGCCGGAAACATCCCAAAAGATAAGCTCGCTACCATATTTGAAAAGTTTTACAGGTTGGATAATGCCCGTTCTTCTGATACGGGCGGCGCGGGACTTGGATTGGCGATTGCAAAAGAAATCATTGTTCAGCATGACGGACAGATTTACGCGGAAAGTAATCATAATTCCACGACGTTCACGGTAGAGCTTCCGGCCTTTCAAAACTTGGTTGATAAAGAGAGTTCTTAAGAAAAAACATTGTTTCTTAAGAGAATCTTAAGGTTATCTCTACTTTTTCTTAATAAATTAACAATTTAATATTAAAAAATGGCTCGTTCTTATGCGGTAGACTTAAACCGTAAGAACGAGCTTTTTTCGTTTCGTCAAAGAAGGATATGTCAAGTTATGTGTGGATTAAAATATCCTCATATGGATAGAAAGAGAGGGCTTGCGGTGAAAAATGTAAAACTTACTACCGCATCGGGCTACGGTTTGTATCAAATGAGCAATCTTCTGTTTAGGATGTTTCCGCACACACCACTGAGCAGAGCATCCACATCTAGCATCGCTTTTCGGAAAGTAATTGTTAAGAGCTACATATCCTAAATCCCACGGGCTGAGTCAGCGTGACATTATCATCAAGGCGCTTACTTAAGGAGGAAACTGAAAAAGAAGAAGTGGTGTTTTTTATTGTTATTTTTATTGTGCTTAGGTTTTGCTTTTATGAATAAATCACTGTTTTTTCAGAATAAAGTAGAGGATTAAAAGTATGATCAAAATCACAAAGATAATATAGATAATACAGGGACCACCTCAAGTATCCAAAAGAAAGCGATTGTAAAAGAACAGATCTATCAAGGGAATCTGCTCTTAATCAACAGTAAATACCCTATTCGCCAAGAAAGTGTGAAATCAGATATCGTAAATTTATCTAAACATAATGAATTGATAAACAGATACGGTTTGCTTAATAAGAATATTTATCTATCAAAAGGAATAGCAAAAAAATCTTCAGAGATGATTAATAATGCTGTAAAGAAAGGAGTTAATCAATTTTTCATTAATAGTGGCTATCGTGACTTTGATGAGCAAAGTGGATTTTACAAAAAAACAGTTGCTGATTATGCGTTGCTAGCAGGTTATAGTGAACATAATTCAGGTTTATCACTTGATGTAGGGTAGGATCAAGCTTAACGAAAATGGACCGAGCACCTGAAGGAAAATGGATAGAAAAAATGCTTGGAAATACGGCTTTATCTTACGCTATCCCTCGGATAAAACGGATGTTACAGGAATTCAATATGAAACTTGGCATATTTGCTATGTCGGTTTGCCCCACAGTGCGATTATGCAAGAAACGAATTTAGCTTTGGAAGAATACCTGGATTACTTAAAAGAAAAAGAGTGCATTTCTTTTAGGATTGATAGGATAAAATATACGATTTCATATTATCCCATGTCTCAAAACAAGACACTTGAAGTTGAAATACCAGCGGATGAACATTATGAAATATCTGGAGATAATATTGGTGGAGTGATTGTGACCACCTGTTCTTGAATTATGTTCAAAAATGACAAAGTTATAGATTAAAATGTAAAGTTAGGAGATTCTAAATGTATTCAGGAGTTTTAATTAGTTATTTGTATACTTATTTTTTTACTATTATTTTTTGTATAGTGTTTCAAATTGGATTTTATTTTAAAACGAAAAAAAATATATCTATTCGGCATTTTCTATGGGTGTATGTTTTTCTGTTCTACCTTTCACTAGTGTATAAGGTGACGCAGATAGGGACTATATGGGACATAGGGAGATACGAAACATTAATTCGTGCAAATGAAATCAACTTGATTCCATTTGCTTCTGAAGGTATGACTACTTATGTCTTAAACATTTTACTGTTTATGCCATTAGGTTTTTTATTGCCGACTATTTGGCCACAGTTTAGAACAATAAAAAATACTGCCTATGCTGGATTCGGTTTTTCATTGGCTATTGAGTTAGGTCAATTGCTAGATAGTAGAATTACAGATATTGATGATTTATCTATGAACACCCTGGGAACAATTATTGGGTATTTATTATATAGAGTATTATTTAAAATGATATATAAAAGTGATGAAAAAAAGATTGATAATAATTTTTCTCTAGTAATAAAATATGAGGCTATTTTTTATTTAATCTGCTCATTTATGGGTATGATATTAATTTATTATCCATTTTTATTTAGAAGGCCTCTTATTCTCCAATGAGATGATTAAGATACTGTCAGATATTGAATTACTCACTACTTAACGTCCTTACGGACTGTTTGAAGTGGGAGATTCCTGCGAACACTGATGTATACACCGGTTATCTTAGCAGGCTATACTCGTAGTCCCTACGGTGAGAACATAAGTATCTTGTACGTTGACTCACCACACTACCTACTTTGGCTTAATTTTCACAAATTCGGCAAGCATGGGGCGATAGAACGTTGAAGATTTTACGGTTGCAATGTTTTTCTGCAACCAACCTCATATCTTCAGTTTTCGAAGAGCAATCTGTACAAGAAAATGATAGCGAACATGTTGGCCAATGCCAACCGACATTTATCTCCCACCTAAAATTGGTGTTTCAGATTCATATTTTTGGGGAAGGGGTCTTCTGTCGGAAAACGATAAAAACTATAGCAAATTGATTCTTAAATAATAGGATATCCTATATACCCATTTAGTTTGTATTCTCACAGAAACCTTTCAACACTATTCTTACTAAAGGTTCAGTGATTATTGAATTGATTTCTATTATTGAGCTATCATCATATCCACAATTTAATCAAATAACAGCCCTTAATATTTAAACTGTTGTTTAATTAGATTCTTTAATACAGCATGGAATTCTAGAACTGCATACTTTGTACAAACTGAATCGATGATTGTAGTGTAATAGGACATATCTATTTGTTATAGCTTGAGGGAGAGCTGTCTCCCGAGAAAAATTATTATGTTAATTGGGTATTGGAAATCTTATTTTTCTTATTAAATAGGGTCTAATTGGTACTAAAAAGTGGCTATGTTGATTAAAAAACTTGAAAATAGTTCTTTGTTTAGTTGTAATTAAATTGTAGATTCGCCCCTCATCCCTATAATCGTGTTCATACCCCACGTCTTTTTTACTTTATGAGTAGTGAAAAAACTTAGCTTTAAAGCAATGGGAATCACCACTTGCCCATGAACTTAAGAATGGAAACAAAATGAACTTTTGTTCATCAAAACTATGCATACCAAAGAAATCTAGAGGGGGGCATTTTTTAAATTATGCTAGGATACTAGTTACGAAATACTTTCTGTCGCTCCTAATTTATATCAAGTACCAATATACAATTACCAATCCTATCCATTGCAAAAGAATAAGATAGGCTATAACATTTACAAGTATTTAAATAAAGTACATTATTTAAATCATTTTAACCAATATTTAAGAGGAGAATATAATGAATAAAATAAAAAGGTTATTAAAACGTAAAACGATTTGGATAATTCTTATCCTATTCGTATTTGTTTATGTAAATAACAGTTCTTTTTTTGTTAAGAGGGACGAAAAGACTCCTATTCTTCTTGCTCACCGAGGACTTTCGCAGACTTTTAGCATGGAAGGGATTGAGGGGGATACATGTACAGCAGAAAGTATACATAAACCTGAACATCCTTATTTAGAAAATACAATTCCATCTATGGAAGCGGCATTTAAAGCTGGAGCAGATCTAGTAGAGTTTGATGTTCAACCAACTAAAGATGAAAATTTTGTTATTTTTCATGACTGGACTCTTGATTGCCGTACTAATGGAAAAGGTGTTACAAGAGATTTTACAACAAAAGAATTACAAGCACTTGATATTGGTTACGGTTATACAGCTGATGGGGGTAAAACGTTCCCATTTCGTGGCAAAGGGATTAACCTTATGCCAACACTTGATGAAGTACTTAACCATTTCCCAGATCGTTCTTTTCTTATTCATATTAAAAGTGATGATGAAAATGAGGGAATCCAATTGGTTGCTTACCTCAAGAAACTTCCAGCGAAACGCCTTGATCAACTAACTGTATATGGCGGCGATAAACCCATTGCTGCGATAAAAGATCGTCTCCCTAGTTTACGAACAATGTCAAAAGCAACCATGAAAAAGGATCTTCTGACTTATCTTGCGATAGGATGGACTGGCTACATACCTTCAAGCATGGAGCATGGAGAGTTACATATACCAGATAAAGTAGCTCCTTGGCTTTGGGGATGGCCAAATCGTTTTCTTAATCGAATGGATAAAGCAGATACTCGAGTTATCGTTGTAGGAGGGAATGGGCTTGGATTTTCAAGTGGATTTGATTCGTCTGAAGATATAAAACGCCTTCCTGAAGATTATACAGGTGGAATTTGGACAAACCGCATTGACAAAATAGCACCGTTATTCAAAAAATAAGTGATGATAGAACAATCGAAGTTTTATATACTGAAAAACACCTCTGATTTCCTATACATAATGGGAATTAGAGGTGTTTTTGTATGGAACATACTTTATTTATATACAAATGTAAGACAAGGACCAAAGAATAAACCGCTAGATGTACAAAATGAGCTGGATCTTCATAACTAATTGTAGATAAGTAAATTTTTGTTTGGGGGTACTTTAGAATCTTAGCTTGATGGGTATGGGGTACCGCCACATCGCTATCAAGCTAAGGTTCGGAAAGGTTAGTTTCAGAAAAACTCTTCTTCTTTTTCTAAAAAACTAGTATAGATTATTGGAAATTATGCATATCAAATAAACCCTAACGGGTTTCATTTTTTTATTAGGCCGCTAGATTGGCCGACAGAGTGCAATTATATACGACACCTAATATATCAAAGACTGTTTTCTTTTCGTATCGATGCGATTTTCGTCCGTTTCGCTGTAGGAGGTTAAACAGGCGAAGAAGAATCTTTGATAATTCTTGGGTGTCTTTTTGTATGGATCGAAACAGAAGAGGAAAATAATCTTTAATCATATATATGGCTTTATATTCACTCAGCTCTTGTTTCTTCTTTGTGAGAAGTAATTTCCGCATTTGAAACATAATAGAGGAACAGAGTAGAATGGCAATCAATTGTCCATACAAATGGCATTCCAATCGTTCTCGTTTTATTTTTTTACAATGATGAATGTGAAAGAATGATTTCCACGTTTTAAATAAAATTTCAATTTGCAACGTAAAGAATACCAATCATGTACTTGTCCCATTGGGACAATATCTGTAGGGGTGTTTGTCATATATACATTGATACCACTGAGTCGTTTACTACGAGGAGAATACTTCATTCCTTTCTTTTTTTCTCTTACAGTTTGATCTTGTAATCGTTTTTGTTGTTGTTCTTTTGTTAGCCGATGAACAATCACGCGAGTTGGGACTTTATCAGTCATTCCTACAAAAGCGTCGAATATTTCACATGTTTGTCCTGGCTGAAGAGAGTTCATTAAGACCTCCATATCTATCTGTATATACTCTGTCCCTTTTTTGATTCTTCCATCTTGAAAATAATCAGGGGTAGAATTTTTTTGATAAATACGTGTATTTGACTTAATACGAGAGATATAGTAAGCCTTTTTATCTTGTATATATTGAAGGTCTTTCAAATGAAAATAACCTAAATCTCGAATACATAAATCATTCGCTGCCGCAGTTGGGGCACACAGAGAACCGTAGGTCCGATCATGTTGTTTCCCCGGACCTGTATGAATATGTAGGAACTGTCCACTTAATAAATCATATTCAAGCTGAATCTTCATCCCCGCTGTATGGCTGCATCCTCCTGCACCTGGATAAACAGATGAAAATACATTGGGAAGTTGAAATGCAGTTGAATCTAAAATACGGATACGTTTGAAAATAGAGGTGTATGGAGAAGAAATCAGCTTAGTTGAAGATAACTTTTGATTGAGAAGTTCGGCTAACACTTGTTGTAGAAATTGCACGGCTGTGGCATTAAATCGTTGATTCAGTCCTTCCGGACTGATAAGTACTTCTGTTGATGCTTCTAAACAGCTACATAACTGAGTTAAAGAGGTTTTAGCGACATTTTGACTCATCCATACACATAAAGCAACTAAATCTTTTGCTTGGTACTTACTGGTTCGTTGCACAAAACCAACATCTCTAGCAAGATTTCGTAAGATATTTGGAGATAAGAAGCTTTGAACTTCTTGAGCAAATAGTTGTAATTCATCAGAGACAGAAATAGACATACAAAAACGCCATCCTTTCCAATGATTCTACAGAAAGCATAGCGTATTTTTATATTTGTGAGATAGTTTTAGAGACAAAAATAATAGAAATGGAAAAAAGAAAGGATAAACGCAATCTATATACGTCTTAATGCAAAATATATATTGCATTAATGTTAACTATAATTTAATATATAGAATATAAGATGGAAACTATAAAGATTATCTTTACAAACGGGGTGTATTTAATGTCAGTAAGCAAAATAAAAATTGTAAGAACAGAAAAGGGGCTAACTCAACAAGAATTAGCTGTGCTTGTAAATGTTACTCGACAAACCATTGGTCTTATTGAACTTAATAAATATAATCCATCTTTAAAGCTTTGCATTGATATAGCTAAATCACTCGATAAAACTTTAGATGAATTATTTTGGGAGGAAAAATAGAATGGAAAAACTAAAAAATTTGTTTTCACTCAGTACACATTCAGATGAAAGAATTCAGCAAATTGAAATGAAAATTTGGGCCCAATCTGGAATTGTGGTTTTATTGCTAGCCTTCATAGATTTAATAATAAGGGGCGTATACTTACAAAGACCGTTTCTAGAATGGCTACAGCTCTTGGTATCATTATCTGTTATATGATATTCTTCTTTATTAGATCCATTTTAGCTGGTGTTTACGAACCAGAAATCGATAACAAGGAAAAATTAAAACAAAAATTAAAAGATAAATTATCTTATACCCTTATTTTATCTTTTTCTGGTGTAGCATACACTACATATCATAATCAATTACCTCAAGATATTGTTGGATGGATCTTAGTATGTATAAAATTCATTCTACTTGTTACTATTTTGTTTGGTATTCAATATTTTATTACTATATTAGCATGGAATAAATCCAATAAAATTCAATAAGTATAGACAAAAAAGCTTATCTTTTAGCACATAATGATAAGCTTTTTATTATTTTCTTCATCTCTTTTTCGTTTTAGGGGGTATTTTGTTTTGTTAGCTTGATAGCGAAGTGGCTGTACCCCTATTAAGCGGCGAGTCATAGTCGATAGTGAACTTCTGTCATATTTATAAAGAACAACAAAAATTGAGTGGGATACGGCTGGATTAATAGCTATGTCATAAAAACCATGACATTTTGACACTACCGTATGTGACAGAAAAACACTTAGTATCAAAGAGCAGTTTTTAACACATTAACAATAAATGAGGAGGGGAGATTTTCATTGTGTATGATAAAAATATAAAGAGGCATGAAAGGGGAAACAGGTATGACCTATTTATGAAAAACAAACCAGTAACAAGAGTGTTTTAAGGAAAAGAAGTAATTTCTAGGATTAACATACATGTGGAAAAAGAGGAATTTACCGTTTGTTAGGACACAATAGCGTTTGTGAAAATAATACTGAGTATGATAATTGCAAATCCACTCTTGTCCATTTGTCTTTGGTTAAGATGAAAGCTGTGTGACTAGTATAAAACAGCAAATAACTACCGATAAAATATGAATAGAGGAGAGGAATATCTTTATGAAAAAGCATTGTCAAATTACATCTACAGGTTTAGTCCTTTTAATAACTGGAAGTTCTCTGTTATATACAACACCAACCTCAATTGTAAAAGCAGAGCCCACTCAAAATGTATCTAGTTCGTCACAAACAAGCACGCAACGAGATCGTAATTCCGTCAAGCAAGCTATACGGGATACATTACAACTGGGATACCCGGGGATACTTGCTAAAACTTCTGAGGGTGGAAAAACTTGGGGGTATGCCGCTGGGGTAGCGGATCTGAACACCAAGAAACCAATGAAAACAGATTTTCGCTTTCGTATTGGCAGCGTAACGAAGACGTTCACTGCAACGGTTGTACTTCAATTAGCTGGAGAAAACCGCCTGAATCTAGACGACTCCATCGAAAAATGGTTGCCTGGTGTCATTCAAGGAAACGGATATGATGCTAAACAGATTACTGTCCGTCAAATGTTGAACCATACAAGTGGTATTGCTGAGTACTCGAAATCAAAAGAAGCAAATTTTACGAATCCCAAAAGGATGTATACCGCTGAAGAGCTAGTAAAGATTGGACTTTCAGCACCCCCAGATTTTGCTCCAGGAACGGGATGGTCTTATTCAAACACAGGATACGTATTACTGGGTATGCTTATTGAAAAAGTAACCGGAAACAGCTATGCAGAAGAGATTGAAAATCGAATTATTGAACCGCTTGAATTGTCGAATACATTCCTACCTGGCAATTCAAGCGTTATTCCAGGCACCAAGCATGCCCGTGGATATGTCCAACCAGACGGAGCAAGTGAGCTAAAAGACGTTACTTATTATAACCCAAGTATAGGTAGCTCGGCTGGAGATATGATTTCTACTGCTGACGACTTAAACAAATTCTTCTCTTCCTTGCTCGGTGGCAAATTACTGAAGGAACAGCAACTAAAACAAATGCTTACTACAGTTCCTACAGGAATTGCTGAAATCGGCAGATATGGTCTTGGAATCTATGAAACTAAGCTTCCAAACGGTGTCTCAATATGGGGACACTCAGGTGGCATTCCAGGGTTTGTTACTTTTGCTGGAGGCAAACTTGGAGGTAAGCATACATTGACCGTCAATTTGAACAGCCTTAAAGATGATAGTCCTGATCCTTTTAAAAATATTTTACTTGCTGAATTTAGCAAGTAGGCAAAAAAGGAAAACCGGATAAAATTTGTCATAGTTTTTATAGTTAAAAATAAACCTTTCTGGTTCAAAAAAACTTATTCTAAAAAATAATTTTTGGAGATTTTGGAATTACGGAGGCAAGCCAATGTTATTAAGCTAATAAAACAAAATACTCCCTAAAATAAAAAAACGTTATTCTTTCTAAACAAGCTAAATAGGAAAGGATAACGTTTTTTATGAATCTTTCGATTCAAGATGAATTACAACTCGATAAAATAAATAATGTTAAAGGAAAAATAAGCTTTAATAAAGAAAATTAATTTACTTATATACGGTATACCATTACATTGCCATCTAGCTAAAATTTTATAGTACTCCCAAAACGAAAATTTGTGCTAACTTGTAAGTAAAAAGCTCATTTTTTCGTTTTGGAGTATTCGCTTTTCTTGGTTTGATGGTGATAAAGTGGTACCCATAAATCTAAACTACCCATTTCATCCTAAAATCCAAATAAGAGGAATGAAAAATACTAACACGTTTAATATTATTCCGATTTTTGCCCAAATATTTTTGTTTTCTATAAATGATAAAACAGCTAGGATAAATCCAATCGCACAAAGAAATGTTGTTGAAAAAATTGAAGCTCCAAATAATGCAGTTAATATGATTCTGTATTTAACATTAATAAGACATATCATTAATAAAATAGGTATTAAAATTGATATGCTTATATTTATACTACTTTTTTTCATCATAATATCCCTTTCTAAAATAGCATATGAAGAGAGCACAAATCGAAGGTTCTTTATAGGGTTACGACCAGTATTTTGGAAAGACCCCACAAGAGAAATAAGTAATAAAAAGTAAATTTTATTTCTACATAAAATAAGTTTTTCTAAACAAACATGTCTATTATCACATGCTATTACATTAATATAAACATTTTAATTAAGACAAAAAAACAAAATATAATAATATTTAACATTTTTTTAAGTATAAATCATAAATATATGCTCCTCTTACATATATAATACAGAGCTTGTCTTGTTAAATATTAAGTTATGTAAGAAGGGAGAATCCCCCTTGAAAAAAGTATTATTATTTGGAGACCCAGGTATAGATGATTACTTGGCAATTATATACGGTTTATTGCATCCTGAAATTGTTCGAATCGTTACAATTTACGGAAATGTTACAAAAGAACAAACGACTCGAAATGCTCTTTACTTATTACAATTAGCTGGAAGAACAGATATCTCTGTTATAAGTGGTGCCTCTTTATCGTTTCTTAATGGTTTCACTGCTTATTATCCAGAAATACATGGTGCAGAAGGATTTGGACCTATCTAAACACCAGAAAGTGTAGCATCAATTCCTATTCATAATTTTAGTCTAATTCTGTCAATTGTTGAAAAATATAAGGAAGAATTAACAATTGTTGATGTAGGTAGATCCACTTCTCTTGCAATCGCTTTAAACCTTTGGAAAGAAACAATGCAAAGCGTAAAAGAAATATACATAATGTCCGGGGTATTTCTTCAACCAGGAAATGTCTCATCTATAGCTGAAGCAAATGCATATGGTAATCCAGTTTCAACCCGGTTTGTAATTAATTAATCTAAAAATTTAACAATAATTCCTTTAAACGTAACAAATTCAGCTATTTTACTTCCAACTGAAGCAGAATATATTGCAGAACACACTACTACCCCTTTTAAATCATTAATTAAACCAATTTATGATTATTATTTCAGTGCCTACAAAAAATTAAACCCTAGTATTAAAGGCGCTCCTTTACATGATGTTGTTGCGATGAGTGCAATTGTCAATCCAGATTCTCTTCAATACATGTATTCAAAAGTAGAGATTAATTTAGAATTTTTAAGGGGACAGACTGTTGCAGATTTTCGACCCGGTGCAAAAGCTGAGGGGGCTAGGATTGGATTGACATTAAATCGAAAACAGTTTATTAATAATTTCATGGAATTTATTATAGATAGAGGAACAAATTAGGGGTACAGCCGGTACAGCCGCATGCCTATCAACTTAAGGAATGTAAACACCCACAAAACAAAAAATGAGCTGACTTCTCAAAATAACTAACTGTAGAGAAAGAGAATTTCCATTTAGGGGGTACTTTTATGCTAGAAAAAAGGCTTATAAAGTTGGTAGCTCAAAAATTAAATTAGGATACTCTGCTAGACTTGGTTTACCATTTGATTTACTGTTTTCATGTCCTTTATGAGTCGGGGGTTCTTTGTTTCACGAAAAAAAAGCAGACTCTCATAAAAGAGCCTGCCTTCCCTGGTTTGTAAAATTAAGAAGCTTTACGTACGTTTGAAGCTTGAGGTCCACGTTGACCTTGCTCCAAATCAAAAGTCACTGCTTGACCTTCTTCTAAAGTTTTGTAACCTTCGCCTTGAATCGCTGAGAAATGAACGAATACATCATCTCCACCTTCACGTTCGATGAATCCGAAGCCTTTTTCGCCATTAAACCATTTTACATTACCTTTTTCCATTTGTATTGCCTCCTAGTGTGTAAACACACACAATGTAATACTATCCTTGCTCTCAGTGATCATAAAGGTGAAAAGTTATAAATCCTTTACACCGAACAAAAATAATTCATTCTAATAATAACATTTTTTGTAATAAATGTAAAGGTGAAAAAAACAGTTACTATGTTTATGCAAATGTTAGAGCTAAAGAAAAACACGTTTCATAAAATACTGACGGAATATGAAGAAATAAAGTAGGATTTCTCTTATTAGAAATCCTACTTTATTTTTGGTTGTAAGAAACTTGATGTTTTTGGATCAGAATAGTATTGTGTATATCGAAAAAAATAAAAGACAACTCCAATTAAGAGTTGTCTTTTTGTGTAATAAAATCCCCAAAATATGAAAATATACAAACGAATATAATACGCTATGGTTGATATTATAACAAAACCGAAGAGTATTGAAAATAAAAAGAATGTTGTAATGATTTTTTAAGGTTTTAGTTAAAAAATCCTCAAAAATAAACCTTTTATAAAGGTTTCCTTTAAAAATGATTATTGTATTTCGAGGGGTTCCTTATAAATCTTAGCTATATATTTTATAAAATCAATGACAGGATAGTGTATGAGTGAACGGTGCTGCGTAAAATAAATCCCTTCTTTTTCCATTTTCGAAATGAGTTGTTCAACTTCCAACTCTTTTTGTTGTATTCTATTATAATTTTGATATACAATGTTTTTCCATTGATAGGAAGAGCCGTGAAAATAACTCTCTCCTTTTACCCTGTGACTAAATATAATTTCTATTTTTTCTCTACGTTGTTTTTCCTTCATATGCGCTTCCGTTGACTGCATGTTTATCGCCTCTTCCTTTTTTTGTTGTATAACAAAATTTGGTCTAACTCACCATACATAGCCAATGTACATTGTTCTAGTTGGGATTTGTCGTTTAAGGCTATCTCATCCACTGTATTTGGTTTTCAAGTGCTTAATCTAGTAGTTGTTAGTGTGTATAAAACACTATCTATCTTTATTATAAAACGATTCTTTATAAGCATGCACCTTTTTACACTCACGAAGATTTATAACATGACGAATATCTTCATCCATGAATGTTATTCTGTATTTACTGAGGTTAGTTTCTTTATTAAGGCTAACTAACATATTGTATGCCTCAGTATCTATTTTATAAAAAAGAAAATAGATGTAACGGTCCTCCTTTTACTAAAAAAATCCTATAAAAATATAGCGCTCTTAAAAAGGTTTGTTACAAATTTATTATGTTTGACTTTAAAAAAGGAACGTAATATTTATTTGTAGAAAATTTTAAGAGTAAAAATAGAATGACAATTTATATGATAAGAAAAGGGGGCACTTATAGATGCTAACAAATGATTTAGATTTCCGATTAGAACCACGTTTAAAAGAACTGTATGAACAACATAAAATAAGAGCTCAGAAGATAGACTGGGGTTATCATGAGTTTTTACCATGGGATAAGGGAATGGACTTTAAAAGAGTTCCTTGGGATGAAAGTCAAGTTACTCTTCCTTCTGGTGTAATTACAGCCATTGAAACAGCTTTATTAACAGAAGTGAATTTACCATGGTTTACCACGTATTTATCTGCGACTTTTAAAGGATCCCTTTCTGTTATTACGGACTTTATTCACACATGGACTTCAGAAGAGGATCAACATTCGAATTTATTGGAGACATATTTACTACTCACTCGAAGTGTGAACCCTAAACGTATACATGAATTAAGAAAGTCAGTCGTTGAGGGTGGGTTTGAGCCTGATTTTCATACACCAATCGAAGCCATGACGTATACGACGCTACAAGAACTTGCAACGATGGTGTTTTACAATAATGTAGCTAAGGTTGCAAGTAAGCATGATCCAGATCTTGCTACATTATTACGTCGTCTTGCCAAAGATGAGACTCTTCATTATGCTTTTTATCGAGACGTCATTCGAACACATTTGGAATTAGAACCTAATTATTGCTATCATATTGCCAATGTGATTAAGAATTTTAAAATGCCAGGTGCCGTCATGCCTGATTTTGAAAATAGAATGGCTGTAATTGCAAAAGAATCGAATTATGGACCACTACAATATTTTGATCAAGTACTTGATGTAGTAGTTGATTATTGGGGGTTAAAAGACTTACGACCAATTGCACCTTTAGCTGAAAAAGCAAGAATTGAGATTTTGGAATACCACACAAGATTGAAAAAAATACGGGATCGATTTGGTCGTTTTCAAGGGAAAACTAATCTACGTTAATGAGTAGGGATTTTAGAATATAAGCGGGGGAATTCCCTTTCCCTTTATGGGGAATCTGACACACTCCCTATTGTTTTTGGTGGGTTTTTTACTTAATTTAATTTTTGTTAAAAAAATGATTGACGATAAAAACTATTTTATGATATTATAAAATATTTGTTAAAAAACTACATGTGTGTTAAGGTTAAGAAGGTTACCATATATGGAGGTGGATTATATGTTTCAAATTGGCGATAACATTGTTTATCCAATGCACGGAGCAGGTATAATTGAAGCCATAGAAGAAAAAGAATTCTCAGGAAAAAAACAACAGTATTTTGTTATAAAAATGTCGATCAGTAATATGCAAGTCATGATTCCTACGGGTAAAATAGTGAATTCGAATATACGCCCAGTTACTGATATACTTGCATTAAAGCACATTATACACATTTTTCACCATGAAGAATCCTGTAAATTACTGCCATGGAAACAAAGGCATAAAGTGAACACGGACAAAATAAAAACGGGTGAAATACAAGAAGGTGCTGAAGTTGTACGGGATTTAATGCGTATGAAGAAAGAAAAAGCACTGAATACAAGCGAAAAAAAATTGTTGGATGATGCATATAGATTTTTGGTCAGTGAGCTAGAATTAATTAAAGGAATCACTGAAAATCAAATAAAAAGTTTCTGTTAAGGTTCATTATAAATAATGTATTATATCCTCTGAAAACATTCTAAATCTTTCGGGAATATGATGAGTATTAAAAGCAAAGCATTTTAAAGACATTCAATTTCTTCAACTCACTTTTAGAGTAGGAACCTCTTTTGTTATTACTTCAATCTAATCCATTTTTATTTTTAAATTTCTTTTACGAACGTTCGAAGTTTCATCAAATAACTCGATTAAATAGTCACTTGATTTTTGCAACCCTGATTCACACTGGCACGGACAAGGAGCCGTAAGGATGAAAGAGAAGTAGGGCTTTCATTGTTTTAGGTAATATACTATCTAAGTCATTATTTCTAGAAGAAAAAACAATCAATCTCACCGCTATCTTTAAGGGTTTCTTACATCTACTGAGACAGTGAATAATAATTGTTTCTCTTCTTTACGTAAAATTGATAAACGAACTGGTAACACCATATGGTCAACTACAAAAAATGGTTTTCTGGCCAGGAAACCATTTTAAATTCCATTTACATTACAATAGTAAATTAAGCAATAAGAAGGAGCGTACACATGAAAAAAATGTTAACAAAAGAATTAAGTAATGAATTAAAGAAGCGGGATGGGATCATTTCCATTACTGTTGAGCCTTACGAAAAAATCGAAGTTGGTGGAATTCGTGTAGATGGACCAGCTATTATTCTAATTAATCAAGAATAGGTAAAAATAGTTGTATGCAAGAAGAAAAGGATCAGCCTTTACGAGAAGGGGGATCCTTTTTATCTACTGCAGCTAATATGGGATATACATAACTTTTATCTGATTTGTTGGGGTTAAAAGGAAGGAGAGGGTCGGGATTATCATGGTAGAAAGCTTAATATTGGTAGGATTTCTTTTTACGTTATATAGACTAGTTGATAAAAAAACAAACTAATTATTTAAAACGATATATTGTTTCCTTTTTAAGGGCAAGATTTATTTGAGAGTGAAATGGATAATTTAAAGGAGGAATTTAGATGGATGCAAGGAAAGAACGCATAAAATATGAGAAGATGTCAAAGAATTATGATCGTATTTATTTAGTTTCGTTTATCCTATTAATTGTACTTGTTTGTAGTAGTGTGATTATCATAGGAGCTACAGGAGGAAAATATGGAGTGTTTTTATTATTAGCAATTTTACTTAACGCACGTATTACGAAAGAATCTCAAAAAAAGTATGAGCACTATTCTAATAAAGGGCGTATTTAAAATGATACATATCCTGAAAGGAACAAACTAGATGTACATTCAAAATATCCCTATATCATCACCTATTAACTAGTAAAAGTAACTTTATATAAATAGTTTTTTAGCAATTTAGGAATAGAAACCTTACCTTATTAAAATGTTATTTCCGTTCCTATAATGAATTATCCTTCTAGCATATTTATAAGATTTATATCATATATTAGGAGAAAGAATGCAAGTTAGAAGGGAGTCTTATAGAATGAGTTATTTGGAGGGAAATGACTTTAGTGAACAAAATATGGTAAGTGTGCCTAATCCCTACGTATATCAGACATTACAATCAGTAATGGGTAAACATGTGGTTATTGAAACTGTAAGAGGTAATGTAAGAGGAAAGTTAAAGGATGTGAAACCAGATCATTTGCTCATTGAAGATACGGTACCGTATATTGTACGAATTCAACAAATTGTATGGATTATGCCAAAACAATGATCAAATTACATGTAATTTGATTTATAAAAAATTGGTTTCATAGACGTCCAAAGAAAAACACAGGGGTTTATCTCTGTGTTTCTTCAAATTTTCTTTTTTGGATGTATGCTTGAGCATGGATAATTTCTTTCTGAAGTTCTTTTAACTCTTCCGTAGATCCTGATTCAATCTTCATGTACGTAGTAACTAGACTAATCATCATATCCATCTTTTCTACTATATTTTGAATGACCTGTTCAGATTGCTCTTTTTTAGGGTGTTGTATTGCTATTAAAGCATTTTCTATATAATTGTTTTTTCTTTGCTGGATATCATAAATAAACTGTTTTGTGTTTGAGTTCATTTGCTGTTCCTCCATTTGGGATATACTTCTATTCTATCATATTCGAATGGGAGATATTAGATTATCCTAAATATACATCTGTCTCGCACATCTCCTCAAATATACAAACTAATCCTTTAATGTAAAGGAAGCTAAGAAAAATTTTTATAAAGAAAAAGCCGATTTCCCTATATATTAAGGGTATCGGCTTTTGTTCATATTCTTTTACTTAATTAATTTCTGACATAAAACTTATAATAATAAAATTACTTTTACTAGCTAGAAAAGGGTTGATACTGTACATTTTAAAATATCAATTAAGCACTAATATTTTGGTTATGCACTGTTTCACCTTTATGGGAAACATAGCTGTGTGCTATCATTCCTAGCATTATTACAAACATGCCAAACCAAGATAAAATAGAGGGGAATGAAGAATGTAATAAGATTAGTTCTCCAATAACAGCAAAAAACACCTCCATAGATTGTGTTGCTTCAACAGTTGCAAGTTTCTGCATATCTCCTTTAACCATATCAGTAGCTTTAAAAAATAAGATAGTTGCAATTACACCAGAGCAAATAGCAACTAAAATTGATTGCATAGTTTGCTCCTTACTAGGTATTCCTGCTGTAAAAAGACCGTACAAGGATAATAAAAACCAAAATGGTAAGCTAGCTAATGTCATTCCAAGGACACGTTGATAAGCATCTAGACGATCTCCACAAACCTCCATCATCTTACGATTCCCGAGTGGGTAAGCAAAAGAAGCTACAATAACAGGGATAATACCTAACATAATATCTTTTACAGCAAACGATTTTGCTTGTTCCATTTGCATAAGGAAAATACCAAGAAGAATAATTAATGACATACACATACCCTTCATTGGAATTTTTCCTCTTTTCTTAATAATTCCATCTGGTGTTTGATAAGTTTGGATAAAAAGAGGAGCTAACAAAGATCCTGATATAATAGTAACTTGCCATGTCCCCGCAATAATCCATCCTGGTGCATGTGCAGCGGCAAAACATAATGGAGCATAAAATAGTCCAAAACCTACAAAACTCCATAAAAACCATGCACTTAAATCTTCTCTCATAACTTGTAATAATACTTTTAATTTTTTTTGACTCATAACAAGAAGTACAAGAAATGGCAGTATGAAAATAAACCTTAATGAAGCACTCCATATCCAGCTACCACCTGATAATTCCATTGCTCGATTTAATATAAATGTGAAAGCAAAAAAGAAAGCAGCACATATACCTAAAAAAATAGGGCGCAAATTTCTCACCTCAATCTGCCTCATAAGTCATTAATTTCTCAAGACTTAACCAGTTTTGTTCTACAAGATACGCTGTTGTTTCGTTATCTTTATTTTTGCAAGCCTCTATAATTTGCTGATGTTGTTCTACTGACTTTAGACCATTTATCGAAGTGAACTGAGAAATTTCGAGACGTTGAATCTTAGATATACTTCGTTCTAACGCACGAATGATTTCAGGATTTCCTGCCACATCTAAAAAAACATTGTGGAATAACTCGTCAGCTTCAATTGCTTTTATAATATCTTTTTTCTCAATAGATAATAGTAAAGCCTTATTACTGAACTCTAATTCTTGAATATCCGACTCTTTTAATAATGGTACTGCTAAACGAGCAGCCAACGAGTGTAAAACTGCTACCACAGTAAATGCGTGTTTCGCCTCCTCAATATTTAATGGTGCAACACGAGTAACTGAACCAGGAATAGATTCAACAAGTCCTTCATCCTCAAGACGCTTCAACGCCTCTCTAACTGGAGTACGGCTAATTCCAAATTCTTCTGCTAATTCTTTGTCATTTAAGCGTTGCTCCGGTTGCAGCTCTAATGTAACGATTGCTTTTTTCAAAGTTAGATATACTTCATCTCTAAATGACATACGTTTAATGGGTTTAATAATATCTTTTTTCATAAAACCAATATATCGGATATTGGTTTTATGGTCAACTCTAATTTTTCAATAAAATATACTCGATTATCAAATTATAAAAACGACCATTTAAGAAATTCTATTTAGTTCTAACAAAACTCAAAGAAATACGGTCAAAAATATAAGGGGGAACACCAATAAACGTGAATTTCGTGCGCTAAGGGGGAATCAGTTCTTTAATGTTAATTTATTTGTGGTGGTCGAAAGAATATTATAGAAAAGGGATACTTACAATTTACATGCAATGGTTGAAACCGTTGTAAAGCATCTTTATACTTTCTCGTGTTCAAATTGACACTACTAGATAAAAAAATCCTGCATGTTTGAAACATGCAGGATTTTTTCTATTCTTCATTTTTCATAAAGTAAGAAACAAAACGAAGAATTTCAAGGTATAACCATACTAATGTCATCATGAGCCCTATTGCGCTATACCACTCCATATGTTTTGCTGCCCCACTACGTGCACCATTTTCAATCGAATCAAAATCTAGTAATAGATTTAATGCAGCAACGACAATCACAACGGCACTAATAATGATACTGATTGCCCCACCTTGGTGAATGTATGGAACAGTCAAAACAAAGGTGTTTAGTAAGAAGAGAATCAAATACATAATTAAAATGCCAAGTGTTGCAGCTGTTAAAACAGTACGGAACTTTTCAGTTACTTTTATTATACGAGTAGCATATAATACTAACATTGCAAATAAAATCGAAATGGTTAATAATACAGCAGTTAAAAGAATAGAATTTCCAAAACGCATTGTATAATATGCAGAAATACTTCCTAGTACAATCCCTTTTACCACAGCATAAATCGGTGCACAAATTGGTGATATACGAGGGATAAATATAGCTAAAAATGCAACTACTATATTAACTATTGCTACTCCAATTAATACTGATGTTTTCATTGAACCTTGCATCATTTGTAAGTATGAATAGACAGATGATGCAAGAAGTAAGATAAGCATAATAAATGTTTTTCTTATTGTTCCACCTATAGTCATCGTAGAAGCGTTTGTCTTCTCTTCATGAAATTTGTCTTTTTTTAACATTGGATTAGATGTTCTCATGTTTTCCTCCTAAAATATTTTTTACTTGTAAAGTGAATTTTTATATCTCTAATTTCTTATTGATAATGCGACCTGTAATCGCTACGAGTACAATTATTAACAAGCAATCAAAACATAGACCAAAAATAGTGAAATCTTCAATAGGGTAAAATGATGTATCAAAAAAATTATTCTTATCCATGAACCCAGAACTCTTAATAGTAACTGCATATTTCTCTAATTTACTTAACACATTCATTACCATTGTTTGTATTGTTGAAAAAATAGCAACGAAAACGATGAATAAAATTATTTTACTCATCCATGACTTCACTGGAAACAGCCGTATAATTGCCATGATAAAATAACAAGAAATAAGGATACTCATGAAATCGATTCCCCATAAAAGAAAAGCAAATATGTGTTGGAAGATTCCGTAACTATACAACTTGTGATATTCTTGTCGGAATTCTCCGGTTATTTGCCCACCATAAAGATTGGGATCATAACCAATTACTTTTCCATCATCAAGACTTTGTGAAAAATAATATGAAAAAATTAAGCCTATACCTAATAAAATAATAAACATTACTGTGAAAAATAATAAATTCGCATATATATATTTTGGGGTTGGGATGGCTGTATAACGAATCATAGAATTTTTTAATATTTTATTGAAAGAAGGCAGCGCTATTAAAAGAAGTAAAAATGCTGCTATACCAATTATCATCAGGAATATGATTAAGACTAAATCCTTTATAAACGGAGGTAGTACCCTTGAGAGTCCTATCGTACTAAATAAAAGAAGTAAAGAAATAATAATAAAACCAGAATAAAAAACAGCTATTTTTTTTCTATTGCACTTATATAAATAGAGTAAAAGTGGATTCATTTCTCAAAAACCTCCCTAAACAACTCCTGTATTGCTTTCCCTTGATGAAAACGAATTTCCTCCACGTTTTCATGTAATACAATATTTCCGTCTTTTAAAAAGATTACCTCATCAAATATACTTTCGATTTCTTCTATTAAATGAGTTGAAATGAGAATGGTACAATCTTCTCGGTAAAATTTAAGAATTAAATCTAGTACATGTTTTCTAGAAACAAGATCAATTCCACCCAATGGCTCATCTAATATATATAACCTTGCTTTCCTGGAGAAAGTTAAGATAAGTTGTAATTTTTCCACTTCACCTTTTGATAAAGCAACTATATGCTCTTCTAATGGCATTTTAAATTCAGTTATTAATTCCATTGCTTGTTTTAAATCAAAATCAGGATAAAAATTACGATAGAAAGCTACAGCATCTTTTATTGTCATCCACTCGTCAAAAACAGGACTATCAGGCATAAATGAAACAATTTTCTTTGTTTCTATTCCTACCTTCTGACCTTCAATTGTGATAGTCCCTTTAGAAGGGTAACGCAAACCAGCAATCATTTTTAATAATGTCGTTTTTCCGCTACCATTATCACCAACAAGACCAATAATTTTCCCTTCAGAAATTGTTACACTTAAATCTTGAAGTACTGTTTTTAAGTTATATCTTTTCCACAGATTTTCAATTTTTAATAACTCTGTCATTCGTTTTCCTTCCTTTTCTTTTCTAATGAAGAATGGAGGATTGGAAGAATTTCTTCTTTCGTAAATCCTAAATTGTCCATTCCATTTATAAAATTATCAAGCAAATCTGTTGCCATTCCTTTGCGTAGTTCAGTAATCTTTTCTCCTTCACTCGTTACAAATCTCCCTGTTCCTCTTCGTGTCACAGCAATACCTTCTCGTTCTAGCTCTTGAAATGTGCGTTGAATCGTATTTGGATTCACTTGTAATTTACTGGCTAGTTCACGTACAGCTGGGATTTTATCACCCGGTGCTAAACGACCTGTTACAATTTCCTTTTTTATGTATTCCATTACCTGAATATAAATCGGGATATTAGGAGAAAACTCATTTTCCATTTCTTCCCTCCTCAGTATTAGTGTACTAGACGAATAATACACTAATACTGATTTTGTGTAAATGGTAATTTTTTCTAAATGTATATAATAAATAAAAGGGGATATATTTAGTGAATTAGTGTAACCAACTAAGTGCCATAAACGACCGTTTAAGGAACTCTAGTTAGTTCTAACAAAACTTAAAAAATACGGTCAAAAACTAGTTCTAAAAATCATTGCCAAAAACAAAGTATTATAACAAACATCAAATACCATTTAAGGAACCTTCTTAACGTATGAAAAAAACAAGTTCTTTAAAGAAATAAATCCTTAGCGTACGAAACTCACGTTTTATTGGTGGGACTCTCTAATTAATTCGCTTAATGGATTCGGTCTCGTCTATTTTGGATACTACTTTATGTGAAATGGAGATATTATTTTTATTTCGGATAGATTTCTTTCGAAATATGTATCTAGAGCCGTAAATTAATTTAAATGTGATACGATAATTGTATATATGCATTTAGAAGGTAAAAGGGGATGAGTGTTGATGAAAAACCATACAATGGTAAACGGAAAACTCCTTCAGACTAATAAAAAGTGGTCACATCTCCGGCAAAAACAAAAAGATTATATTTCTAATTGGTTACGTAGGGAATACATACAGTTTGTAAGAATGCATCATCGAAAACCTAGAAAAAACGAGCATGATGAGATTCTTCATGAAGTGATGAGTCAAATACAGGAACAAGAAATATGGATTCCAAATGGTGAAGTGAAAAAATATTATGTAAGCAAAATACGAAAATGGTTTAGAAAAATAGAAGGTGAATGGGAAATACAAATAGATAACAATTAGCGGCAGCAAGTATTAAAAGAAAAGTAGATACTAATAGGGGGCGTATTTCATGTATAACTTACAAGAAGATATGTATGAACAATTGAAAGAGAAAAAAGGGGAGGTAACTGTATTTTTAAAGAATGGTGTTCCAGTATGTGGGCAGATCCTTGCAACAGATAAATTTGCCGTCCTAATGATGGTTCATGGTAAGCAACAACTAGCCTATAAGCAAGTAATTTCCACAATTCTTAAGTAATTCTTTTTCCTTTTTTCGAGAGAAGAGGAAAAAACACAAAAAAATAGAAGATTGAGATCAATCTTCTTTAAAAAAGGAACAGATGACAGATTACTACTCCAACTCTTAATCAATTATAAATAAGCACATGTGAATATTCAATCCATTCTGAGTTTTCTCAACAAATTTGTCTTATTTTTAAATTATATATCCTTATTCTCCTTTTCTAATAAATATTTTATATCATTGCAAAAGAAAAAAAATAAAGAAACCGAATTCCTTAACAGGTGGAATTCGGTTTCTTACTACAATATTTAACTGCAATTAGGAAAAGATTGTCCCCTTTAAAAGATAATATATTTATTTATAATTCGGATCGGAAGGTTTTACCTAAATGGTTACCAAGACCAAAGTAATGACGAAAATTATATATAAGTGGGCTCCATTTATTTGGGTCAATATGATTTTCTTCAATAATGATTTCCTTGTGAGCATGCACATGTATAGCTTGTGTCTCAACAATTGCAAAATCAGAAGTATAATCAGGAATTCGAATGTGTTTCACCCTTGCCTCAATTTGAATTGGACACTCCATAATTCGAGTAGGTTTTACCGATTTAGACTTAGTAGGTGTTAATCTACTGATATCATATTTTTCTTTTTCATATGTAAATCCATTTTTTTTCTTATAATCTGGAACGGGATTTTTCCCTGTATAGGGGGCTAACTGTTCAACATTCTCCCATAATGAAGGACTCGGAACATTGATTACACATTCAGGATGTCGTTCTAAATTTTCAATCGCTTTCCCGCCAATTCCAATCCCTAATATAATACAATCTCCTAATGCCCATGATGATGACAGAGGGCTGATATTTACTGTTCCATCTTCATTTAGCGAATTTAGTAAAATCACAGGAGTTCCGTAGTATAGAATTTTAGGTTTAATAATTTCTGTATTTGGAACATGAGCCATTTTTTTCATCTTTATTTCTCCTCCTATTCATATGTTTCTCCTTATTTATTGTAGAATATAAACATTTCGATTATCATCGAAATATGGATTACATTAGAGGGGGATTAAAATGAATGCAAATCCAAATGTAGCAATAATTGCTACCCTTGTCAGTGAAGCTTCTCGTGCAGCAATATTAACAGTCTTATTAGATGGTAGATTCCATCCTGCAAGCGAATTAGCATATATGGCAGGAATCAAACCACAGACGGCTAGTTTCCATTTAACAAAAATGGTCGATGCGAATGTGGTTACAGTTGAAAAACAGGGAAGACATCGATATTATGGGATTCGAAATCAGGAAGTTGCTCAAGTTATGGAGTCATTTTTATCAATAACTCCACCAATTGAAATTAAATCATTAAAACAAGCATCGGAAGATAAAGCGATGCGTTTTGCAAGAACATGTTATGATCATCTTGCGGGGAATTTAGGCGTACAATTAACAGATTCTTTAATTAAAATAGGTGTTATTTATGAAGAAAAGGACGGGTTTACTGTTACTAAAAAAGGAGAGTCATTCTTTACAACTTTTCAAATTGATCTTGAAAGGGTTAGGAAAAAACGTCGTTCATTCACACACAAATGTTTAGATTGGAGTGAAAGACGTCACCACCTTGCGGGAGCATTAGGAAATGCACTTCTAGAAAGACTATTAGAATTAAATCGGGTTCAACGTTTACCTAAAACAAGAGCAATAAAAATCACTATTGACGGGGAAAAGGGACTAAAAGAAACATTTTCTTTTGATATTACAAACAACTAGGTTTTGAATAGAAAACAGCCTTTTTTTCTTTTTTAGCTTGTTCTTTCAACCTTTTCTCTGTTTGTTCCTTTGTTAATCGATGAATAATAACACGAGCTGGTAATTTTTGGTGCTGCCCAATATATGCCTCTGAAATCTCCGTTGTTTGACCAGGAGTCAATTGATTCATGAGTTCTTCCATATCTAATTGAATATAGAGTGTTCCTTTCTTCACGGTTCCATTTTGAAAATACTCTGGCTTATCATTCTTACGATAGATTCGAGAATTTAATTTTAAACGTGAGACATAGTAAGCTTCTTTATCATGGATATTTTGTAAGTCATGTAAATCGAAATAGCCTAAATCTCTTATGTACAAGTCTTTTGGTTGAATGGTTTGTAGGCTTGTTGAACCAAAGGTTTTATCATTTTCTCTTCCTTCTCCTACATAAACGTGCAGGAACTTTCCACTCAATAAGTCATACTCCAATTGAATTTTAACTCCTGCCGTATGGCTACTTCCACCTGAACCTTGATAATGTGAAGAAAACTTATCTGGAAGCTGAAATGTTGTAGAATCTAGAATCCGAATGTGCTTAAAGGTCGTAGTATATTGATGAATTATTTCTTTTGTTGAATGAATTCTTTGAGTTAGAAGCTTAGCTAGAACTTGTTCAAGAAACTGTACTGCGGAAGCATTAAATCGTTGGTTAAGTCCTTCAGGGCTGATAAGAACACCTGTAGATACTTCAAGACAACTACATAATTGTGTGAGTGATGTACTTGCAACCTGCTGGCTCAGCCATACACATAAAGCAACTAACTCCTTTGCTTGATATTTACTCTTTCGCTGAACAAATCCTTTTTCTTTTGCTAGGTGTTCTAGAACATGAGGAGACATATGTCGTTGTAATTCTTCAGCAATCGGTTGAAGTTCGTCAAGAATCGAAAGATTCATAAAAAAACGCCATCCTTTCCTATAATTCTACAGAAAGAATAACGTCTTTTTTGCTTTATGGATAGTACAAAATTTTAGCTTGATGGCGATGCAGTGGGACCCCTAGAAGCATAATAAAAAAAAAGAAATCCACTTTTCTGATATTATTTTATTAATCCGTTAAGCACCAAAAAAGTTATTTAAACATGGATTTAATAAAGATTGGGAGGAACAAATGATCAGTAAACTAAATCAGGTTATAAAATGTTTCCCTTGCCTGTCCTCTATTGAAGCTAAGGAATGGAATAGAGCTGATATTTCTATAGTGCAAGTTCCAACCACTCCTGTAGCTTTTGCAAGGGGGCATCGCTTACACCATGCTATTTTTATTTTGGATGGCTGTGTACGCATTTATAGGGTTGGAGAGAATGGCAGGGAGATAACCCTCTATCGGGTTCAGAGCGGCGGCGTTTGTTTAATGATGATAGCTAGCATATTGGGTGATTTAGATTATGAGGCTTTTGCCGCAGTCGAAAGCGATGTTGAAGCCTTAATCATACCGGCCGAAACTTTTCGGAACTGGATACATACATACGATTCGTTAAGCAGATTTATATACGGATTATTTATTCGTAAAATGTCAACTGTGACTCAGCTTGTAGAAGAGATTGCTTTTAAAGGGATAGACGATCGGATTGCAGATTATCTCATTAGACATACCTCTCTATATTCCGACGAGATAATCATAACCCACGAGAAGTTGTCTATTGAGTTAGGTACAGCACGGGAAGTAGTTAGCCGGACACTAAAGAAGTTCGAGAAGGAGGGACTTCTTACTTTACATCGCGGAAAAATCGTAAACATCCAACGAAAGGCTCTACAACAAAAATTTAGCCGTTTTCTGTGATATAGTTACAGAAATTCTCCTCTTTTAGATTATATGATAATGAGGACAACATTCATTAAGGAAGGAAGATCTTCATGGAAAATCTAAACGGTCTTTACAAAGGAGACGATGTTCTTTATCGAAATTCTTATTTAAAACGAATTAATGAGCTTATAAAAATGGCACCAGCATCCTCAAAAGCTTTTTTAACATTTGAGAAGGAGGCGTTTGTATCTGGATTAATACCAACGAAAACAAAGGAACTTATTGCGATTGCGGTGGCTCATACGACTGGTTGTCCCTATTGTATTGATGTTCATGTAAACAAGTATAAGAAATATGGGGGAACTATGGAAGAGGTTTTGGAGGCAATTATCGTTGCATCTGCAGTAAAAGCCGGAGCAGCCTTGAGTCACGGTGTAAATGCCTTAAATGCGTATGAGAAAAACAATATGCTATAGTAAATGGTTTTGTTTATTCACTTATAATGGGCATTTAGATTTAAACGGCTTTATTGGTATGTTTTTAAGTATAGTGAAGTATCTTACATTAAAAATTAAACAACTTTTAAGGGTAAAGCTATCATTCATAAATAGCATTACCCTTCGTTTTTCACATCAAAATTAAATGACTTTATTATGTTTAAATACTTATATCCAAGAAAAATGTGTATCCTTTACACATAAGTATTCATTTTATCGTTTTGGGGAACATCATAAAATTTTAGCTTGATGGCGATGTGGCGGTACCCCATCGCCGTCAAGTTAAGATTTTACATTATCGATAAAGCAAAAAATACGTTATCCCTTCCTGTGATTCTGCAGAAAGAATAGCGTATTTTTTCATTTTAGTAGGAATTTTGTTTTCTTAGCTTGATAGAGATGTGGTGCTACTCCATTAGTAAAAAAAAGAATTTAATTAGCTCACTAAAAAAGTGACTTTAAGTAGGAGGTATATATACGGAATACCACCAGCATTCCCCTCATTTTTCACTTTAATTTATGGAATGAAGTATTTGACGCAAATAACTTCTTCTAATAATAAGGTAGTAAATTATTTGTACACTAATAAAGCTCGTGAATATGAGAATAGAATTTCCTGCAACAGGTAAGTCTATGTGCCTGCTCTGCGCTAAAAACCTTATTGCCAAGAAGGCCACGCTACTATGAAGAACAGAAATCACAATAGGTATAAAAAATAATATACTAATTTGTTGGGTTACAATTTTTTTTATCTCTCTTTTAGTTAACCCTAATTTAGAAAGCATTTGAAATTGGCTTTTATCTCGATCTAAATCTGTAAATAAACGGAAGTATAAGAAACTAATTGTAAATATAAAAAATACAACACCTACTAGTACACTGAGAATAGATAGTATCGCATTCACTTGTTTACCTTCTAACCATTTTAATACCGGGGAATCAAATATAAAAGGTGGGCGTCCGCTTCTATAATCATTTGGAATTATCTTTGTAAGTTTTTTAGCCATATCTGCTGTTTCATACATATTTTTAATTAAAAAACGATAGTCTATATACTGATCGACCTTTGCTTCTCCTAACTGTGTATTTAGCATTGTTTCGTACATTGAATCCGAAACAACGACAGAAAAATTATTAGATGGGCTGATAATATTATCCATTAATATTTTATTATCAGAAAAATTATAATTCATAGTACCGTGTTCCAGTGTAAGGGATGAAGACAGTTTCTTTAATTTCTCTTGAGGAGTTACTCTCAGATACATTTTTGATGGCAGGATTAGACTGTCTGTTTCCTTATTTAACGTTTCTGCTGGGTATCCTAGTGTTTTGGCAGTTGCGTTGTAATCAGTCAGTTTCATAATTGGTGTTGCGTGACTTGTTGTATTAAAACCAATAGAAGTTACTAATTTATATGAGAATCCATCATTATGTAATTGTTTCTCTATTTGAGAAATATGAAATGCCTCCTCCTTGTTGTATTTATATGATTTATATTCAAATGCATAAGGACTGTTAACTTCCGCTAATGCGCCATTTCCAATAGAAAGGCAAGCACCAATAGAGGTAAAGGCAACTGCGGAAAGTATACTTACTAGAAAGAGTGTTCGTGCGTTATCTGTCATTCGATATGTTAACTCTGAAATCATTAACATATTGGTTTTTTTAAAGAAAGTGTATTGACGATTTTTCAATATTGTAATGACATAAAAGCTGAGCTGAGTAAATAAAAAGTATGTTCCTAATACGCTTAAGAAAATACATATTAACAGAACGTATATTTCATTTCCTTTTCTTAATGCTGTATCTAAATAAAATGCCGAGATATATCCAATGCTAATACAAAGAATTGAGAAGAAAGCTAGCCATTTAGATGACTTTGGTTCTGCTTTTGGTTTTTCTTCAGATTTCATGAGTTCAATTAGCTGTGATACCTTCATTACTCGTACAGTGAAAAAAGAGACAAGTATAAATAAAATAAAAAACATAAGAGATGTGACTAAAATTGCATTAGTAGGAAAATGAAATGGAAGCCCACCTTTTAACAGGAAAAGGGAACCACTTATCAGTAAGATTAATTTTCCAAAAACTAATCCAAGTCCAATCCCAACAATAATTGCAGAACATCCAATTAACATATTTTCCATGAAAATTAGCTTTTTTAATTGTGCGTTAGACATGCCATGGAGTAATAAAATCCCAAATTCCTTTTTCCTTGTTTTCAAAAACATAGTAATAGAATAGAGAATGAAAAAGAAGGAGAAAAATATAATTAGATATTGAGCAATTTTAAATCCTTTTGTACTTAAAGAACTCATGGTCTCACTGGTCGATACAAGATTTCCAGTGAAATTAGGATGAAATGCAAGCAATTCAAAAGTAAATAGAATCATCACGGCAAATGTACTACTCAAAAAATGTCCAAGGTATAATCGTTTATTACGAGTGACATTATTATATACAAGTTGACGAAAATTCATGTTAATTACCTCCTAGTAAAGATAGTACATCTGTAATATCTTTGTGAAATTTTGAACGATTGTCATCGCAATAAATTTCATTATAAAAAGATCCATCTGTAATGAAGATTACTCGATCACAGTAACTCGCAGCTACGGGATCATGTGTCACTAGCATCATAGTTACTTGTTGATCTTGATTTAATTTCTTTAGGAGTTCCATCACATCATTTGCCGCTTTTGAATCTAAATTTCCTGTTGGTTCATCTGCTAATATTAATTGAGGAGAATGAATAAGGGCACGTGCAATGGCGGTTCGTTGAGCTTGTCCTCCTGAAATTTCATAGGTTCTTTTATTTAAAATCTGTTCGATCCCCAGTTTTTTAGAAATAACTTCTACTTTGTTGTTCATTTCATTCAAACTTACATTATCTAATGTAAGTGGTAAAACAATATTCTCTTTTACAGTTAGAGTATTCATGAGGTTAAAGGATTGAAAGACAAACCCTAGTTCACGGCGTCTAAATAATGCTAGATCATTAGAAGATAAACAATGGGGATTTTTTTCGTTAATAAATACTTCTCCTGATGTTGGTGCATCAATAGTAGAGATCATATTTAGTAAAGTTGATTTGCCACTTCCTGATGCTCCCATAATTCCTACAAATTCTCCTTTTTGTATTGTCAAATCAATATTGGAAAGAGCTTTATAAGATACTTTTCCTGTATTATAAATTTTACTTAAGTTACGGACTGTTAATATACTCATAGTTATTATCTCCTGTTCGTTTATTGGCTATATATAATTTAATCTAAAGTATTATAGTCCTCATATTGAATTGTCTTACATTTACCTTACAAGCATGTAAGAATTCTATCTTTTAAGAAAATTGTTTCAGAGGAGGTTGAAGATCTAACTCAACATATTTACAGTGTATAACGCCTATTAAATTAAAGGAAGGAACCTATCATATTTCCTAATAGATTCCTTTTTTAAATACAAAAATTTCAAATATATAGAGTCATGCTTCGAATCGTTTGCGTTTTCATAAAGATCTTATAAAGTTAAATTTCTTGTTTTATTTTAGCTTAATATTGATAAGGTACTAGCCTCCCATTTTTTATTATTCAAATTAGAATAAATATTTACTTTCGTTTAATAGGCAATGCATAATAGCCAAAAGCTAAATCCAGTAAGGAACTGGCTTCTTGACGCAGTAACACATCTTTCGGACGGAACATAAAAGATCCGTCAGCATTGATGGAAGTATCAGGGTCTAGAATTCCTTGGGAGGCAAGTGCTTGAATAGATTGGACTGCCCAATCATCTGCGGCATCAAGTAATTTAACTTTAATAGCTCTATCAGGTTGAATCGGTTTCAAGTCTTGAATTTGCTTTACGTTTTGAATCATGGTTGCTGCGACCTGTCGGGTAATCGGAGTAGCACGAATATACTCTGGAATTCCATTCATCATTTTTTCCCTTGCCTCCTTGGATTCGTCTGGAAAACCATTCCATCCGTGAGCAAGTAACAGCATATCCGCAAATTCTCCTTGTGTCATGGTGTCCATCGGATTAAATAGATTATCTGTTTTAGCACCCATAATGTTTAGAGCATGAAGGTTATCAATGTGACTTCTATATTTACTCTTTGCTGGCACGTCATCAAACGGTGATTTGTTGTTAATTTTCTGAGCATCTGCTACAAAATCAAGGCTTTTAGGAGAGGTGTAGTGAAAATATGTGATTTCTCCTGCTGAATTCTTTTTGAAAGCGACTTTATTGCCTTCTGAATCCTCAAATAACAATGGATGAATCATTTTGAGAACTTGTTTTCCCGTTGTTCCACCCTCCATGATCAAATTCCCATTTTCATAAGTAAAATGAGTGCGAATGGCAGCGAAACGCGTATTCTGGAATAAACCCAAGTATTTATGAGCCTCTTTTTCCTCTAACGGGAGATAACTTGTTTTTACTTCATTCTTCTTAGCGGGGAAATAGTGATCCATAAGAGCTTCATATATGTCTATACTCATCATTGAATCATTATTGTAAGACATGAAGAATGCTGTTTTTTGTTCAGGCACTAAAATCAGCAGTGATTGATGCCCAGGCATACTTCCACCTTTCATTACAACATGTTGACCGTTAGCAAATTTATTAAAAGGCGTTTCAAATCCAATTGTCGCAACAGGGACTGTCTTATCATCAAAAACTTGATAGGCATGCATCATATCTATGCCTTTTTTACTTACAATTTCTTTGTCTTTAAACGTTCCTTTCTGTAGTTGCATAATCATGTATTTTGACATGTCTTCCGCAGTAGATAAAATGCCTCCTTGTGGTGTATCCCTTAAACCGCTCCCACTTGTTGGAATCGGATCACCTGTGGGACCATAATGAGTAGCCATTCTTTTGAGAAGGTCAGGCGTAAAACTCATACTCGTAGATTCCATATCTAATGGTTTGAAAATATTTTTTTCCATATATTTCGAGAAAGGGGTGTTAGTAGCATTTTCTACTGCAAACCCTGCGAGCGCAAATGAGACGTTGTCATACGTATAAGCTTCCCCTGGTGGCCGTATCACCGTTGGCATATGCTTAGAGAAAAATTCTTTCATTGGTATACTATTATGAACGTATTCGGGTCCAGTTATATTTGTGAGATCCGGAAAATCTACCCCGCTAGTATAAGTAAGCATATCAAACAGGGTGAGAGGTTTCCCTGTTTGATTAGGAATTTGTAATCCACCAAGGTATTTTTGTACATCTTGATCTAGTTTAAGCTTTCCTTTATCGACTTGCTGCATCACAGCCAAAGCAGTAAAGGTTTTTGAGACTGAAGCGATTTGAAAGACCGTGTCCTTAGTGACAGGGATTTTCTTTTCTTTATTGGCATATCCATATCCTTTATTGACAACGACCTTTCCATCATGAACGACGACAAAACTAGAACCGTTCACATTATACTTCTTCATTTTTTCTTCAAATAACGGGTCTGCAAAAGATTCTATTTCTTTTTTATTAGTAGGTCCTTCCATCATTTGAATATTAGTTGAGGATGTTAATGGTTTTGATTTTTCAGCTTCTAATAATTGTTGGGAACACGCAGAAATCATGGTTGAAGAAGAAAGAAGAACTGCAACGATCCCCAGTTTGTTAATTGCTTGTTTCATTTTTGTAAGCTCCTTTAATTGATTTGTTTTTTTGTTAGCGAAACGAGTTAGCACCCGTTAGCGTATGAACAGAGTGTAGCAAGAGGCCAGTCATAGTAGGTAGTGAGTTTTTGTCATATTTATAAAGTAGAACAAAATTGAGTGGATAAGGCTGTATTAATAGTTATGTCATAAAAGTCATGACATTTTGACACTACCGTGTGTGACAGAAAAACATTTAGAATCAAGGAGCAGTTTTTAACGCATTAACAATAAATGGGGAGGGGAGACCTACATTGTGTATGTTAAAAAATATAATGAGGCGTGAAAGGGGAAATAGGCATGATTTATTTATGAAAAACAAACCAGTAATAAGAGTGGTTCTTCTAGGGTTAACATACATGCGGAAAAAGAGGGATTTATCGTTTGTTAGAATACAATTGCATTTGTGAAAAAATAATTAGCAAGATAATTACAAATGTAATATTGAACTTTTAATAGAGGTGATAGCTGTGTGCTTAGTATGAAACAGCTAATAACCATCTACACAATATGAATAGAGGAGAGGGAGAATCTTATGAAAACAAGTAGGCAAATTACGAGTGCAAGTCTGACCCTTTTAATGGCTGGAAGTTCTTTGTTATATACAACACCAAGCTCAATTGTAAAAGCAGAGCCCAATCAAAATGTATCTAATTCGTTACAAACAAATACTCAAAGAGATCGTACTTCCGTCAAGAAAGTAATGAGGGATACGCTACAACTTGGATACCCAGGGATACTCGCCAAAATTTCAAAGGATAGAAAAACGTGGAGTTATGCTGCTGGGGTAGCGGATTTGAGAACCAAAAAACCAATGAAAGCAGATTATCGCTTTCGTATTGGCAGTGTTACGAAGACATTCATTGCGACAGTGCTACTTCAATTGGCTGGAGAGAACCGCTTGAATCTAGATGACTCCATCGAAAAATGGTTACCTGGCGTCGTTCAAGGAAACGGATATGATGGTAACCAGATTACGATTCGGCAGATATTGAATCATACAAGTGGGATTGCTGAATACTTAAAGTCAAAAGACTATGATA
>NZ_JBPWJX010000016.1:0-132148 GCF_051781745.1 Bacillus cereus group sp. Bce019
GTTCGAGGTGGAAGCATGGTGACATGTGGAGCTGACGAATACTAATAGATCGAGGACTTAACCATATAATATGTAGCGATGTTATCTAGTTTTGAAGGAATATGCCTTCATAGTTTGGTGATGATGGCAGAGAGGTCACACCCGTTCCCATACCGAACACGGAAGTTAAGCTCTCTAGCGCCGATGGTAGTTGGGACCTTGTCCCTGTGAGAGTAGGACGTCGCCAAGCAAGAACCTAAGTTATTTTGACTTAGGTTTTTTTGTGTTTATTTTTATTTACCGAATGCTATAATCCGTAAATTTAATAAAGCTACAGACGAAAAAAGAATGAAGTAGAGACTCTTTAAAATAATAGTAATGATTTTTTGTGTTCCTGATTTTCCTAATGTCGCTAAAGTAATACTTAAAATAGGACACATTATTTCTATCATAAGTATATATTTTAAATAATGAGATGCTATAAATAAATATTTAATAATTACAGAAATTACTGCAATAGAGAAAAATAAATAGGATAATAGCAAAGTTCTTTCTTTAACAGTTATCCTCCTTAGAAATTAAATCGTTATAATAATACAAGAGTATATATATTTTGATTAAAAACATACTGAAGTGCTATTTAAACGATAAATACATAAAATAGATCTCTAGAAATATATATTCTAATTCCCTTTTCTTCTTGTATATAGTTGCAATTCTTCTTTTGAATATAACTAAAACACGAACGTTATTGACTGCTAATAAAAAAACATTCGATTATTTATTGACATTGTTTATGAAATATTGTTAATATAGCCATAGAAACAATAATATAAGACCTCATATAATCGCGGGGATATGGCCTGCAAGTCTCTACCTAACGACCGTTATTCGTTAGACTATGAGGGAAAGTCACTCGGTATTTTTCTATTCACAAGGGATACGTATGCCTGAGTAGAGCGCTTTCTCTCATAGTAAAAGAGAAACTGTTCTATTTCAGGCTTTTTTTATTTGAATCGGGGGGATTCTAATATGAAATCACTAGTTGGAGTCATAATGGGAAGTACGTCAGACTGGGAAACAATGAAATATGCTTGTGACATTTTAGATGAATTAAATATACCGTATGAGAAAAAAGTTGTATCCGCTCATCGGACTCCGGATTATATGTTTGAATATGCAGAGACGGCTCGTGAACGTGGATTGAAAGTTATTATTGCTGGAGCTGGTGGAGCAGCACATTTACCAGGAATGGTTGCAGCGAAGACAAATCTTCCTGTAATTGGAGTTCCAGTTCAATCAAAAGCATTAAACGGCTTAGATTCATTATTATCCATCGCCCAAATGCCAGGAGGTGTTCCAGTTGCAACTGTTGCAATTGGTAAAGCCGGTTCAACGAATGCTGGATTACTTGCCGCACAAATACTTGGATCATTTCATGATGATATACATGATGGATTAGAATTGAGACGAGAAGCGATTGAAAAAGATGTGCGTGAAGGTAGTGAGCTAGTATGACGAGAATCATTTTACCTGGAAAAACAATCGGTATTATTGGAGGCGGCCAGCTAGGAAGAATGATGGCATTGGCAGCTAAGGAGATGGGATATAAAATTGCTGTTTTAGATCCTACAAAGCATTCGCCATGTGCACAAGTTGCTGATATTGAAATTGTTGCACCATATGATGATTTAAAAGCAATTCAGCATTTAGCAGAGATAAGTGATGTTGTCACATATGAATTTGAGAATATTGATTATAGATGTTTACAATGGCTTGAAAAACATGCGTACTTACCACAAGGTAGTCAGTTGTTAAATACAACGCAAAATCGTTTTACAGAAAAGAATGCGATTGAGAAGGCTGGGTTACCAGTAGCAACGTATAGATTAGTTCAAAATCAAGATCAGCTTACAGAAGCAATTGCTGGGTTATCATTCCCTTCCGTCTTAAAAACGACGACAGGTGGATATGATGGGAAAGGGCAAGTTGTTTTAAGAAGTGAAGCTGATGTTGAGGCGGCAAGAAATCTTGTGGATAAAGCAGAATGTATTTTAGAGAAATGGGTGCCTTTTGAAAAAGAAGTATCAGTTATTGTGATTCGTAGTGTAAGTGGTGAAACAAAAGTGTTTCCAGTAGCAGAAAATATTCATGTAAATAACATTTTACATGAATCTATCGTTCCAGCTCGCATTACAGAAGAGCTTTCTCAAAAAGCAATTGCGTATGCAAAGGTACTTGCGGATGAATTAGAACTTGTGGGAACACTAGCTGTAGAGATGTTTGCTACAGATAATGGTGGGATTTATATTAATGAATTAGCGCCAAGACCTCACAATTCAGGACACTATACACAGGATGCATGTGAAACGAGTCAATTTGGTCAACATATTCGAGCAATCTGTAATTTACCTCTAGGAGAAACAAATTTGTTAAAACCAGTTGTCATGGTAAACATTTTAGGCGAACATATAGAAGGGGTCCTAAGACAAGTGAATAGATTAACCGGGTGCTATTTACACTTGTATGGAAAAGAAGAAGCAAAAGCACAGCGAAAAATGGGGCATGTTAATATTTTAAATGATAATATTGAAGTCGCTCTAGAAAAAGCGAAGAGTTTGCATATTTGGGACCATCAAGAACAACTGTTGGAGGGAAAAAGATGATTAGTCGTTATACACGCCCTGAAATGGGTGCGATTTGGACGGAAGAGAACAAATTTAAAGCGTGGTTAGAAGTTGAGATTTTAGCTTGTGAAGCATGGGCTGAGCTTGGCGATATTCCAAAAGAAGATGTTAAAAAAATTCGTGAACATGCATCATTTGATATTGATCGTATTTATGAAATTGAAAAAGAAACACGTCATGACGTAGTTGCATTCACTCGTGCTGTATCAGAAACGCCAGCATTAGGCGAAGAACGTAAATGGGTTCATTACGGTTTAACATCTACAGATGTAGTAGATACAGCATTATCTTACATCTTAAAACAAGCGAATGAAATTATATTAAAAGACTTAGAGAACTTTGTAAGCATTTTAGCTAACAAAGCGAAAGAGCATAAATACACAATCATGATGGGAAGAACACACGGTGTTCATGCAGAGCCAACGACATTTGGTTTAAAACTTGGTCTTTGGTATGAAGAGATGAAACGTAACGTAGAGCGTTTCAAACAAGCTGCTGATACAGTTCGTGTTGGTAAACTATCTGGTGCGGTTGGTACATATGCAAATATCGATCCATTCGTAGAAAAATATGTTTGTGAAAATTTAGGATTAGAAGCAGCACCAATTTCAACACAAACATTGCAACGTGATCGTCACGCACACTACATGTCAACACTTGCACTAATTGCAACATCTATCGAAAAGATGGCAGTTGAGATTCGTGGTTTACAAAAGAGTGAAACACGTGAAGTTGAAGAAGCTTTCGCAAAAGGTCAAAAGGGTTCTTCTGCAATGCCACATAAACGTAATCCAATTGGTTCTGAAAATATGACTGGTTTAGCTCGTGTTATCCGCGGTTATATGATGACAGCTTACGAAAATGTTCCATTATGGCATGAGCGTGACATTTCTCACTCTTCGGCAGAACGCGTAATTTTACCAGATGCTACAATCGCATTAAATTACATGTTAAATCGCTTTGGTAATATTGTTAAAAACTTAACTGTATACCCAGAGAATATGAAACGCAATATGACAAGAACATACGGCTTAATTTATTCTCAGCGCGTAATGCTTACACTAATCGACAAAGGTATGGTACGTGAAGAAGCTTATGATATCGTACAGCCTAAAGCGATGGAAGCTTGGGAAACACAAGTACAATTTAAAGAGCTTGTAGAAGCTGATGAGCGTATTACAAGCAAGTTAACACAAGAAGAAATTAATGAATGCTTCAACTATGAGCATCATATGCAACACGTTGATACAATCTTTGAACGCCTTGGATTAAACGAAGCGTAAAATTTCATATGGCACAGAATAGAGTCATTCTGTGCCATTCTTTATAAAAATATTATTCACATTTTTCAAACTACAGGGGGCTTGCGAAATGCAAAAGCTAGAATTGCTGTATGAAGGTAAGGCAAAAAGAATTTATCGTACAGAATCAGCAGATATGGTTTGGGTAGAGTACAAAGATAGTGCGACTGCTTTCAATGGGGAGAAAAAAGAGACGATTACAGGAAAAGGTCGTTTGAACAATGAAATTACAACTTTATTGTTCAGAAAGTTACAAGAAGTGGGAATTAAAACACATTTTGTTGAGAAGTTATCTGAAACAGAACAACTTGTTAAAAAAGTGAGTATTATTCCTTTAGAAGTTGTCACAAGAAATGTAATTGCAGGAAGTCTTTCAAAACGATTAGGAATGGAAGAGGGAACTGTACTTGCAGAACCAATCGTAGAATTTTACTTCAAAGATGATGATTTAGGAGATCCGCTTGTAACGGAAGATCATATTCGTGTATTAAACGTTGCATCGCCAGAGCAAGTAAGTGTATTACGAGATATGGCTCTACAAATCAATCAAGTGTTGATTGATCATTTCGCAAGCTGTCGTGTAAGATTAGTAGATTTCAAATTAGAGTTTGGTGTAACGGAAGAAGGAGAAATCATTTTAGCGGATGAAATTTCACCAGATACTTGCCGTTTATGGGATGAAACGAGCAATGAAAAGTTTGATAAAGATGTATTCCGTCGTGATCTTGGAAATTTAACAGATGCTTATGAAGAGATTTTAAAACGTTTAGGGGGAATTTCACATGTATAAAGTTAAGGTATATGTAACATTAAGAGAAAGCGTATTAGATCCACAAGGAACAGCAGTAAAAGGAGCACTTCATAGTCTTTCATTCACAGAAGTACAAGACGTTCGAATCGGAAAGTACATGGAACTAACAATTGATAAATCTGTATCTGATTTAGATAGCAAGGTAAAAGAAATGTGTGAAAAACTATTAGCGAACGTTGTAATGGAAGACTTCCGTTATGAAGTTGAGGAGGTTGTCGCACAGTGAAATTTGCCGTAATAGTATTTCCGGGTTCGAACTGTGATGTCGATATGTTCCATGCAATTAAAGATGAGCTTGGCGAAGAAGTAGATTACGTTTGGCACGATACAGAGAATTTAGATGAATATGATGCAATTCTACTACCAGGTGGATTTTCTTATGGTGACTACTTACGCTGCGGTGCTATCTCTCGCTTTGCTAATGCAATGAAAGCAGTGCAAAAAGCTGCTGAGCAAGGAAAGCCGATTTTAGGTGTATGTAATGGATTCCAGATTCTTGTTGAATCAGGATTACTACCAGGAGCGTTAATGAGAAACGAAAACTTAAAATTTATGTGTCGCACTGTTCAGTTACGTGTTGAAAATAATGAAACGATGTTTACATCACAATATGGAAAAGATGAAATAATTAATATTCCAATCGCGCATGGTGAGGGGAATTACTATTGTGATGAAGCGACTCTTAAACAATTAGAAGAGAACAATCAAATCGCATTCCGTTACGTAGAAAACCCTAACGGTAGCGTTTCAGATATTGCTGGTATTGTAAATGAAAAAGGAAATGTACTTGGTATGATGCCACACCCAGAGCGTGCTGTAGATGAATTACTTGGCGGTGCTGAAGGGTTAAAAGTCTTTCAATCTATCTTAAAACAGTGGAGGGAAACATATGTCGTTAATGCTTGAACCAAATCCAACACAAATTAAAGAAGAGCGTATATATGCGGAAATGGGGCTAACAGACGAAGAGTTTGCCATGGTTGAAAAGATTTTAGGTCGTCTGCCAAATTATACAGAAACAGGGTTATTCTCTGTAATGTGGTCTGAACATTGTAGTTATAAAAATTCAAAACCAGTGCTTCGAAAATTCCCAACAACAGGTGAGCGTGTTCTACAAGGGCCTGGGGAAGGTGCTGGAATTGTAGATATCGGTGATAATCAAGCAGTTGTATTTAAAATGGAAAGTCATAACCATCCTTCAGCTATTGAACCATATCAAGGAGCTGCAACAGGTGTTGGTGGTATTATTCGTGACGTATTCTCTATGGGAGCACGTCCGGTAGCTCTATTAAACTCACTTCGTTTCGGTGAATTACAGTCACCACGTGTGAAATATTTATTCGAAGAAGTAGTAGCAGGAATTGCAGGATACGGTAACTGCATCGGTATTCCGACTGTTGGCGGCGAAGTACAATTTGATCCATGTTACGAAGGAAATCCACTTGTAAATGCAATGTGCGTAGGTTTGATTAACCACGAAGACATTAAAAAAGGACAAGCACATGGTGCTGGTAACACAGTAATGTACGTAGGAGCATCAACTGGTCGTGACGGTATTCACGGTGCAACATTCGCGTCGGAAGAACTATCTGAAAGCTCAGAAGCGAAACGTCCAGCGGTTCAAGTAGGGGATCCATTTATGGAAAAACTTCTTATTGAAGCGTGTTTAGAATTAATTCAATCTGATGCACTTGTTGGAATTCAAGATATGGGTGCGGCTGGTTTAACATCATCATCTGCAGAAATGGCAAGTAAAGCAGGAATGGGTATTGAAATGTACTTAGATGATGTACCACAGCGTGAAACAGGAATGACACCATATGAAATGATGCTATCTGAATCACAAGAGCGTATGTTAATTGTCGTGAAAAAAGGTAGAGAACAAGAAATAGTAGATTTATTTGAGAAGTATGGTCTTGCAGCGGTTACGATGGGGAAAGTAACAGAAGATAAAATGCTTCGTTTATTCCATAAAGGTGAAAAGGTAGCTGAAGTTCCAGCAGATGCTTTAGCAGAAGAAGCACCAATTTATCATAAGCCATCAAAAGAAGCACCATACTTTGCTGAATTCCAAGCAATGAAAATGGAAACGCCAAAAGTAGAAAATTATAAAGAAACGTTATTCGCTTTATTACAGCAACCAACAATTGCAAGTAAAGAGTGGGTATACGATCAATACGATTACCAAGTTCGCACAAGCACAGTTGTTACGCCAGGTTCAGATGCTGCAGTTGTACGTGTACGCGGTACAGAAAAAGGATTAGCAATGACGACAGATTGTAACTCTCGCTACATTTATCTAGACCCAGAGATGGGCGGTAAAATTGCAGTAGCAGAGGCAGCGCGTAATATCGTATGTTCTGGCGGAGAGCCACTTGCAATTACAGATTGCTTAAACTTCGGTAACCCAGAAAAACCAGAAATCTTCTGGCAAATTGAGAAATCAGTAGACGGTATGAGTGAAGCTTGTCGCACATTACAAACACCAGTTATCGGCGGAAACGTATCGATGTATAACGAGCGTAGTGGTGAAGCTGTATATCCAACACCAACTGTTGGGATGGTCGGACTTGTGCATGACTTAAAACATGTAACAACACAAGAGTTTAAGCAAGCTGGTGATTTAGTGTATGTAATTGGTGAGACGAAAGCTGAGTTTGGCGGAAGTGAATTACAGAAAATGATTCACGGCAAAATTTTCGGTCAATCACCAAGTATCGATTTAGATGTAGAATTAAAACGCCAAAAACAAGTATTAGAAGCAATTCAAGCTGGTCTTGTTCAATCTGCACATGATGTTGCTGAAGGTGGTTTAGCAGTTGCGATTTCAGAAAGTGCAATTGGTGCTAAAGGCTTAGGTGCTACTGTGAAATTAGATGGAGAAGCAACAGCAGCATTATTCGCTGAATCACAGTCTCGCTTCGTGATAACTGTAAAACGTGAAAATAAAGAGGCGTTTGAGAAAGTGGTAGAAGCAATCCAAGTTGGAGAAGTAACAAGTACAAATGAAGTAACAATTCATAATGAAGAAAATGAAGTATTACTTACAGCAAATGTAGATGAAATGAGAAAGGCTTGGAAAGGGGCAATCCCATGCTTGCTGAAATAAAGGGGTTAAACGAAGAATGTGGCGTTTTCGGAATTTGGGGGCATGAAAATGCAGCACAAGTTTCATACTACGGATTGCACAGTTTACAGCACCGTGGGCAAGAAGGCGCAGGCATTGTCGTAAATAATGGGGAAAAAATCGTCGGTCACAAGGGGTTAGGTTTAATATCAGAAGTGTTTTCAAGAGGTGAGCTAGAAGGATTAAATGGAAAATCAGCGATCGGACATGTACGATATGCAACAGCTGGTGGAAGTGAAGTTGCTAACGTTCAACCATTGTTGTTCCGTTTTTCCGATCATAGTATGGCGTTAGCTCATAACGGAAATTTAATTAACGCAAAAATGCTTCGTCGTGAATTAGAAGCAGAGGGCAGTATTTTTCAAACTAGTTCAGATACAGAAGTACTTTTACATCTTATTAAACGTAGTACGAAAGATTCTTTAATTGAAAGTGTAAAAGAAGCTTTAAACAAAGTGAAAGGTGCGTTTGCGTATCTTTTACTAACTGGAAATGAAATGATCGTTGCATTAGATCCGAATGGGTTCCGTCCGCTTTCAATTGGAAAGATGGGGGATGCTTACGTTGTAGCATCTGAAACATGTGCTTTTGATGTAGTAGGTGCAACATACATTCGTGATGTAGAACCGGGTGAATTACTTATCATTAATGATGAAGGAATTCACGTAGATCGTTTCACAAACGATGTAGAACATGCAATTTGTAGTATGGAATACATTTACTTTGCACGACCAGATTCTAATATTGCAGGCGTTAACGTTCATGCAGCACGTAAGAATATGGGGAAACGTTTAGCGGCAGAAGCTCCTATTGAAGCAGATGTTGTTACTGGTGTACCAGACTCTAGTATTTCAGCTGCGATTGGCTATGCGGAGGCGACAGGTATTCCATATGAGTTAGGATTAATTAAAAATCGTTACGTTGGACGTACGTTTATTCAACCTTCTCAGGAACTGCGAGAGCAAGGGGTTAAGATGAAGCTTTCCGCAGTAAGAGGTGTAGTTGAAGGGAAACGAGTTGTTATGATTGATGACTCTATCGTAAGAGGAACGACAAGTAAACGAATTGTTCGTATGCTTCGTGAAGCTGGAGCGACAGAAGTTCACGTAAGAATTGCTTCACCACCTCTGAAATATCCATGTTTCTATGGCATTGATATTCAAACGAGAAAAGAATTAATTGCAGCAAATCATACAGTAGAAGAAATCCGTGAAATGATAGGAGCAGATTCTTTAACATTTTTAAGCGAAGATGGATTAGTAGATGCAATTGGACGTCCATATGAAGGGAAATATGGTGGCCTATGCATGGCTTACTTTAATGGGGACTATCCAACAGCTCTTTATGATTATGAGCAAGAGCTTTTAGAAAGTATGAAATAAGAAAAGTGAAACAAGCTTCTACTTCTTTTGATGTAGAAGCTAGCTCCTTTCTTAAAATAGCCCGCCCTGGATGGGGAGAAATTAAAAGACGAGGTGTAAATAACGATGGCGAATGCATATAAGCAAGCAGGAGTAGATATTGAAGCTGGATATGAAGCGGTATCTCGCATGAAAAAACACGTACAAACAACTATGAGAAAAGAAGTACTAGGCGGTTTAGGCGGTTTTGGAGGTATGTTTGATCTATCAAAATTTGCATTAGAAGAACCTGTATTAGTATCTGGAACAGATGGCGTGGGAACGAAATTGATGCTCGCTTTTATGGCAGATAAACATGACACAATTGGTATTGATGCAGTAGCAATGTGTGTAAATGATATTGTTGTCCAAGGAGCAGAGCCGCTTTTCTTCCTTGATTATATTGCTTGTGGTAAAGCTGAACCTAGTAAAATTGAAAACATCGTCAAAGGTATATCAGAGGGCTGTCGCCAAGCTGGTTGTGCATTAATCGGTGGAGAAACAGCTGAAATGCCAGGAATGTATTCTACGGAAGAATATGATTTAGCTGGTTTTACAGTTGGGATTGTTGATAAAAAGAAAATTGTAACAGGTGAAAAGATTGAAGCTGGTCACGTGCTAATTGGCTTAGCATCTAGCGGTATTCATAGCAATGGTTACTCTTTAGTACGAAAAGTGTTACTAGAAGATGGGGAACTATCTTTAGAGCGTATTTATGGCCGCTTAGAACTACCTCTTGGTGAAGAATTATTAAAACCAACGAAAATTTATGTCAAACCTATTTTAGAACTATTGAAGAAACATGAAGTATACGGTATGGCGCATATTACAGGTGGTGGATTTATTGAAAATATTCCACGCATGTTGCCAGAAGGAATCGGTGCCGAGATTGAACTAGGATCTTGGGAAATTCAGCCGATCTTTAGTTTGCTTCAAGAAGTTGGAAAACTGGAAGAAAAAGAAATGTTCAATATTTTTAACATGGGTATTGGTATGGTAGTAGCAGTGAAGGAAGAAGATGCAAAAGATGTTGTTCGTCTTCTTGAAGAGCAAGGAGAAATGGCTCGTATTATTGGACGTACTATACAAGGAGCTGGCGTTACTTTTAATGGGGGCACAGCACTATGAGTAGATTAGCAGTTTTTGCTTCTGGAAGCGGATCTAACTTTCAATCTCTCGTTAATGCGGTAGAAGAAAAAAGATTGGATGCAGAAATTAGTTTATTAGTATGTGATAAACCAGAAGCACGCGCTGTTGGACGGGCAAATTATCATCATATTCCGTGTTTTGCTTTTTCAGCGAAAGCATATGAGTCAAAAGAAGCATTTGAAAAAGAGATATTAAAGAAGCTAGAAGAATATGAAATTGATTATGTTATTTTGGCTGGATATATGCGGTTAATCGGGCCGACGTTACTAGAAGCATACGGCGGGAAGATTATTAATATTCATCCATCATTACTACCGAGCTTTCCGGGTAAAGATGCTGTCGGTCAAGCGTTAGAAGCAGGTGTGAAAGTAACTGGAGTAACAATTCATTATGTAGATGCAGGTATGGATACAGGGCCAATTATTGCGCAAGAAGCAGTGGTTGTTTCTGAAGGGGATACGAGAGAAAGTTTACAAAAGAAAATTCAACAAGTTGAACATAAATTATACGTAAATACAGTGAATCAAATTGTTCAGTCTGTGAAAGAATCAACTGTTAACTAACATACAACCAGGGGTGAAGGATAAATGAAAAAGCGTGCATTAGTAAGTGTTTCAGATAAAACAGGAGTAGTAGAATTTGTTAAAGGGTTACTAGAACAAGGGATTGAAGTTATTTCAACAGGTGGTACGAAAAAGTTATTAGAAGAAAACGGTTTACAAGTAATTGGTATTTCTGAAGTAACTGGTTTCCCTGAAATTATGGATGGCCGTGTGAAAACGTTACATCCAAATATTCATGGTGGTCTATTAGCAGTTCGTGATAATGAAACACATGTAACACAAATGAATGAATTAGGTATGGAGCCAATTGACTTTGTTGTTGTTAACTTATATCCATTTAAAGAAACAATCGCTAAGCCTGATGTAACATTTGCTGATGCAATTGAAAATATTGATATCGGTGGCCCGACAATGATTCGCTCTGCTGCGAAAAATCATAAATTCGTATCTGTAATTGTAGATCCAGTAGATTATGATATTGTGTTAGCAGAACTGAAAGAGAACGGTGAAGTAGCAGAGGAAACAAAACGTAAACTAGCAGCGAAAGTATTCCGTCATACAGCAGCGTATGATGCGTTAATTTCTAACTACTTAACAGAGCAAATGGGTGAAGAAAGTCCAGAAACATTAACTGTGACATTTGAGAAAAAGCAAGACTTACGTTATGGCGAGAACCCACATCAAAAGGCAACTTTCTATAAAGCGCCATTCGCAGCAACTTCTTCTGTTGCATACGCAGAACAATTACACGGTAAAGAATTATCGTATAACAATATTAATGATGCAGACGCAGCACTTAGCATAGTAAAAGAATTTACAGAACCAGCAGTAGTAGCAGTAAAACATATGAATCCATGTGGTGTTGGAGTAGGAACTGATATTCACGAAGCATATACTCGCGCTTATGAAGCAGATCCAGTATCAATTTTCGGCGGTATTATTGCAGCAAATCGTGAAATTGATAAAGCTACAGCAGAAAAGTTACATGAAATTTTCTTAGAAATTGTTATCGCACCTTCGTTCTCGCAAGAAGCTTTAGAAGTGTTGCAAAGTAAGAAGAACTTACGTTTATTAACTATAAATATTGAAAAAGCGACAAGTGCAAGCAAAAAACTAACTTCTGTACAAGGTGGACTTCTCGTTCAAGAAGAAGATACGTTATCATTAGATGAAAGTACAATTTCAATTCCAACGAAACGTGAACCTTCAGAGCAAGAATGGAAAGATTTAAAACTAGCTTGGAAAGTTGTAAAACATGTGAAATCAAACGCAATTGTTTTAGCGAAAGATGACATGACAATTGGCGTCGGTGCGGGACAGATGAACCGTGTAGGTTCTGCAAAAATCGCAATTACACAAGCTGGTGAAAAAGCACAAGGTAGCGCACTTGCATCTGATGCTTTCTTCCCAATGCCAGATACATTAGAAGAAGCAGCAAAAGCAGGAATTACAGCAATCATTCAACCAGGCGGATCAATCCGTGATGAAGATTCTATTAAAGTGGCAGATACGTATGGGATTGCTATGGTGTTCACTGGCGTACGTCATTTCAAACACTAATAGAGGATGTTTAAAAAGTCCGGTTAAGATAACCTTCGCATGTCGTCGTTGCATCGCCAGTGCGGTACTCATGTAGGAAAACTACACTCCGTGTCCTCCTGGCAAATGCGCCTAGACCTGCTCGGTTCTCTTAATCCTCCTTTTTAAACTTTTATTGATATGGATGTTTAAAAAGTCCGGTCGAGATAACCTTTTATTGATATGAAAAAGCAAACTAGGAGCATAGCTTCTAGTTTGTACTTATTTAATTATTGGGGGATGAAATATGAATGTTTTAGTAATTGGCCGCGGTGGGCGTGAGCATGCTCTAGCTTGGAAGTTTGCACAATCTGAAAAAGTAGAAAAGGTATATGTAGCACCAGGTAATGAAGGTATGAGAGATGTTGCAACACCAGTTGATATTGATGAAAATGATTTTGATGCATTAGTTTTATTTGCAAAAGAGAATAATGTTGAGTTAACTTTCGTTGGACCAGAAATTCCGCTTATGAATGGAATTGTTGATTGTTTTAAAGAAGAGGGACTTCGCGTATTTGGTCCGAATAAAGCGGCTGCTGTTATTGAAGGTAGTAAAGCTTTTACAAAAGAGCTTATGAAAAAGTATGATATTCCAACTGCGGCGTACGAAACTTTTACAGATTATGAAGAAGCAGTACAGTACATTCAAAAAGTTGGTGCACCAATCGTTATTAAAGCTGACGGCCTAGCTGCGGGTAAAGGGGTAACGGTAGCAATGACGCTTGAAGAGGCATTACAAGCTGTGAAAGAAATGCTACAAGATGTGAAATTCGGCGCGGCAAGTAAGAAGGTCGTTATTGAAGAGTTTTTAGATGGACAAGAATTTTCATTAATGGCATTCGTGAATGGAACAACTGTACATCCAATGGTAATCGCCCAAGATCATAAAAGAGCTTTTGATGGTGATAAAGGTCCAAATACGGGCGGAATGGGTGCATATTCTCCAGTACCACAAATTCCAGAATCAGCAGTTCAAGAAGCGATTCAAACCGTATTACATCCAACTGCTAAGGCGATGATTGCAGAAAACCGTTCGTTTACAGGTATTTTATACGCAGGTCTTATTTTAACAAATGATGGTCCGAAGGTAATTGAATTTAATGCACGCTTCGGTGATCCTGAAACAGAAGTTGTATTACCTCGCTTAGAAAATGATTTAGTTGACGTATGTAACGCTGTATTAGATGAAAGTGAACTAACGTTACAATGGTCAAAAGAAGCTGTAATCGGTGTTGTACTTGCTTCTAAAGGATATCCAGAAGCATATAAAAAAGGTGATATTATTAGCGGACTAGATGCACTGCAAGATGTGATTGTTTTCCATGCAGGTACAGCAATGAAACATGGGGACTTTGTAACGAACGGTGGCCGTGTATTATTTGTTGCTTGTAAGGCAAATAGTTTACAAGAAGCAAAAGATAAAGTATATAAAGAAATCGGTAAAATTGAGAGTGATGGTCTATTTTATCGAAGTGATATAGGATATCGTGCAATTGGGCATGAGATGACGAAAAGTTAATATGTAAAAATCCCGCTGAGGAATCAGCGGGATTTTTTATGCATCTTTATCTTTTTTTAATTTCCCTTTTTGCTTTGCCATTTCTCGAAGTAAATACTCGATGTGTGCATTGACGCTACGAAATTCATCATTTGCCCATTTTTCGATGACTGCGTGTAATTCAGGATCAATACGTAATGGAAAGCTTTTCTTTTTAGCCATAATTACTTATAGCCCTTAGTATAGGCTTCCTGTATTAATAACTGGTTGCGCACCTTTATCTGAAACGATGGCAACTAATAAGTTGTTTACCATATTTGCTTTACGCTCGTCATCGAGTTCTAGTACGCCTTCTTCATCTAACATATGGATGGAATCTTTCGCCATCTTCACAGCACCTTCAACAATTTCTTTTCTAGCAGCTAATACTGCTTTTGCTTGCTGGCGTTGTAACATTGCATGGGCAATTTCTGTTGCGTAAGCTAAGTGCGTTAAACGAGTTTCTAATACTTCTACACCAGCAATTTCAAGACGCGCCTCTAACTCACGTTTTAATTCTTCAGAGATTTCTTCAGTATTTCCGCGTAACGTAACGCAGGTTTCATCTTGGAAATTGTCATAAGGATATTTTGTTGCAACATGGCGGATTGCCGTTTCGCTTTGAATTTCTACAAATCGATCATAATGTTCAACACCAAACATTGCTTTTGCAGAATCAACAACTTTATATACGATAACAGCTGCAATTTCAATTGGATTTCCATCAACGTCATTTACTTTTAATTTTTTACTGTTAAAGTTTTCAACACGTAAAGATACAGTTTGACGGAATGCGAACGGAATCGTTAAAAATAAACCGTTTTGACGAATTGTTCCTAAATAATTACCGAAGAACGTAATAACCTTCGCTTGATTCGGTTGAACAATACCGATACCTGTAGCGAGAACTGCGGCTAATATAATAGTTAATGCCGCTCCTATGAAAATTTCTTGTGCAAGGAAAAATACACCGATAGCAGCTAAAATCAAAATTCCAATAATACCGAGAAAACCATTTACATAAAATACTTGTTTTTCTTTCATATGATCGCCTCCTGATATAAAAATGATATCACTTTTATATCATTTTAAGCAAGAGGTATGCACCTAATTTTCTGAATTTTATTGATTGATATCTTTTATATACATTTTAAGGTCGAAAAAAAGAATGTACGTTCTGTTTTATGGTAAAATAAAGAAGACTTAACCGCCCACTGCAGCAGCTAAGTCCCTTTGAGAGCATCTTGCATCGTGACAAATGATTCAAAGCGGTTTTGCCAGGATTATATTTTCAATCGCTGACTCAATCTCTTTGTCAGAAGCGTCATAACTTCCTTTTGACTTTGGCTTGTCATGAGTGGAAGTTTGATTCACTTCTTCTTTAGCATGTCCTTTTTCAGCAAAATTCATGCTAGGCATTTTAAATGCCCCCATATTCATGTATTTTCCGAATTTCCACATTTCAACAACAGGGCAGAAACGAACAATTCCTTCTGCAACTTTCATTGCACCAATCCATAGAAAAATGTTAGACCAAGTGCACCACGGCTTGCGTACAAGTTTAGTTGCACTACATCCGAAGAGGACAAGCCCAAGTGTAATTCGAATTAGAGCGTTTATTGTCCCGATATTTTGCTTCATTAGAAAAACACTCCTTTTTATGAAAGTTGAAATAGATAATACTATTTCTTTTATTAGTATCCCGTTTGATTTTTGGGATATGTAATCCAACATTTGACGTGGAAAAAGATGTTGGAATGTGCGTGTGTGTAAGTAACTTTTTTTGTTATAATGAAAGAATGCATAAAAGGAACTTCAAAATTAAATCCTCTAGTTTAAAAAATATGGAAGAGGTAATTCCAAACTTAATTCTCCGTTTTAAACAAATATTTAAGATGAAGTTAAAACAATAATGATGAAAATAAACTGTTATTTTGAACAGAAATATATATAACTAGAGAAAAGGAAGGGTGTTTTCATGTACGATATTTCCGGATGGAAACATGTATTTAAGCTTGATCCAAATAAGGAGTTAAGCGATGAACATTTAGAAATGATTTGTGAGTCTGGAACTGATGCGGTTATTGTAGGCGGAAGTGATGGAGTTACAATTGATAACGTATTACACATGCTAGTTAGCATTCGTAGATATGCAGTTCCTTGTGTATTAGAGGTTTCTGATGTAGAAGCAATTACACCAGGATTTGATTTTTATTACATCCCAAGTGTTTTAAATAGCCGAAAAGTAGAATGGGTAACAGGTGTTCATCATGAGGCATTGAAAGAATTTGGGGATATTATGGACTGGGACGAAATTTTTATGGAAGGGTATTGTGTTTTAAATCCAGAAGCGAAAGTAGCCCAGCTTACAGAAGCGAAATGTGATTTAACAGAAGATGACGTTATTGCATATGCTCGTTTAGCAGACAAGTTATTACATTTACCGATATTTTATTTAGAATATAGCGGTACGTATGGAGATGTTGAACTTGTTAAAAATGTAAAAGCAGAATTGAAACAAGCTAAGTTATACTATGGCGGTGGTATTTCTAATGCAGAACAGGCGAAAGACATGGCACAATATGCTGATACAGTAGTTGTTGGAAATATTATTTATGATGATATAAAATCGGCGTTAAAAACAGTTAAAGCAGTAAAAGGAGAGTAGGTGCAGGCGTATATGAGTATGACAGATAGATTATTAAACGGTTTAAATCCACAGCAACAAAAAGCAGTCCAAACAACGAATGGACCACTTCTATTAATGGCAGGTGCAGGTAGTGGTAAGACACGTGTGTTAACACATCGTATTGCGTATTTACTTGGTGAAAAAGGTGTAGCACCATGGAATGTACTAGCTATTACCTTCACAAATAAAGCAGCTCGTGAAATGCGTGAGCGTATTGATACACTTGTGGGACCAGAAGCAGAAGATATTTGGATTTCGACGTTCCACTCTATGTGTGTACGTATTTTACGACGGGATATCGATCGTATTGGTATTAATCGTAACTTTACAATCTTAGATTCAGGCGATCAGCTAACTGTAGTCAAAAAAATTATGAAAGAGCGCAATATTGATCCGAAGAAATTTGAGCCGCGATCTATTTTAGCGGGTATTAGTAATGCGAAAAATGAACTGTTATCTGCGGATAAATATGCAAAAAAAATTACAATGGCTGATCCATATGAAAAATTAACGAGCGATGTATACACAGAGTATCAAAAACGTCTTTTGAAAAATAATTCATTAGACTTTGATGATTTAATTATGACCACGATTCAGTTATTTGAACGTGTTCCAGAAGTATTAGAGTTTTATCAGCGTAAGTTCCAATATATTCACGTTGATGAGTATCAAGATACGAACAAAGCGCAATATCTTCTTGTTAAACATTTGGCAGCGCGTTTTAAAAATCTTTGCGTTGTAGGTGACTCTGACCAGTCTATTTATCGCTGGCGTGGTGCAGATATTTCTAACATTTTGTCATTCGAAAAAGACTATGAGAATGCGCAAGTTATCCTGTTAGAACAAAATTATCGTTCGTCACAAAATATTTTAAATGCAGCGAATGCGGTTATTGAAAGAAATACGAATCGTAAACCGAAGAAATTATGGACAGATAATGAAGTTGGAAACAAAATTTCGTATTATCGTGCTGCAACCGAAAAGGACGAAGCATACTTTGTTGCGAAAAAAATTCGCGACGATATTCAAATGGGAAAACGAAAATATACTGATTTTGCGGTGTTATATCGTACAAATGCGCAGTCTCGTATGGTCGAGGAGATTTTCCTGAAATCTAATATTCCTTACAAAATTGTCGGCGGTACGAAGTTCTACGACCGTAAAGAGATTAAAGACATTTTGGCGTATTTACGCTTAATTGGGAATCCAGATGATGAGATTAGTTTCGCACGTATTATTAACGTGCCAAAGCGTGGAATTGGTGCGACTTCTATCGACAAAATTATTAATTACGGTGTACAAAATGGAATTTCATTAACAGCTGTATTTGATGAAATTGAGCATGTTGGAGTAAGTGCAAAGGTTACAAAGGCAGTAAAGGAATTCGCAGGGTTATTACACAACTGGGTAAATATGCAAGAGTATTTATCTGTTACAGAATTGGTAGAAGAAGTTATTGAGAAAACAGGCTATCGCGACATGTTGAAAAACGAGCGTACGTTAGAAGCGGAAGGTCGTCTAGAGAACTTAGATGAGTTTTTATCTGTTACGCAAACATTTGAATCTCAAAGCGAAGATAAGAGCCTTGTTGCATTCTTAACAGACTTAGCACTTGTTGCAGATATTGATCGTGTAGATGAAGACCCAACTGCTGGTGAAGAAGTTATTTTAATGACGATGCACTCAGCGAAAGGATTAGAGTTCCCGGTTGTCTTTATTGTTGGCTTAGAGGAAGGGATATTCCCGCATACTCGTTCTCTAATGGAAGAAGATGAAATGCAAGAAGAGCGTCGTCTTGCTTATGTAGGTATTACTCGTGCAGAAGAAGAGTTGTATTTATCTAATGCACAAATGCGTACTTTATTTGGTAGAACAAGTATGAATGCCGCATCTCGATTTATTACAGAAATCCCGACAGAACTAGTGGAATCATTAAATGAAACAGCGCCAAAGCGTGAAACTTCGTTTGGTGCAAAAGGAAGAGTGGCAAGTAGCAGTAAAACGACAACTACAACTACAACACGTTCTCGCTCAGCTTTCGCGCGTCCTGCAGCTAAGACGACAGGCGGCGAACAAATCGGCTGGGCAGTAGGCGATAAAGCTTCCCACCAAAAATGGGGAATCGGTACAGTTGTAAGTGTAAAAGGTGAAGGTGATGCAAAAGAATTAGATATTGCGTTCCCAAGCCCAATTGGTGTTAAACGCTTGTTAGCAAAATTTGCACCTGTGACGAAACAATAGAAAGGAATGAGGATATGTCAAAAGAGATAGCAAAAAAACGTATAGAAGAACTACGTGATTTGTTAAATACATTTAACTATCAATATCACGTGTTAGACAATCCTTCTGTTTCTGATGCGGAGTATGACCGTAATATGCAGGAGCTTATAAAATTAGAAGCAGAGAACCCAGAGTTTATGAGTGAAGATTCTCCCTCCGTTCGCGTTGGGGGGACTGTTCTTGATATATTTGAAAAAGTAACACATAAGTCACCAATGTTAAGTTTAGGAAATGCATTTAACGAAGGAGATTTACGTGATTTCGACAGAAGAGTACGTCAAGGAATTGATAGTGCGAATGTAAGATATATATGTGAATTAAAAATTGACGGGCTTGCCGTTTCGCTTCATTATGAAAAAGGACGCTTCATTCAAGGGGCGACACGTGGTGATGGTGTAACGGGTGAAGATATTACTCAAAATTTAAAAACGATTAAAGCTATCCCACTTCGTTTAAATGAAGAAGTAACGTTAGAAGCACGAGGCGAAGCTTATATGCCGAAGCGTTCATTCGTTAAACTAAATGAAGAAAAAGAGCAAAATGGAGAAGATGTATTTGCGAATCCGCGTAATGCAGCAGCAGGTTCAATACGTCAACTTGATCCGAAAATTGCAGCGAAGCGTAACTTATCTATGTTTGTGTATGGTCTTGCGAATGTAGAAGAAAAAACAATTCCATCACATAGTGAATCGCTTGATTTCTTAGGTGAACTTGGATTTAAGACAAATCCAAATCGCCGTACATGTGAAACAATTGAAGAAGTTATAGCTTATGTAGAAGAATGGCAAGAAAAACGTCCGCATCTTGATTATGAGATTGATGGAATCGTTATAAAAGTAGATGATGTTGCCCTTCAAGAAAGTCTAGGAACTACAGCGAAGAGTCCAAGATGGGCGATTGCTTATAAATTCCCGGCTGAAGAAGTTGTAACGAGATTAACAGGCATTGAATTAAGTGTTGGCCGAACAGGAGTTGTAACACCGACTGCAGAACTAGAGCCAGTGAGAGTTGCTGGTACAATTGTTCGTCGTGCTTCTTTACATAACGAAGATTTAATTCGTGAAAAAGACATTCGAATTGGTGACTACGTTGTTGTGAAGAAGGCTGGAGATATTATTCCTGAAGTTGTGAACGTTATTTTTGATAAGCGTACTGGTGAGGAAGAAGAATACCGCATGCCAACTCATTGTCCAGCATGTGAGAGTGAACTTGTTCGTTTAGAAGAAGAAGTAGCACTTCGTTGTATAAATCCAACTTGTCCTGCTCAAATTCGAGAAGGGTTAATCCATTTCGTTTCAAGAAATGCAATGAATATTGATGGACTTGGGGAACGTGTCATTACACAACTCTTTGATGCTGATTACATTCGTACATTTGCTGATTTATATGCATTGACGAAAGAGCAATTATTACAGTTAGAACGTTTTGGTGAAAAATCAGCAACAAACTTAATACAAGCAATTGAAAATTCTAAAGAAAACTCGTTAGAGCGATTATTATTTGGTCTTGGAATTCGCCACGTTGGAGCGAAAGCAGCACGTACATTTGCAGAGCACTTTGAAACGATGGATGAGCTTGTAAAAGCAACGGAAGAAGAACTAAAAGCAATTAATGAAATTGGCGAAAAAATGGCTCAATCTGTTGTGACATATTTTGATAATGAAGATGTATTAGAGTTATTACAGCAGTTTAAAGAGTATGGCGTGAATATGACATACAAAGGTATAAAAATTGCAGATTTACAAAATGTTGAATCTTACTTCGCAGGAAAAACGGTTGTTTTAACAGGTAAGCTAGAAGTTATGGGGCGAAGTGAAGCGAAGAAGAAGATTGAGGCATTAGGTGGAAAAGTAACGGGAAGTGTTAGTAAGAGTACGGATTTAGTTGTTGCAGGTGAAGCGGCTGGTTCGAAATTAGCACAAGCGGAGAAACATAATGTTGAGGTTTGGAATGAAGAGAGGTTCTTACAAGAGCTAAATAAGTAAGAGGTGCAAACTTACCATGAAAAAAATAGCATTAGCGGTATTAAGCCTTGGCCTACTTGTAAGTGGGTGTAGTGCAGGTGCCGACAAAGATGAAAAAGTGGCTGAGAAATCGGGGAAAGCAAAAGAACAATCAGTTGTTCCAAAATACGCTATTTCGGATGAATATTATAAGACGACTATTCCATTTGATGGTGGAAAGGCACGTGGTTTAGTCGTGCAAGGGTTAAATAGTCGTCTTGATATAGATGAATTTGAAACAGGGTTAATGCGAATTGCAAAAGAATCATTTAGTACGAAAGATAATTTTTTAAAAGGCGGAAAAGCTCTAGATACTCAAACTATACAGATGCTTGTTAAAAGAAAACGTACAGATGCTGAACAAAAGGAACTAGAGGACAAATTAAAAAAAGATGCAGTTAAATTTCCTAATATAGGATTAAACCCTGCATTAGGAACAGGATCCGAATCACTAGAAGTGAAAAATAAAAAAAATCCAATATATATTTCGAATATTTTAGAGCATGATTATTATGTGAAAAAAGGCGATAACGACGAGGAACGCGTTGGTATGGTAGTTGGATTAGCGATGAATTCTGTTCAATATTTTAACGAAGAGCATGGTTATCCACGTGAAGCTGCAATCCCGGATGAAAAGATGTTAGCTGAAGGGAAAAAAATGGCGCAAGAAATTTTGAAAGTCATACATCAAAAAGAACCTGAAACCAAAAATATTCCAATAACATTTGCGATTTATCGCCAAGCTCCAAAGTCTTCGCTCGTGCCGGGTAATTTTGTTTCTTATGCGAATGTTGAAAAAGGTAGTGAAACGGTTGAAGATTGGAAACAAATTAATGAAAAATATTATTTGTTCCCATCAGAGCAAGCGAAAACAGATAATAAACGTGAAGACCTTGCAAGAGTATCCAACTTTAAGGCAAAACTAAGCGATTATTTCCAAGGCGACTATACAGCTGTTATTGGTACTGGTATGTATAGAGATGATGAATTAAGAGAAATGAAGCTTGATATTCCTGTCCAGTTTAATGGAAAAGCTGAAATAGTTGGTTTTACACAATATGTGGCAGGGCTTGTTATGGAATACTTCCCGAATTATATGAAAGTACAAGTAACGATTAAATCTGTAGAACGCCCAGAAGCTATTATTATACGTGAAGCAAAACAAGATGAACCACTTGTGAAGATTTTAGATTAAATATGAAGGCTGTTCCTCTATGGAACAGCTTTTTTTCTTATGTAATTTTGTTATAATTTAAAATGTTGTAAAAAATAGGGGTAAGGGGTAAATCTCATGGAAGAATTAAGTTTTCAAGTCATTATTTTATTAATTGCATTCGGTTTTTTAGCAGCTTTTATTGATTCCGTTGTTGGAGGAGGAGGGTTAATTTCGCTTCCTGCACTTATGTTTGTTGGCTTATCGCCAGCTTCGGCAATTGCAACGAATAAATTAGCGGCAACAATGGGGACGTTTACGAGTGCGATATATTTTATTCGATCAGGAAAAGTTGATTTTAAAATTGTAGGAAAGTTAATCCCGTTAACTATTGTTGGAGCTGTTGCAGGTGCTTTAGTAGTAAAATTTATTCCACCGGATATTTTACGCCCATTAGTACTTGTAATGTTGGTATTTATTGCTATTTATATTATTGCAAAAAAGAATTGGGGAAGTGTGTCTACCTATAAGAAGATGACGCAAAGAAAAACATTAATATTTTTCTTTGCTATTTTAATGATAGGATTTTATGATGGATTTTTTGGACCAGGGACAGGGTCGTTTTTAATTTTTGCATTTTTATTAATTGGCTTGGATTTTATTCAAGCGGCAGCATCTGGAAAACTTTTGAACTTTGTTAGTAATATTGTATCTTTAATTACTTTTTTATTTTTAGATATAATTCATTTTGAATATGGTATTATCATGGGATTATCAATGATCTTAGGTGCTTATTTTGGATCGAAGTTTGCGGTTCAAAAAGGTGTTGGATATGTAAGGACTTTATTTTTATTAGTTACTATATTATTGATCGGGAAAAATGTTTTGGAATATACTCATATTTTGTAGATTCATACGCATGTATGAATCTCTTTTTTTTATTATATTTTAAAAATTTATTAATTTTTAAAATATAAGTCTAGGAATATTTGAATAAATCTAAATTATCGTGTAGAATAATGTTGTAAAATGTAAACGTTTTTCTAAGGGGAGGCTAAAAAAATGGTAGTAGCATACAAACATGAGCCATTTACAGATTTTTCAGTGGAGGCTAACAAATTAGCGTTTGAAGAAGGTTTAAAGAAAGTAGAATCTTATCTTGGACAAGACTATCCATTAATTATTGGGGGAGAAAAAATCACTACAGAAGACAAAATTGTTTCTGTAAACCCTGCAAATAAAGAGGAACTTGTTGGTCGTGTTTCAAAAGCAAGCCGTGAGTTAGCTGAAAAAGCAATGCAAGTAGCGGATGAAACATTCCAAACTTGGAGAAAATCAAAGCCAGAAATGCGTGCAGACATTTTATTCCGTGCTGCAGCAATCGTTCGTCGCAGAAAACATGAATTCTCTGCTATTCTTGTAAAAGAAGCAGGTAAGCCATGGAATGAGGCAGATGCTGATACAGCAGAAGCAATCGACTTTATGGAATATTATGGTCGTCAAATGTTAAAATTAAAAGACGGTATTCCAGTAGAAAGCCGTCCAATTGAATATAATCGTTTCTCGTACATTCCATTAGGAGTAGGCGTTATCATTTCTCCTTGGAACTTCCCATTTGCAATTATGGCAGGTATGACAACAGCTGCTTTAGTTTCTGGTAACACAGTATTACTAAAACCAGCTAGTACAACTCCTGTAGTAGCAGCGAAATTTATGGAAGTATTAGAAGAAGCTGGCTTACCAGCTGGCGTAGTAAACTTCGTTCCAGGTAACGGTTCTGAAGTTGGTGACTACTTAGTAGATCATCCTCGTACACGTTTCGTAAGCTTCACGGGATCTCGTGATGTAGGTATCCGCATCTATGAGCGTGCAGCGAAAGTAAACCCAGGACAAATTTGGTTAAAACGCGTTATCGCTGAAATGGGCGGTAAAGATACAATCGTTGTTGATAAAGAAGCAGATCTTGAATTAGCAGCTAAGTCTATCGTTGCATCAGCATTCGGATTCTCAGGACAAAAATGTTCTGCATGTTCTCGTGCAGTAATCCATGAAGATGTATATGATCATGTATTAAATCGTGCTGTTGAATTAACAAAAGAATTAACAGTTGCTAACCCAGCAGTATTAGGTACAAACATGGGTCCTGTTAATGACCAAGCTGCATTCGATAAAGTAATGAGCTATGTTGCAATTGGTAAAGAAGAAGGTAGAATCTTAGCAGGTGGCGAAGGAGACGATTCTAAAGGCTGGTTCATCCAACCAACAATCGTTGCTGACGTTGCAGAAGATGCTCGCTTAATGAAAGAAGAAATCTTCGGACCAGTAGTAGCATTCTGTAAAGCGAAAGACTTCGATCATGCACTTGCAATTGCAAATAATACGGAATACGGTTTAACAGGTGCTGTTATTACTAACAACCGTGACCATATTGAAAAAGCACGCGAAGACTTCCACGTTGGTAACTTATACTTCAACCGTGGATGTACTGGTGCAATCGTAGGTTACCAACCATTCGGTGGCTTTAACATGTCTGGTACAGACTCTAAAGCTGGTGGACCTGATTACTTAGCACTTCACATGCAAGCAAAAACTACTTCTGAAACTTTATAAGAAATAGTAGAGGAGCTCTTCACAGAATGTGAAGAGCTCCTTTTAAAATTGAAATCCTATATATTACCATCGTTCGAAGGGAATGAGCTAAAACCTATTAGTAGCGGGATAAACATGTGAACAGAAATAAAATGATGAGAAAAGTTGACTTATTAGTCATATTTTTTAGTATTCATTTTGAGAATTTCCTGTATAATACAATTTGAAAGAAAATCTATGGTTCGACAAGGAACACTCCTTTCGGTTTTGCTCACTGAAAGGAGTGTTTTTTTATGTAGCTAAAAATTCTTGCGTGCTTATTACATTTGCATATACGCCATTTAAACTAGCTAAAATTGTATTGTGAATGTAAACAGCTGGTATAGTAGCGTTCTTAAAAGAAAGGTCTTTTGTAGCACAAGCATCATGTATAACGGTACATTGAAAGCCAAAATCGAATGCAGCCCTTACTGTAGCATCGATACACATATGAGTCATCATCCCACATACAACGACATGTTCAATATTTAAACGTTTTAATTGCTCTAGAAGATTAGTTTCTCGGAAGCTATTTGGATAATGTTTGACTATAACTGTTTCTTCTCTAAGTGGACGTACGCTTTCGTGAATATGTACACCTTCTGTATTAGGTAGGAAAAAAGTAGCGTCATCTTTTATAGCTACGTGTTGGATATGAAGAATAGGTTCGCTGTTTGTTCTAAAGTGTTGTAATAACTGATTAGCATATTCGCTTGCTTCTACTGGATTACGCAATTCCATCTTTCCATTTGGAAAATAATCGTTTTGAATATCGACGAGTAAAAGAGCTGTTTTCATATATTTATCTTCCTCCGAGTTTCATATTCAATTCGTAGAGAGGATTCTCCTGTTTAAAAATATGAGGAAGAAGAATTTTAAATAACCTTGAAAGTTACTATTTTCTCATGAATTTTCATCTGAAAATTTTAATAAAGGAATAATTAATATTTTTCTAAAAAATGTATTGACTCTTATTATTCTGAGTTCTATAATGAGAATTAATTAAACGACAATTAAATCGATACATTCTTATCCAGAGAGGTGGAGGGACTGGCCCTACGATACCTCAGCAACGGGTTTTTTTAATACCGTGCTAACTCCAGCAAGCCATATAAAGGCTTGGAAGATGAGAAGATGTGAATGAGTACATAAAAGTGCTCTCCTTCTTATCTTTATGGTTGATAAGAAGGAGAGCACTTTTTATTTTACCTCGAAAGCTCTGCTTCAAGTTTTTACAGCATATAGGAGGGGAAAAAATGATTTCTTTTAACAATGTAAGTAAAGTGTATGAATCAGCTGGGCAATCTGTTCATGCGGTAGAGGATGTAACATTATCAGTTGAGAAAGGCGAAATTTTTGGCATTATCGGTTTTAGTGGCGCTGGAAAGAGTACGTTATTACGCCTAGTAAATATGTTAGAGAGACCGACGGAAGGAACGATTTCAATAGATGATAAAGATATTACATCATTATCGACGAAAGAATTACGTAAACTGAGACAAAGAATTGGAATGATTTTTCAAAGTTTTAATTTATTTAATTCAAGAACAGTATTTGGAAATATTGCTTATCCATTAAAGTTAGCGAAAGTGCCAAAGAATGAGATAAAAGAAAGAGTAAATGAACTGCTGAAGTTTGTAGGGTTAGAAGATAAAGCAAACTATTACCCAGAGCAGCTATCAGGTGGACAAAAGCAGCGTGTGGGCATTGCTAGAGCACTTGCGACATCGCCAGATATTCTTATATGTGATGAGGCAACATCAGCCTTAGATCCAGAAACAACGACAGAAATTCTAAACTTATTAAAGAAAGTAAATAGACAATACAATTTAACAATTCTTCTTATTACACATGAAATGCATGTTGTGAAAGAAATTTGTCACCGTGTAGCTGTAATGGAGAAGGGAAAAGTTATTGAAGAAGGAAAACTGTTTGATGTTTTCACGCAACCAAAAACAAAGACGACTCAAAACTTTGTACGTTCTGTCATTAATGATCATTTACCGGAAAGTGTTCTAGCGAAAATTCAAAATGGTGGTCAAATTTATCGTCTAACATTTACTGGTGAAGAGACAGGACAGCCGGTACTATCATATATCGCAAAAAACTATAACGTCGATGTAAATGTACTGTACGGAAATATTATTGAACTTCAAAATGTGCTATTTGGAAATCTTCTTGTAGAGTTGCAAGGTGAGCAGAGGGAAATTCAAAAAGCATTACAACATCTAAGACTGCAAGTGCAGCTGAAGGAGGTAGAAGCTCATGCGAGTTGATTGGAGTATATTTTGGCCGCGCATACTAGATGCGACGGGGGATACCCTCTTAATGGTAATTGTAACCCTTATATTTGCTACAATTCTTGGTATACCGCTAGGTTTACTTTTATATGTAACGAGAAAAGGAAACTTTTTAGAAAATAAATGGGTCTTTTCTATTCTTAACATCATAATTAATACAATTCGTCCGGTACCATTCATTATCTTTTTAGTAGCGTTAAGTCCACTAACGAGAAGTGTTATCGGAACGACGATTGGAACAGCAGCAGCAATTTTCCCGATGACGTTAGTCGCATCAATTGGTATTGCTAGAATGGTTGAAACAAACCTTGTTTCCGTTCCGAAAGGAGTAATTGAAGCAGCGCAAGCAATGGGCGCCTCGCCAATTAGAATTGTTTTTGAAATCCTTGTACCAGAAGCGTTAGCACCATTAATCTTAGGTGTCACATTTATGACAGTTGGTTTAATTGAATTTTCTGCAGTTGCTGGGCTTGTCGGTGGTGGCGGTCTTGGTGATTTAGCAATGACATATGGTTATCAACGTTTTGATACATCAGTTATGTTTGTAACGGTTGTTTTACTTATTATTCTCGTACAGATAGCTCAAAATTTAGGAAACTACTTTGCGAAAGTCTTGTTACGTAGATCATAAAAAGGAAGAGAGGAAAAGAAAATGAAGAAAATTTTAGCATTTGCATTATCAGCGATTGTAGGGATTTCGGCGTTAAGTGGCTGCTCGGATGCAGGAGCAAAAGAGAAAACAGTTCGCATTGGTGTAACTGGAACGGATGGAAACGCTTGGGAAATTGTAAAGGGGAAAGCTGAAAAAGAAGGGATTAAAGTTAAACTGATTGAGTTCTCTGATTACACAACGCCAAATAAAGCGTTAGCTGATGGAGATATTGAACTAAACTCATTCCAGCATATTGCGTTCTTAGAGCAATTTAAAAAGGAACATAAGTTAGATATTACAGCTGTTGGTACAACACAAATTGCACCAATGGGTTTATACTCTGAAAAATATAAGAAATCAAATGAAATCCCAGATGGTTCAGAAATTGCAATTCCAAACGATCCAACGAACCAAGCACGTGCATTAAAACTTCTTGATGCAGCTGGATTATTAAAGCTGAAAAAGGATTTTGGTCTATTTGGAGATCCAAGTGGTATTGCTGAAAATCCGAAGAAATTAAAAATTACACCGGTTATCGCACAGCAAACACCTCGTGTGTTAAAAGATGTAGCGGCATCAGTTATTAATAACGGTGTTGCTGGTCAAGCTGGATTAGATCCAGCGAAGGATCCTATTTTCTTAGAAGATCCAAAGAATGAAAATGCGAAGCCTTATATTAATATTTTCGCAGCTCGTACGAAAGATAAAGATGATCCAACACTGAAAAAAGTAATTGAATTATACCATTCAAAAGAAGTAACAGATGCAATTAAGAAAGAAACAAATGATGGTTCAATTTCAGTAGATCTTTCACTTGAGGAGCTTGAAAAAATCGTAAAATAATGATTGGGTTTAATGGACTAACAGAAGGAACCCCTCCGCTGTTAGTTCGTTCAACATATAAACTTAACAAACAAACCCTAATTCTGTACCTTCCAATTTTGTATAACGTAGAATCCAATGTTTGTTAAGTAGAGTAATGGACCAGGAGTTTTCCTGGTCTTTTTTTATGAATGAAAATAGCTAGCGAACAGTAAGGTAATCCAAATTATAATGGGATAAGAAAATAAGCTGAAAAGGAGTGTAATTACGAATTGCTTTTGATGAATTAAGTGTTTTTTGGATAAAAAAAAGAAAATAGAAAAGAGAGTAATGAAAAATGCTGATATTACGCCGGGGTTATAGGAGCGATAAATGAAAAACAAAATAATATGTTGAACAGAGTTAAAGAAGATGGCCCCTTGTATAAAAATAATCCAGCATATAGAAGACAAGAAGTTAAGTTGATATAGAAAGACGATAAGTAATACAAAGATTGTTAATACGGAAATGGCAATGAAAAATTGTTGGCTAGTTATAAGGCGGATTGAAAATTGATTAGCAAGATATTGTGGCATTTGGAAAGCTTCTTCAAGGTTATGAATGAAAAATAATAAGGGAATGATCCAGAGTATAGTAGTGGAATGCTTTTTCATCAACTTACATCACTCCAATAAAGTATAGAAAGCCTAAAAAGGGCCCTCTATACAGAGATAGTTATTCAATTATGATATTTTTTAAATTAACTTCATGATGATCTTGTTCTTTCGGATAAGCAGCTAGCTCCTCTTGCAAAATATTTAATATTTGCTTAGCTGATTGCTGGATTGGATTAGGTAGCTCTTCTAATATATGCATCCCAACTTTTACTTTTGTACGAATTACCCTTCGTAGTAGTTCCTCATGCATGCACTACACCTCCAAACCGAATGTTTAGTATATCTTCTTCAAATTTTGCCCCTTGAATAGAAAGGTGTGTTAACGTTTTTGGCAATGTAATATTTCGTTTCACAGAGCCAGCTCGAATAATTAGCTCATCACCTTTTTGATTTAATGAAAGTTCACTTTTGTTTGAGAAGGGAATAGAAAGAATGAAAATATAATCATCGCCATCTTTTCTTACATATTGTGTGCGGCCGTTAAATTTCACTTCAGTAGGACAATGATCAGTTTTAAATAAAGCATCTCCTACACGCTCTAACATAGGTAAACCAACAACTTCTTGTTCAAACATTGGAGCTTCGTAAATAGGAAGTGGATCAAAACTATTTTGAATTAATGTTTTATATTTCTTCTGTGTATCTTTCCATGCTTGAAAATAAGGATCGGTGACGGTGTTAGGGATGACGCGATTAATCATAATGGCATCTACGTTATAATCGTATAAATTTAAATAAGTAAAGCTACGCTGAGCTTCTTTAATGACCATTTTTTCAGGATTTACAACGATGCGGATACTTGTTACTTCTCGGTTTGATAAAATATCTCTCATTTCTCCAAGCTGTTCAAGTGTATTTGTTAATTCGTCCATAATATCATCGGTTGGAAGAGGGACACCAAGGAGTGGTTGAGCTACAGGACGAACGACTTTTAAAACTTTTCTTTTAATAGGAAACAATTTTTCCATCCACCAGCCGAGCATGTCTGGAAAGCTTAGCATTGCTAATGTTTCTCCTGTTGGAGCACAATCAATAATGATAACATCATATGTGTTTTGTTTATAATAATCGAGTACGCGAAGTAAGCTAATTAAATCTTCCATACCAGGAAACATCGTTAATTCTTCTGTTGTAATATCATCGGCTGCTTTGGAAGTGAAGAGTAGTGTAATATATTTCTGTAATTTTCCCCATCCTTTTTCCATCTCATAAATCGTATTAATTTCTTGTGCCCACAAATTTTCACGAATTTCTAATGGCTCAGAAGATAGCTTTATACCAAATGAATCTCCTAAACTATGAGCGGGATCTGTACTCATGACTAAAGTTTTTAATCCTTGTTTTGCGCTTTGAATTGCTGTTGCTGCTGAAATGCTAGTTTTTCCTACGCCGCCTTTACCTGTATACAAAATAATTCTCATCATTCATATCTCCTTTGTTTCGAATATCGAATATTACGAGTGTCGAAGTAAATGATTGAATAAAAACCCAGATAGGGTTTTATTCAATCGGAATGTTTTTCATTTTAGGTGTAGAAACTTTTTCTTCTGTTTTTTGCTGTGACGTAGCAATGTGATTCATAATCTTTTGGAAGATTTGTAGTAAGAATGCTTTTTCTTCTTCTGACAATGCTTCTGTCACTAAGCTAAAGTAGTGGGCTGCATTTTGTTTTACTTCTTGAACGAGCATTACGCCGTTTTCTGTTAACCGAATTAATACAATACGTCGGTCGTTTTCATCACGGTAGCGCTCAATATATCCCTTTTTTACAAGGCGATTTACAACGCCCGTCGTTGTACTCATCGGTATATCAAGAAGGTCAGCAATTTTCGTCATTGTAATATCTGTATTTCGTTCCATCCAAAGTAAACAAAATACTTCTGTTTTAGAAAGTGTTAAATCTAGGCTTACCCATTCTTCAGGATAGAAAAGTTTCTTGGCGTTATCTAGCAGTAAGTCTAAAAAATGTTCATATTGCAACAATTAATTCCACTCCCGTATATTTCGAGGTTCGTAATATTTATTTTTATTTTATGTAGAATAGAAAAAATTGTCAATGGTTTTAATTATTTTTTCAGATTAGACAGAAAACTTTCTTTAAAATAGTATTCTTTTATGATAGATTTATAAATATAAAACTAGAATTTACATAAAAATCCATCATGGTAAATATACTTATCTATAATGGGTATACAGCTAACGAGGGGGAGAACAATGAGAAGACGTAATACGCAAGCGTTCACATTTTTAGCATGGACTTCATTTGTTTGTGCGCTTTCAGGTATGCTAATTGGGATTTATACGTTAGATGAAACGCTTAGTGTAAAAGGATACTATTTAATTGGAACATTATTTTTAACGATGTCTTGTTTTGTATTACAAAAAACAATTCGTGATAATGAAGAAGATAACGAGAGATTTCCAAAAAATAAACCGTTAGATAAAGAGTAAATTGTAAAGAAAGGCATTTGCCTTTCTTTTTTTATGTAAAAATGGCGTAAGTACTCTGTGTTGACTTGCTTGAAGTACTGAAAATTTGGTATCATCAATAGTATTGTAGATTGAACGATATATTATGGAGGTGGCCTAGCCGTGTCAAGAATTTCCGTTGAGAATGTAAAGCACGTAGCACATTTAGCACGTCTTGCAATTACTGATCAAGAAGCAGAAAAATTTCAAAAACAACTAGATGCAATTGTTACATTTGCAGAACAGTTAAATGAATTAGATACAACAGATGTAAAACCAACAACTCATGTATTAACTATGAAAAATGTTATGCGTGAAGATGTACCAGAAAAAGGTTTACCAGTTGAAGAAGTATTAAAAAATGCACCGGATCACAAAGATAATCAAATCCGTGTTCCAGCAGTATTAGAATAGAGGAGGGGAATTTCGATGTCATTATTTGATCATTCAGTATCAGAGTTACATAAGAAGTTAAACAACAAAGAAATTTCCGTTACGGATTTAGTAGAAGAATCTTACAAACGTATTGCGGATGTTGAAGATAACGTAAAAGCCTTTCTTACATTAGATGAAGAAAATGCACGCGCAAAAGCGAAAGAATTAGATGCAAAAATCGGCGCTGAAGATAATGGTTTATTATTCGGTATGCCAATTGGTGTAAAAGATAACATTGTAACTAACGGTCTTCGTACAACTTGTGCAAGCAAAATATTAGCAAACTTCGATCCAATTTATGATGCGACAGTTGTGCAAAAGCTAAAAGCTGCTGACACAATTACAATCGGTAAATTAAACATGGACGAGTTCGCAATGGGTTCTTCAAATGAAAACTCAGGATTCTACGCTACGAAAAACCCATGGAACTTAGATTACGTTCCAGGCGGATCTAGTGGTGGTTCTGCAGCAGCTGTAGCAGCAGGAGAAGTACTATTCTCTCTAGGTTCTGATACGGGTGGTTCTATCCGTCAGCCAGCTGCATATTGCGGTGTTGTAGGTTTAAAACCAACTTACGGACGCGTATCTCGTTACGGATTAGTAGCATTCGCATCTTCACTTGACCAAATCGGACCGATTACACGTACAGTAGAAGACAATGCATACTTATTACAAGCTATTTCAGGTATTGACCGCATGGATGCAACTTCTGCAAACGTTGAAGTTGGAAACTATTTAGCTGGTTTAACAGGCGATGTTAAAGGTTTACGCATTGCTGTACCGAAAGAATACTTAGGCGAAGGTGTTGGCGAAGAAGCTCGTGAGTCAGTACTAGCTGCTTTAAAAGTATTAGAAGGTATGGGCGCAACTTGGGAGGAAGTATCTCTTCCACACTCTAAATACGCTCTAGCAACGTATTACTTACTATCTTCTTCTGAAGCATCTGCTAACCTTTCACGCTTTGATGGCGTGCGTTACGGTGTTCGTTCTGATAATGTAAATAACTTATTAGATCTTTACAAAAACACACGTAGTGAAGGTTTCGGTGATGAAGTTAAACGTCGTATTATGCTTGGTACATTTGCTCTTAGCTCTGGTTACTATGATGCATATTACAAAAAAGCACAACAAGTACGTACATTAATTAAGAACGACTTTGAAAATGTATTTGCTAACTATGATGTTATTATTGGACCAACAACACCAACTCCGGCATTTAAAGTGGGAGAAAAAGTTGACGATCCAATGACAATGTATGCAAATGACATTTTAACAATCCCAGTAAACTTAGCGGGTGTTCCAGCGATTTCAGTTCCATGTGGATTCGGTGCTAACAACATGCCACTTGGTCTACAAATCATTGGTAAACACTTCGATGAAGCGACAATTTACCGCGTTGCACATGCGTTTGAGCAAGCAACAGACTATCATACAAAAAAAGCAAGTCTGTAAGGAGGCGAGCATAGATGAATTTAGAAACAATTATTGGTTTAGAGGTTCACGTTGAGTTAAAAACAAATTCGAAAATTTTCTCTGCGAGTCCAACAGAATTCGGAGCGGAGCCAAATACACAAACAAGTGTAATTGACTTAGGATACCCAGGGGTACTTCCTACTTTAAATAAAGAAGCAGTTAACTTTGCGATGAAAGCTGCAATGGCATTAAACTGTGAAATCGCAACGGAAACGAAGTTTGACCGTAAAAACTATTTCTATCCAGATAACCCGAAAGCTTACCAAATCTCTCAATTTGATAAGCCAATTGGTGAAAATGGTTGGATTGAAATCGAAGTAGACGGTAAAAAGAAACGTATCGGTATTACACGTCTTCATTTAGAAGAAGATGCTGGTAAATCAACGCATACAGCTGATGGTTCATTAGTAGACTACAACCGTCAAGGTATGCCTTTAATCGAGATCGTATCTGAGCCAGATATGCGTACGCCAGAAGAAGCATATGCATACTTAGAGAAGTTAAAATCAATCATTCAATACACTGGTGTATCTGATTGTAAGATGGAAGAAGGTTCCTTACGTTGTGATGCGAACATTTCTCTTCGTCCAGTTGGACAAGAGAAGTTCGGTACAAAAGCGGAACTGAAAAACTTAAACTCATTCACTTACGTACAAAAAGGTCTTGAGCACGAGCAAGTGCGCCAAGAAAAAGAACTGTTATCTGGTGGTATCATCCAACAAGAAACACGTCGTTATGATGAAGCAACGAAGAAAACAATCTTAATGCGTGTGAAAGAAGGATCTGACGATTACCGTTACTTCCCGGAGCCAGACTTAGTTGAACTTTACATTGATGATGAGTGGAAAGAAGCAGTTCGAGCTTCTATTCCAGAACTTCCAGATGCACGTAAAGCTCGCTACGTTGCAGAACTAGGCTTACCAGCTTATGATGCACACGTGTTAACATTAACGAAAGAGATGTCTGATTTCTTTGAAGCAACTGTTGCAGACGGTGCTGATGCGAAATTAACATCGAACTGGTTAATGGGTGAAGTACTTGCATACTTAAACAAACAACAAAAAGAATTAAAAGACGTTGCATTAACGCCTGCTGGTTTATCTAAAATGGTTCAATTAATTGAAAAAGGTACAATTTCTTCTAAAATCGCGAAGAAAGTATTTAATGAATTAATTGAAAAAGGTGGAGACCCAGAAGAAATCGTTAAAGCGAAAGGTCTTGTTCAAATTTCTGACGAGGGTACACTTCGTAAAGTTGTAACAGAAATTCTTGATAATAATGAGCAATCTATCGAAGACTTTAAAAACGGTAAAGACCGTGCAATTGGCTTCTTAGTTGGTCAAATTATGAAAGCTACAAAAGGACAAGCAAATCCACCGCTTGTTAACAAAATCTTACTTGAAGAGATTAATAAGCGATAATAGTAGTAACTTTTAAAGATTAAGCAGAAAAACACCCGTACATGGGTGTTTTTCTAGGTTAATCAAACGTTTGTTTAAATGAGACAAAATCGTTTAAACAAACGTTTGATTAACTGTCAAAAGTGGAAAAATGTTTGTATAGCAACTATGGTATGATAGTTGCAAAAAGGTGGGAATAATGATAAATCTAAACATAGAGGTTTTTTTCATCTCATGAAATAATAGATAGTTATTATTCGTTATATGTAAATTTTTATGGAAGAATGGATAGAAATAAAGTGAAACTTTAATCAGTGGGAGGTTCATCCAACACTGATTATTAGCCCTCACCAATCGGGCATTTACTGCCCGCAAATAGCGGGATAAATTTTGGGGTCAAATAAAAAACCATTGAAATGAATATTTACTTTTGATGGACTACACGAATCGGGTTCTTACTGCCTGTTTGAGCGGGATAAAAGAAGGATAGCAAGATGAGAGGAGGTAGGCATGGGAATACTGAATAGAAGTTCAGTATGTTCTTTTTCGATACATAAAGAAATTTCCTGTGCTAATAAATGATGAAGCGAGCAAGAATTATTTATAATCCTACTTCTGGGCGTGAGCTATTTAAGAAGAGCTTACCAGAAGTATTACAAAAATTAGAACAAGCTGGCTATGAGACATCTTGTCATGCGACAACGGGTCCTGGAGACGCTACTGTGGCGGCGAGGCAAGCTGCGGATCGTAAGTTTGATGTTGTTATTGCGGCTGGTGGCGACGGTACGTTAAATGAAGTAGTAAACGGTTTAGTTGGGCATGAATTCCGTCCGAAATTTGGAATTATTCCAGTTGGAACGACAAATGACTTTGCACGTGCAATTGGTGTACCTCGTTCTATTGAAGAGGCAGCAGATATTATTTGCGAAGGAAAAACAGTGCCATTAGACCTTGGTAGAGCGAACGATACATATTTTATTAACATCGCTGGTGGCGGTCGTATTACAGAATTAACATACGAAGTACCGAGTAAGTTAAAGACAGTATTAGGGCAGCTTGCTTATTACCTAAAAGGTATCGAGATGTTACCATCATTGCATCCGACATATGTTGAAATTGAGTATGATGGAAAGTTACTACAAGAAGAAATTACGATGTTTTTAATTACGAATACTCGTTCAGTAGGTGGATTTGAAAAGGTAGCACCGTATGCATCTATTAACGATGGGTTATTTGACCTATTAGTACTGAAAAAAGGTTCTATCGCTGATTTAATTAAAGCAGCAACACAAGCACAACGTGGTGAACATATTAATAATCCAAAAGTGTTATATACACAAGCGAACCGAATTAAAGTACATTCACCAGATAAACTAATGATTAATTTAGATGGTGAGTATGGTGGAGATGCACCGATGGAATTCGAAAATATATATCATTGTTTAGAACTATTTGTTCCTGAACATCAAGAGGATGCCCTGTAAAGGCATCCTTTTTTACTTTGTTAAAATGAATTGTAAATTGGGAGTTAGTTTGATTTTTATGGTATTTTTACAATTCTTTTATTTTACATCCATACTTTATTGATACACTGGAAGAGATAAGAAATGAGAGGTAGGGTGCTATGGAGAAGGTAAAGGCGATATTATTTGATAAAGATGGGACATTAATGGATTTTCATTCAATATGGATAAAAGTAGCTGAAGAACTTGTAGCTGAATGTATAAGTTTATATCATTTACCAAGTACAATGCGGCAGACCTTATTAGAAGAGATTGGTGTAGAGGGAGCATTTGTTAATCCAAGGAGTGCAATAGCTGCTGGAACAAGCCTTGATGTAGCGAAGGGGCTTTGTAATTATATTGAGTCTGCTAGAGAAGAAGAGATGCATCAGTGGGTAAGTGAGAAGTTATTTTCCCTTATGTATGAGCATCGTTCGCATATGAAAATGACCGCAGACTTACCGAAAGTGTTACAGGCATTAAAAGATAAAGGATTTATATTAGGGGTTGTCACGGCGGATGATTTTGCACCAACAGAATTATTTTTAAAACAATATAAGTTGGAGAACTTTTTTGATTATATTATAGCCTCGGATACATTCCCTGCGCAAAAACCAGATAAAAAGATTATAGAAGTGTTTTGTGAGAAATTTAATTTAGAATCATGTGAGGTTGCGGTTGTTGGAGATACGCCAACTGATTTACATTTAGCTAAAAATGGCGATTGCTATGCAATTGGGGTGCTATCTGGTACAGGAGACCGTCCAACATTAGAACCACTTGCTGATTTAGTGTTAGATTCTGTTGGAGAGTTTATTTCTCAATCGGGTGAGTTTTTCTGGGAGAAAGAAAAGTCTAATGTGTAAGGAAAATAAGTCTATAAAGACTCTTAATGAGTCTTTATAGACTTATTTTTTATGCCTGGATACAAAGAATATAGGATAAATGCTAGAAAAGAAAGTTGGCATATATTTTGCAATAAAAAGAGAAAACAATGTAAAGAAAAGGATGGGGTACACAATGAACACAAAAAAATTTGCTAAAGTAAATGAACAAATTCCAGGACCGAAAGCGGCATCTTTATTAGAACGCCGTCAAAATATAGTACCAAAAGGAGTAAGTAACGGCATCCCAACGTTTGTACGATCTGCCAATGGTGCTCTTGTAACAGATGTTGATGGCAATCAGTACATTGATTTTGCAGGAGCAATCGGGACAATTAACGTAGGGCATTGTCATCCAACGGTTAAAGAAGCGCTCCATAAACAAGTCGATCAATACATTCATACTGGATTTAACGTTATGATGTATGAGCCATATATTGAATTAGCAGAAAAGCTTGCGGCATTGGCACCAGGAAGTTTCGATAAGCAAGTCCTGTTTTTAAATAGTGGTGCAGAAGCAGTTGAGAACGCGGTGAAAATCGCTCGTAAATATACGAAGAGACCTGGTATTATCGCATTTTCTAAAGGTTTCCACGGGCGTACATTAATGACAATGACGATGACAAGTAAAGTGAAGCCATATAAATTTGGGTTTGGTCCCTTTGCTCCAGAAGTATATAAAGCGCCATTTCCATACGAATACCGTCGCCCAGAGGGATTAACGGAAGAGCAGTATGATGATTTTATTATTGAAGAGTTTAAGAACTTCTTCATATCGGAAGTAGCACCAGAAACAATTGCAGCTGTTGTAATGGAACCTGTTCAAGGGGAAGGTGGATTTATCGTCCCAAGTAAGAAATTTGTTCAAGAAGTACGCCGCATTTGTTCAGAGAACGGCATCTTATTTGTAGCGGATGAAATACAAACAGGCTTTAGTCGTACAGGAAAATATTTTGCAATTGATCACTATGATGTCGTTCCAGATTTAATTACAGTGTCTAAATCATTAGGTGCTGGTGTACCGATAAGTGGTGTCATTGGACGTAAAGAAATTATGAATGAGTCTGCACCAGGTGAACTTGGTGGAACGTATGCAGGAAGTCCATTAGGATGTGCGGCTGCATTAGCTGTTCTCGATGTAATAGAAAATGAGAAATTAAATGATAGAGCGATAGAATTAGGAAAAGTCGTAATGAACCGATTCGAAGAGATGAAAAATAAATATCATTGCATCGGTGATGTGCGTGGGTTAGGCGCAATGTGTGCATTTGAGGTCGTTCAAGATCGTAAGACAAAAGCACCTGACAAAACGTTAACGGCTAATCTATGTGCAGAAGCAAATAAGCGTGGGTTACTGTTATTATCAGCAGGGACATATGGAAATGTTATCCGTGTGTTAATGCCTTTAGTTATTACAGATGAGCAACTTGAAGAAGGTTTAACAATAATTGAAGAATCATTGCAAGCTTGTTATGAGCAAACAAACATCGCTCGCGTTTAAAAACTGAAGTATAAATAGCAAACATTCTAGCTGACTCTATATTAAATGCAGAAAATTCACTTTATAATAAAGGTAGTGAAGTGGATCGATGGATTTGAAGTTAGGAGTGGCTAGGATGGTTGCAGAAAAGGAACGAGTGTTAATGGATTTAAAAGATGTATTTGAATATGCGTTTGACGAAATTTTTGTTACAGATGAGCAAGGGATCGTTGTACGTGTAAATAGTACATGTGAAAGGCACTACCAACTAGCTGCAGAAGAGTTAGTTGGTAAGCATGTAAAAGAACTACAAAAGGATGGAATCTTTTATCCATCAGCGACATTAGAAGTGATTGAAAAAAAGAGGCCAATTGAACTCGTTCAAACTACAAAATCAGGAGAGTATTTACACGTTCGTACAAGGCCTGTTTTTGATGATGAGGGAAATTTAAGAAGAGTGATTAGTTATTCTCGCGACCTTACTGAACTCTATCAATTACGTCAAAAGGTAGAGGAAATGGATAATCAGCTAAAAACATATAAAAAAGAATTAAGAGAAACATATGAGCATGAAGGACTTATTTTTAAAAGTCTAGCTATGCAAAAAATAGTCGATACAATCAAAAAAGTATCTGTAGTGGATAGTACTGTTCTCGTTTTAGGCGAGACTGGAGTAGGAAAAAGTCGATTAGTACGCCATTTACATGAAGTGAGTCACCGTAAGCATGAAAGTTTCTATGAAATTAATTGTGCGGCATTACCAACTAATTTAATTGAATCGGAGCTTTTTGGATATTCAGGTGGATCTTTTACAGGTGCGAATCGTGAAGGGAAAAAGGGACTATTAGAATCCGCGCATAAAGGAACTCTTTTTTTAGATGAAATCGGTGAAATGCCGCTTGAAATTCAAGCGAAGCTTTTGCAAGTATTGCAAGAAAAAACATTTCGTCCTATAGGCGGAAGAGAATTAAAAAAAGTAGATGTTCGAATTGTGGCGGCAACAAATAGAGATTTAAGCGAGATGGTGAAACAAGGAACATTTCGGAAAGATTTATACTATCGTTTGAATGTCATTCCAATTGCAATTCCCCCGCTTAGGGAAAGAACAGAAGATATTTTGCCGCTTATTTATCATTACTTGCAGCACTTTAATAAAAAGTACGGACGTGATGTGAAACTAGCGCCGAGTACGTTACAAATGTTTGTTGGATATCCGTGGGAAGGGAACAATAGAGAAATAGAGAATGTAATTGAGAGAATTGTTATTACTGTTGATGATGTTGTAACGGTAGAGGATTTGCCACTCTCTATGCAAGAGGCTGCAGTTGAACAATCGGGGCAAAGCCTTTATAAAATGCTGGAAGAGGTAGAGAGAAATATAATTCTTAAAGCGTATAAAACGTATGGATCAAGTTATAAAGTGGCTGAGTTTTTGCAAATTAGTCAATCTGCTGCTACTAGAAAAATTAAGAAGTTCATAGAGGAGGAAGAAAACATTGGATAAAAAGGCGACTTTCGTAAGTATAGATAAAAAGGCGATGTATATAAATGGTGAGTGGATTACACTACAAGAACAAATTGAAGTAAATAATCCTGCGACGAAGGAAATATTTGCAACTGTACCAAAAGGCGGAGTAACAGAGGCAAAGCAAGCTGTTGATGCTGCACATGAAGCTTTTAAAACGTGGTCTAAGTTAACGGCAGCAGATCGTGCAACGAAGTTAAAAAAGTGGTTCATGCTTATTGATGAAAATAAAGAAGAGATCGCAGCGATTATGACGAAGGAACAAGGGAAGCCGTTTGCAGAAGCGCTTGGTGAAGTAAATTATGCAAACAGTTTTGTTGAATGGTATGCAGAAGAGGGGAAACGCGTATATGGTGAAATGATTCCTGCTGCTCATCCGAATAAGCGCATTTTAGTTATGAAGCAACCAGTTGGCGTTATGGCAGCTATTACACCTTGGAACTTCCCAGCTGCTATGATTACGAGAAAGGTAGCCCCAGCGCTTGCAGCAGGCTGTACAGCCGTTGTGAAACCGGCAAGTCAAACGCCATTAACTGCATTGAAATTAGCTGAATTAGCCCATGAAGCAGATATTCCAAAGGGCGTAATCAATATCGTAACAGGTAGTGCAAAAGCAATTGCTGATACATGGATGGAAGATGGTCGCGTTCGAAAAGTGTCCTTTACAGGGTCAACGGAAATCGGGAAAGAGTTAATGGCTAGTGCGGCGCAAACGATGAAAAAAGTTTCGCTTGAGTTAGGGGGACACGCTCCGTTTATCATAATGAATGATGCAGATTTAGATAAAGCAGTAGAAGCGGTGATTGGTTCGAAATTCCGTAATGCAGGACAAACGTGTATATGTACAAACCGAGTATTCGTTCAAGAAGAAGTATACGAAGTATTTGTAGAGAAGTTCCAAAAGGCAGTAGGGCAGTTGAAAGTAGGAGACGGTTTCGGTGACGGAACGACTGTCGGGCCACTTATTGATGAGAATGCAGTTTCAAAAGTACAAGAACATATTGAAGATGCTATTCAAAAAGGTGGAACAGTTTTATATGGTGGTCAAAAGGTCGCAGAGTTAGAGGGACATTTCATTCAACCGACTGTAATTGGGTTGGCAAATGATACGATGCTTTGTATGAATGAAGAAACATTTGGGCCAGTGGCACCAGTTGCGAAATTTAAAACAGTTGATGAAGTAATCGAACGTGCAAACAATACACCATACGGTTTAGCTGCGTATATTTTCACGAAAGACATTAGCCAAGCATTCCAAATTAGTGAAGCGTTAGAGTACGGTATTATCGGTCTAAACGATGGTCTTCCATCAGTTGCACAAGCACCATTTGGTGGATTTAAAGAAAGTGGTATCGGTCGTGAAGGAGGCCATTTCGGCATCGAGGAATATTTAGAAATTAAATATATTTCATTGGGACTATAAGTAGTATACTAGAATCTCTATAAGGTAACAGAGAAGGAGATTCTAGTATGGTATATTGGCTATTATTACTTGTTACAATTATTTTTGAAGTAGCTGGAACAATTGCGATGAAACTATCAAATGGTTTAACAAAGCTCGTTCCAAGTGTATTGATTTTCGTGTTTTATGGGATTTGTTTCAGCGTGTTTGCCATCGTTGTGAAAAAGATTCATTTAAGTATTGCTTATGCTATTTGGTCTGGCGTTGGAACATTACTTATTACAATTATTAGTGTGTACTTTTTTAAAGAGCATATTAGTTTATTTCAAGCATTTTGTATTCTTTTTATTGTTTTGGGTGTCATTGGGCTTAAGGTTTCATCGGCATCATGAAAGCTATCTTTTGTAGAAGATAGCTTTTTTCTATTTGTGCAGTTAACAATTAATACGACAAAATATGACAAGAAAGAGTAAAGCGTTTTGTTATGATACATATGAAATATTGTCTTATGTGGAGGAAAGAGTATGTTAAAAAAGGTAAGTCAAATTGTTTTAATTTTTGGCATAGCTTTTAGTTTAAGTGCTTGCACTGAGACTAAAGATAGTAATGAAAGTAAACAAGAAGATGTTCAAGATAAAGTGTATAAAATAGGGGAGACAGTAGACGTAGATGGTTTGCAAGTAACTATCGATTCAGTTAAATTAGGATATCCGGATTATGATGAGAATAAAAAGAAAGAGGAGATTTTGGGGATTATTTTCAAAGTAGAAAATAATAGTAAAAAGGAAATACCTTTTGCATTTTATGAATTTGAGATTACCGATAAGAAAGGTACAAGATTTAAAGAATATAATAACCCTGATAGCTTTATTAGTAAAAAGTTAGCACCAGATGAAAAAATTCAAGATATCATGCTATTTGACGTAGCGAAAGAAAATACGTATATCGCTACGTATAGACCGGAGTTTACGCATGAAAATAGAACGATAAAATTTGAATTGAGACCAAATAAATAAAGAAACACATTGGATTATCCAATGTGTTTCTTTATGGTAATAAATTTAAAACGCCCAGTTACCTTTACGGAAGATAGGCTCATGTCTGCCATCAGCAGTAATACCGTCAATATCAAGCTCAGCTGATCCAATCATGAAGTCGTTGTGTGTGATACTAGCGTTTGCGCCGTTTTCAGCAAGTTCTTCTTTAGACATTGTTTTTCCGCCAACTAAGTTAAATGCATAAGCATTTCCGATTGCGAGGTGGCAAGATGCATTTTCGTCAAATAGTGTATTGTAGAATAAAACATTTGTGTTTGAAATTGGTGAGTCATGAGGTACTAAAGCTACTTCTCCTAAGAAGTGAGACCCTTCATCTGTTTCTACTAAATGTTTTAAAGCTTCTTCACCAGCTTCAGCTTTATAGTCTACGATACGCCCGTTTTCAAATGTTAACGTGAAATTATCGATAATATTACCTGCAAATACTAACGGTTTTGTACTAGAAACTTGGCCGTTTACACCTGTTTTAAGTGGCATTGTAAATACTTCTTCAGTTGGAATATTAGCCATAAATGGTACGTTCTTTTCATTTAAGCTACCAGCACCAGCCCATACATGTTTTTCTGGAAGTTCGATTGTTAAATCTGTTCCAGGACCTGTATAGTGAAGAGCTTTATAATGCTTTTCGTTTAAGTAATCCACTTTTGTATGTAATGTTTCATCATGTTCTTTCCATGCTTCTACAGGATTTTCTAAATCAGCACGAGTAGCTTTGAAAATAGCATCCCATAACTTTGCTTCTTGTTCTTCTGGCGCTACGTCAGGGAATACTTTCGCAGCCCATTCTTTCGTAGGAACAGAAATGACACACCAACTTACTTTATCTGCTTGTACGTAATCACGGTATACTTTCATTGCTTCTCCAGCTACTTTATGAGCTGTTGCAATACGCGATGCTTCTACACCTTTTAATAAATCAGGGTTTTCTGCATAGATAGACATAAATGCAGCGCCTTCTTTTGCTAATTCTTCACGAGCATGTGCTTTCCAAGATGGAAATTCAGCGAAAGCTTCTTCAGGAGCTAGATCGAACTTTAAGCGTGTTAACGTCTCATCATTCCAATCTACATATACGTGTTTTGCACCAGATTTATATGCTTTTTCTGTAACGAGGCGTACAAATTGTACAGCTTCAAGAGGTGCACTAATTGATAAAGTTTGTCCAGGTTGAATATTAACACCAACATTAACTGCAAGAGCAGCATATTTCTCTAACGTTTGTTCAAATGACATATGTATAATCTCCTTTAATTTGAAAGATTTCTTACTATATATAATACAAGAAAATTCTAAAAATATATATAAATATAAAGTAAAAAGAGAGCTCAAAATGTATTGAGCTCTCTTTTTACTTAATTGAAGAAGCAAACTGCTCTACAGTCGTTGTATGGTGTATACGAACGCGCTTCATCTTTAACAATTCATCAGGTTCACCCTTCGTAATGAATTGCCCAGGCTTTGTCGTCGTCGCAAATTGATAATACTTCTTCGTTTCTGTAACAACCTTATTATCTACATGACCGAATGGATAAGCAATCGCGATAACAGGCTTACCTGTTATTTTTTCTAGTTTTTCTTTTGAACCTTTTAACTCTTCCTCATAGTTTGTAATTTTCGGTAAGTCTGCATGTGTTGCAGTATGAGATTGCACCGAGAAAATGCCGGAATCAACCATTTCTTTTATTTCAGAAGTAGACAATGCTCCTTCTACATCAACGTTATCAACAATCATATATTCTGTTGCTGCCGGTTTAAAAGTATCATCTTTTAGCTTTTGTAAAACGCGAAATGCATTCATATTATTTTTCATACCGTCATCAAATGTAACGAAAATCGGCTTATTTACTTTATTTATATCACCCCAGCGTTCAAACGTTAAAAGCGTATAACCATTGTCTTTTAAATGTTTCATTTGTGCTTCAAAGTTAGCTGGTGATACGAATAAGTCTTTAATACCTTGACCATGATAATCATCGATTGCGTGATACATAAGAACAGGAACCTTTTGTTCGAAAGTAATAGTAGATTTCGTAAGCGGGATTGTTTTCCCATCTTCTTTCATTCCTGTTGCTTCAATTTGGAACTCACCGCGTTTTCCTTCAAATTCTTTTATGTCAAAAGGAATTGTAAATTGTTTCTCCTTTTCTTTAGAAGAAAAAGATTTAGCACGTTCCTTTCCATCAGCTGTGCGCCAAATTTTATATTGTACTTCATTTAAAGAATCTTTTAAGTCTGTAATATGAATACTTGTGTTTGTAGATTCGTGTGTGATGGGAGTATAAGAAATTTTACCTTGTTCTTGTAGAGCCTCTTTTTGTATAGCTACTTCTTGAACCTTTTTCTCTTTTTTAGGTTCTTGGCTTACATTGCTAGTATTGCAGCCTGCTAGAATGGCAGACGTACATAAAGCAATTGCTGCGTATTTTCTCATAAAAATCACCTTCTATTGTGTAGTATGTTGCATATTGACATTAAAATCCCCACCGCTATAAGAGTGGTGGGGATATACCCTTGTTCATCATATCATTTGAAGAAAATGAGGGGAATATGATTTTTAGGAGGCTATTAAGGTAATAGATTAGTGATTTTGAATAGATGTATTTTTTTGTTTCTTATTAGAATTAATAATAATATAACCGACTACAAAGATAAGAGGAATAATGAAGACATAGATAGGCATTCCCCATACATAATAGCTTTTCAGCGTTAAGACTAGTAAATGTAAGAAATCGAAAAGGGCGTGAATTTTCATAAGGTCCTCCAATGCTTTTTACAAATTATAACATTTAACACTTATTATTTGTATAATTTGGAAAGTTATTTAAGCTAATTTTAAAGTAAGAAGAAGACATATTAATATGCAATTTTGCATAAGGATATTCATTTAATTAAAATATAAAGATTTTATACTATAATGAAAACCGCTATAAAACTAAGTAAGAATAATGTATGGAGTGGAGAATAGAAATGAAATATAAAAAAATAATATATATCTTTTTCATATCGCTATTTATAGTTGGTTGTCAAAGTGAAGTGAGTAAAGCGAATAGCGTGGAAGAGTATATTCCATCGCATCTTATGAATGCGGAAGTGACGGCGGATATTATGACAATAGAATTTCCTTATGAGATAAAAGAGAAATTAGAGAAAATCGGAAATAAAATGAGCAATAGTATTACAAATAATTTAGATTGGTATTTGAAGTATGCCGAAGAAGAAATTATACCGAAAAAAACGTTTCCTTATCATCAAAACTTAGGTATTACAAAAGAAGAATATGATTTTATGATAGATAAAATGGATAATGCAGAATATATAGATACCAAAGACGGAAAACTCTTTTTTAAAAAGAAAGATCATGAAATTCAAATTCTCTCTGATGAAAATTTGAAGCTAATTAAAAATATTCGAATTGATACAGAGAAGAATACAATTAAAACTCCTTTGGGAGAATGCGAATATGAAGGTGAAATAAAGGCGTCGGATGAACAAAAAGCTACTGGTCCATGGAGTGGGAAGATGTGGACTTTAAAAAGCGATGGATTACTTTATCATTTTTCATTAGGAAAGTTAAAAAACATAAACAAATCTATCATTTACATTTCAATAAAAGGTATATATAAAGATAGGATTATCAATACAGAAGAAGCAGTTGAATTTCACTCGGTTTCATAAAGAATCAAAAAAAACACCTTACTTGTTAAAGTAAGGTGTTTTTTTATTAAATAAACAATCCAGCGATTGTCGCAGATAAAATAGAAGCAAGTGTTGATGCAAATAGCATTTTCCAACCGAATTTAGAAACAACGCTTCCTTGCTTTTCAGAAAGGGCACGGATTGTACCAACGATTGCACCAATTTGGCTAATACTTGCGAAGCTAATTAAGAATACTGTAACGATTCCAACTGTACGTGGAGCTAATGTTGTAGCTGTGTCTTTTAAATCAAGGATTGCTACAAACTCGTTTAAAACAATCTTCGTACCCATAATACCACCAGCTGGGATAATATCTTGAGTTGGAATACCCATTAAGAATGCGAATGGAGAAAGTACGTAACCGAAGATTTGTTGTAAAGTAACAGCATGTCCCATTGCGCCTGAAGCTGCACTAATTACGTAGTTTACAACTTCCATCACACCGATAAAGGCGATCATTAATGCGGCAACGATACCAGCTACTTTTAAACCATCAAGCGCACCGTTAATCATTGCGCCGATAAAGCTGTCTCCGAATAGAGTTCTATCAAATTTCTGAATCACTTCATCTTCTTTCTTCGTATCAACTGGTGTTAATAACGAACAAACGATTAAGCTTGAGAATAAGTTTAGCGGAAGAGCTGCTAGTACGTATTTTGCATCTAACATCATTACGTATGATGCTGTAACAGAAGCAGAAACGGAGCTCATCGCAGAACAACAAATGATAAACATACGGTTTTTATTGAAATGCTGTAAATCGTTTTTAATAACGATTAACGCTTCACTTGAACCGAAGAATACAGAGTTTACTGCGTGGAATGACTCAACGCGTGGTAAACCAGTAATTTTTGAAATAGCACCGCCGACAACGCGAACGATGAATGGTAAAACACCTAAATAACTAAAGATTGAAAGTAGTGCTGAGAAAAATACGATAATTAATAATACGTTTAAGAAAAAGACAAAATCTCTGTGAATTCCATTAAAGAGAAAATCGACACCTGTCGTACCAAGTTTAATTAGTTTGTTGAAAACTTTACTAATGAAAATAATGATTTGTTGACCAATCTTTGTAGCAAACATAAACCAACCGATTAAAATTTGGAAACCAATCATAATTGCAATTGCACGGAAGTTGATTTTACTTTTGTTGTTTGACAAAGCAAAACATAAACCTAACACGGCAAGAATACCGATAATGCTCATTACATATTGCATGTAGTTGCCCCTTTCAGAAGTTCGTATAAAGTTTGTACATAAAACGCTCGTTATATTACTAAAAATAAAAGAACGAGGTTTTATGTCATACGTAAGATGTCTGACCTTTTAGAAAAATAAAAATAAAAAAAGACCCATATGGATTCACTTTCATCTATGAGAGAAAGCTAATCAATATGAGTCCTTTTTTGCGCATAGGCTAATATTCATTAGTTTTCCCCATAGTCCAGCAATTTAAGGTTGCCGGGTAGAAACTCTCGATCCATATTATCAAGTATATATGAGGTAACATCGTCCGTATTAAATTAGTAGTAGCGTAACATTAACAGAGAAGTATCGTCAATAGCTTTTTTTCTTCCAATAGAAAAAGACCATATAAGTATGATAAAATGTAACGCAGTGTTATGAAAAAGAGAGGTCGGAAAATGAGTACTAAAATGACGCCACCAGTTGAGAAAAACGAGTTTATAGATGTAGTATTTGAAGATTTAACACATGATGGTGCCGGTGTTGCGAAAGTAAAAGGCTATCCTATTTTCGTTAAAAACGGATTACCAGGTGAAGAAGCGCAAATTAAAATTATTAAAGTGAAGAAAAACTTCGCATTTGGTCGTTTAATGAAGCTTCATACAGAAAGTCCATATCGTAAAGATGCTGAATGCCCAGTATATAATCAGTGCGGCGGTTGTCAGCTTCAGCACTTAACTTATGAAGGACAATTACAAGCGAAAGAAAAACAAGTACGTGACGTTATGCAGCGTATCGGAGGACTAGCTGATGTTCCTGTTCATCCTGTACTTGGCATGAAGAATCCGTGGGTATACCGTAATAAAGCACAAGTACCAATCGGAGAACGTGAAGGCGGACTTGTAGCTGGTTTCTATCGCCAAGGAACGCATGACATCATTAATATGGAATCATGCTTAATTCAGGCAGAAGAAAACGATACATTAATTCAAGAAGTAAAACGTATTTGTGAAAAGCACGGTATCACTGCGTACAACGAAGAGCGTAACAAAGGAACACTTCGTCACGTAATGGCTCGTTACGGGCAAGTAACAGGGGAAATTATGCTTGTCTTCATTACGCGTACAGCAGAATTGCCGAACAAAAAAGCAATCATTGAAGAAATTGCAGCGAAATTCCCAGAAGTAAAATCGATTGTTCAAAACGTAAATACGAAGCGTACGAATGTAATTTTCGGAGACAAAACGACAGTACTGTACGGATCAGAATATATTTATGACTTTATCGGTGACATTAAATTTGCGATTTCAGCACGTTCATTCTATCAAGTAAACCCAGAACAAACGAAAGTGCTATACGATAAAACGTTAGAATACGCAAAATTAAATGGTAACGAAACAGTAATCGATGCCTATTGCGGAATCGGATCAATCTCGTTATTCCTAGCGCAAAAAGCGAAAAAAGTGTACGGCGTTGAAATCGTCCCAGAAGCAATTGAAGACGCAAACCGAAACGCAGCACTAAACAACATGACAAACGCTGAATTTGGCGTAGGAGAAGCAGAAGTAGTCATTCCAAAATGGTACAAAGAAGGCGTAATCGCCGACACAATGGTCGTAGACCCACCGCGTAAAGGCTGTGACGAAGCATTACTAAACACAATCATCGACATGAAGCCAAACCGTGTCGTATACGTATCATGTAACCCAGCAACATTAGCACGTGATTTAAAAGTACTAGAAGAAGGCGGATATAAAACACAGGAAGTACAACCTGTTGATATGTTCCCGCATACGACGCATGTGGAGTGTGTGGCTTGGCTTAAGTTAGTATAATAGGAAAGCAGTTGTTATAGGAAAATCTATACCATCTGCTTTTTGGTTTACAAAAATACCATTCATAAGCGATTTTAGTTAAAATAAATATTGCTGATTTTCACAAATTATAAATTGAGATTTTGAAATTGTATTCATAGTGAGAGGATTTGAATTTGAAATGATAGATAATTTTTGGCGTGAATTACCACGACCATTTTTCGTACTTGCACCAATGGAAGATGTGACAGACGTTGTTTTCCGTCACGTAGTAAGTGAAGCAGGTCGTCCGGACGTATTCTTCACAGAGTTTACAAACTCGGATAGCTATTGTCATCCAGAAGGTATGAAAAGTGTACGTGGCCGTTTAATTTTTACAGAAGACGAACAACCGATGGTAGCACATATTTGGGGAGACAATCCTGAATACTTCCGTCAAATGAGTATCGGTATGGCAGAACTAGGGTTTAAAGGTATCGATATTAACATGGGTTGCCCAGTACCGAACGTTGCATCAAGAGGAAAAGGGAGTGGCCTTATTCTACGTCCAGACGTTGCAGCAGAACTTATCCAAGCAGCAAAAGCGGGTGGACTACCTGTCAGCGTAAAAACACGACTTGGCTTTAAAGAGTTAAGCGAGTGGGAAGATTGGTTAACGCACATTTTCAAACAAGATATTGCAAACCTTTCTATTCATTTACGCACAAGAGAAGAAATGAGCCAAGTAGATGCGCACTGGGAACTAATTCCGGAAATTAAAAAATTACGTGACCGTATCGCACCAAATACGCTCCTAACGATAAATGGAGACATCCCTGACCGTAAAACTGGGCTGGAACTTGCTGAAAAATACGGCATTGATGGCGTAATGATCGGACGAGGAATCTTCAAAAATCCATTTGCTTTTGAAAAAGAGCCAAGAGAGCATAGCAGTAAAGAACATCTAGATCTTTTAAGACTACAACTTGATTTACAAGATCAATATGCAGAAGTATTGCCACGCTCAATCACAGGGCTTCACCGCTTCTTCAAAATTTATGTGAAGGGTTTCCCTGGAGCTGCTGAATTGAGAAACCAATTGATGAGTACAAAATCGACTGATGAGGTGCGAGCTTTGTTGGATAAGTTTGAGGATATTGTTGGTGAGGCACAGAATGGTGAGACGGTGTAACTTTTAAAAAGTTACACCATATGGACATTGGTGAGTTGAAAATAAGTGCAGAGCTGGAAAAGAACAGTGTATTTGAGAAATCAAAACACTGTTTTTTTCTTTTAGTTAATGTTAAGAGAGAAATCTTTTTATAGGTATATAAAAAACATATAAGAGCTCTGTAGATACAATGATAGAGAAAAGTTTGGGTAAGACTATAAAACATATCTTTAAAATGTTAAAGTATTAATTTAGCGGACAATAACTAAAAGGTTAGATTAAACATGATAATTTAAAGTAGGTTATAGCATAAACTTTAACCGCTGAATAAATAATCAACATTTCAGGAGGAAACCCAATGGCAATGAGCAACAACGATATATTAAAAAGAGTAAGATACGCTTTAGATATAAAAGATATAGATATGGTAGAAATCTTTAAACTAGGCGGGATGGAAGTAACGAAAGAAGACGTAGTTGATATGCTTACAAAAATAAAGAGAGCTCCTCAGCATGAAGCTGAAAATGGTGAGGTAGCTGAAGATGAGTATATAAAAACATGCGATATGATGATGTTAGAGGCATTTTTAAATGGATTTATTACTTTAAAAAGAGGAAAGCAAGATCCGAAACCAGGGCAGCCGGCACCTGTACAGAGTAAGGAGAGTGCCAATAACCTTCTTCTAAAGAAAATGAAAATCGCACTATCTTTAACGAGTGAGGATGTACTTGATATATTAGATAGCGTGGGCGTTACGGTAACAAAAGGAGAGTTAGGCGCTCTGTTAAGAAAAAAAGGTCATAAAAATTACAAAGAGTGCGGCGATAGATACGCAAGGAATTTCATTAAGGGATTAGGTGTAAAGTATAGAGGATAATGAGTTCGTTAAAGCAGTAAATGATATAATAGATAGAGTAGGACGTTCGTATCCTACTCTTTTTTATTTATAAAAATACTATGCTAGGTGATGAAATGGTACATACATATTTAGGTGAGACAATTAATTTTCATATAACTTATAAGAAAAAAAAGTCCGTGCGTCTTTTTGTAGATTCGTATGGAAATGTGGAAGTGCAGGCTCCGAAAGGAACACCTGTTGAATACTTAGTCCAGTTGCTAGAGGAGAAGTGGGATTGGATTCAGACAACACGTAAGGAAATGGCGGAGCGAGCGCATGGACCACAGGAAAAGGATTATGATCAAGGAGAGGGCTTTTTGTATTTAGGGAATACGTATCCGATACAGATTTCCCAAGATGCAAGCATTACGCAAGACAACGCAGTATTTGAAGGGGATAAGTTACATATTTATGTGAAAGAGCTTAAGGATGAGAAAATACAACAAGCTTTAAAACGATTTTACTATAAGCAGTGTAAATCTTTAGTAGAGAAGAGTATTAAAGCGCATCAAAGTAATTTCAAAACAAAACCACGTTCTATTCGTATTACAGATAGTAGTCGTACTTGGGGTACTTGCGATTCGAATTTACAACTAACATTCAATTGGAAGCTAGCAATGGCACCGCAGCGAGTAATTGACTATGTAGTCGTTCATGAAATGTGTCATATGGTTCATTTAAATCATGATCGATCTTTTTGGCGTCTTGTCGGGAAGATAATGCCTGATTATAAAGAAATGGAGAATTGGTTAGCGTTATCTAGTTGGAAGATGACGGTTTAGGAAGGGATATCGATTTTTGTCTGTAAATCGATATTTCTTGTCGAATCGTTGATATATTGTGAGTTTTGATAGATATATTTTAAAAATCGTTGATATATTGTAAGTTATGATAGATATATTCGAAAAATCGTTGATATAATTTCATTTACCACAGGATTGTTCAACAAATCGAAAAGAGAAGAGGTCACAGCAGACATCTCCTCTTTTCGAGTATATAGATTATCGCCCAAACTTCACAATGAAAGTATCTGCTGTTTTCTCCATCTCATACCCAAGATACCCCTCCGAAAGCAAAGCCTGCTGTCCACTAGCATCACTCATTAGAATACTTTGAACATCTGTCCAATCGTTTTCCTTATCTCTGCGCAATTCCTTCACAAAAACATACCGCAGATTACCACCATACTTCTCCTTCAGCGCAGCAATCGCCATCCCTTGCGCAAACTTATCCTTCAAACTCGGGATGTTAAAAGGAGCAACGGTGCAGCATACGTAATCATATTTGCTGTCTTCTTTTTGCAATTCGTCCATGATGACGTTTGCTAATATTTTTTGCATACCATTTCCTCGGCAGTTCGGATGAACGTTTGAGATTTCTTGATAGATGACGCGGTGCAGTTCACTTTCTGATAGACCAATATCAAGCCCTAAATGTTCATCGTCGATAGGAGGGACGAGTAGAGCGCGAAATGCGATGAGTTCGTTTTCGATAAAAGCACCGATCATCATGCCGTTTCCTTCTAGAATGTATTGAAATTCTTCTTGTGAGAGTGGTTGTAAACGACTTTTATCTTCTAGTGCTTCAACTACGATGTTTTGTAGTGATAAAATTTGTTCGATGTGCTCTAGTGATAGTAATGTAACGTGAAATGATTCGTTATTTTGTTTTAATGTTCCTTCGTATAGAACCGTCATATGATAGTCCTCCTTTAGCGTACAACGTCTTGAAAGACGGTTAGTTCTTGTAGTGTATCTTCGTTTATTTCAATGCCGAGTCCAGGCTTTTCGTTTAAGCGAATGAATGGTACGTCGTAATGTAAGTTTCCGATGTCTTTTGTGAATTTTAATGGCCCTGTTAGCTCTACGCTCGTAATGATTTTTTTTGAGAAAGCGACATGGAATCCTGCGGAAGAGGCAACAGATGATTCGACCATTGATCCCACTTGGCATTCAATGCCTGCCATTTCTGCTTGATGAGCGAGCTTTACAGCTGGATATATGCCGCCGCATTTCATTAGTTTTATATTTACTTTATCAGCAGCTTCTAATTTAATAATTTGGCGCATTTCACGAGAACTTTTTAATCCTTCATCAATCATAAGCGGGAGGTCTGTCTTAGAACGGATATGAGCCATGGCATCAATATCGCCCGCGATAACAGGTTGTTCAATCCAGTCAATGTTTAAATGTCCTAATGAACGAAGTGCTGTTAATGTGTTTGCGCTATTTTTCCAGCCTTGGTTTACATCAACGCGAATAGCGATGTCATTTCCTACACGTTCTCGTACAGCTTCAATACGTTTCACATCTTCTTTTACATTCGTACCAACTTTCATTTTGAAAGATTGGTAACCTTTTTGAATCATAGAAGCAGCTTCTTCAGCCATGTTTTCTGGATCGGCAATACTTAAAACGTGAGTGACAGAGAATTCTTCATGGTAGCGCCCGCCAATTAATTGATATACAGGTTGATTTAGTTTTTTGCCCATTATATCAAAACAAGCAATATCAATTGTGGCTTTCGCTGTTGGAACACCGTAAATTGTATTGTCCATCATGTCGTGTATTTTTTCGATATTCATTGGATTTTGCCCGATTAGAGCAGGGGTTAGCGTATGTTTTAAAGTATGGAAAGTACTTTCCCACGATTCACCTGTGACGTGATCATCAGCAACGCCTTCACCGTAACCAATAATACCTTCATCTGTTTCCATTTTGACGATAATAGAGGGCATATCAGAATAAGAGCCATAACTAATAACAAACGGATTGCGAAGCGGTAAACGAATTGCGTAAAGATGAATAGCTGTAATTTTCATTAAATAGAAACCCCTTCCTGTTTACAATAGTTTTATACATTTGATATAGTTGACGTTAAATAGTCGTTAATTAATGATAAGGAGTTAGAGAAAATGATGATAAAAATTGCAGTTGTCGGTTCAAAGGAATTTATGGACAACCTTTTTCCTATTGCTCAAAAATTAGAAGGAATAGAAATTGATCCATATATTTACCTTCATCCGGCGGAATCTTCTGAACTATTAAAGTGTTTAAAGCCTTGTGATGTCATCTTTTTCTCAGGTGCTTTACCTTATTATATGGCAAAAGAAATAAGAGAACAATTACGAATTCCAAGTACATACTTACAGCAAGACGAGACAACTGTCGCATCTTCAATTCTTTCTATCATGTATCATCAAAGTATTCAACCACATAACATTTCCATCGATTTAGTAGACCGCTCTTTTATTACAAATGTGTTCCATGATATCGGTATAAAAGAAAGTCCGCAAGTGTTGGATTATGAAAATATGCTGTGGAGTAAAGATGAAATAAATAGAGTTATCGATTTTCATGTAGTTAAATATCAATCTGGAGAGGCTCATTTAGCTTTAACTAGTATTCACGCTGTTTACGACGAGCTTCAAAAAATAGGTGTTCCTTCAGAGCGTATGATTGATCCAACACAATCCATTATACATGGGCTAAAAGATGCAAAAATAAAAGCTGAGTTAGCAAAAAGCTATTCAGCTACTGTTGGTGCTTGTATTATTTCTTCCTTAGAATTACGAACGAGTTTGCTTGAAAAACTAGATGTCATTTCAAAAGAACTACGTGGTTCATTTAAACAAGTGGATGAAATGACATGCATTTTGTATACAACTCGTGGTGATATCGAATCAATTATTAAAACAAATGCGATAGATAACTTGTTTGCGAGCGTAGAAGGAACGATAGCTATTGGATTTGGTTATGGGAAAACCGTGAAAGAAGCGGAGCAAAATGCAAAAATTGCTCAAAGTTTTGCAAAGAATAATCCAATAGATCGTTGTTTTTATATACTAACAAGTGATAAAGATTTGTTTGGTCCGTTCCCGAAAGAACAGAGAGTACAAAGTTTGAAAAATGATAATCCGGAACTAATGAAAATAGCGAAGGAAACAAAGCTTAGTCCGGCCAACTTGTCAAAAATCATTCAATTTAGTCAATCGCATCCGTCATTGAAGTTTACAGCAGCTGATCTTTCTGAGTACTTACAAGTGACTCGAAGATCGACAGAAAGGTTGTTAAAGAAATTAGTTGATTACGGGTATGCTCATATTTGCGGCGAGGAAATGCCCTATCAACAAGGGCGACCTCGCGCACTATATGAACTGAATTTACCGCTATTTTTAAGCTTCTAGTTGAGCTTTTTGTTTCTTTAGTAGTTCTGCTTTTTCAATGTCTGATAGTTTTACAATTGTGAAGCCTGTTATACCATAAATGATTGAGATAATAGGTACGATGAAATTCAAAATAGCATAAGGGGCATATTCAAATGCACCTACGCCAAGTGTAGCGAGAATAAATACACCGCACGTATTCCAAGGAACGAAGACAGAAGTTAATGTTCCGCCATCTTCTAATGCTCTGGATAAGTTTTTTGAATGTAGTCCTTTTTCCGTGTAGGCATTTGCGTACATTCTTGAAGGGACAACAATTGAAATATATTGTTCAGAGCAAGTAAGGTTTGTTGCAAAACAAGATGCGATAGTAGAAGCGATAAGCCCTTTTGCTGATTTCGCTAACTTTAAAATTTGATTTACAATTGAGCGAAGAATACCTGTATGTTCTAATACTCCTCCGAAAGTCATAGCGACAATTGTCATAGAGACTGTATTCATCATCGAATCTAAGCCACCGCGGTTAAATAGTTCGTCTACTAGCTTGTTTCCAGTGTCTATAACAAATCCAGCTTGGAGTGCACCGACAGATGCTGAGACAGAACCACCTTGAATAAAGACTTGTGATAAAAATCCTAAAATAATACCGACGAGAATCGCTGGTATAGCAGGGACTTTTTTAGCGACCAATACCATAACGACTACGGGTATAATGAGTAGGAAAGGCGAGATAACAAAGTTTTGTTGCAATACTTGTAACGTTTGATCGATGCTCTTCGCATCAATATTGTTAGCGCCAAAGCTTTTTCCTAAGACTGCGTAGACGATAAGAGTAATAATTAAACCTGGAACTGTAGTAAATAACATATGACGAATGTGTGCGAATAAATCTGTATTTGTTAATCCTGCGGCTAAGTTAGTTGTATCTGAAAGCGGTGACATTTTATCGCCAAAATAAGAGCCTGAAATAATGGCACCAGCAACCATTGGAGCTGGAATTCCCATACTTAGGCCAATTCCCATTCCAGCAACACCAATTGTGCCCATTGTAGACCAAGAGCTACCAATTGCTAATGCTACGATAGAACAAATGACGGTAATGGAAACTAAAAATAGTGATGGAGTTAAAAGTTTTAAACCGTAGTAAATCATCGTTGCGACGATTCCACCGCCAATCCAAGCACCAATTGTTAAGCCAACAAGAATAATAATGACGATAGCGGGTAATGCAAGACGAATCCCTTTATACATTGCTTCTTCAAGATCATTCCATTTGTAACCGTAACGCCAAGCGACAATAGAAGCAACGGTTGTACCAATAATAAGTGGAACGTGAGGGCTTTGTTTTAATACAACAATTGTAACCATCATAACTGCAACGGTAATGATAATAGGGATAATCGCTATTCCAAAAGGTATTTCTTTTTTCATAAAGTTCCTCCTTGTTAAGTATGTTTGTTTGTATTTTTAGAATTGTCGTAAAATAGACGTTTATTAGGTTATGATAACTAAAAGTTTATGTAAGCGTCAACATAAAAAAACAGAAAATAAGGAATGTTCTAGTTGTTTGTTTAGTTTGTAATATAAGTGCAGAGTAAGCTTTTTAAGTATTTAAAAATAAATAATTGACTTTTTTCTTAAAATTCAATATGTTCATAAAAACATCTGTTTTTCATAAGTATAATTAACCCGAATCGTTTGTAATGTGGGAAGGAGACTGGAACGTTGAAAACATTAGAACTACAAGAGCGCTTAACGGAGATTTTTCAGCATTTACACGAAAACCCTGAAGTAAGTTGGAAAGAATATGAAACGACAGCGTATATTACTGACTTTTTAAAAGAAGAAGGAATTTCATATAGAACATTTGATGATTGTCCAGGTGTAATTGCTGAGATTGGAGGCGGGAATCCAGTTATTGCGATTCGTGCTGATATGGATGCACTTTGGCAAGAAGTAAATGGAGAATTTAAAGCGAACCATTCATGTGGCCATGATGCTCATATGACCATTGTAATGGGACTTATTTTACAATTGAAAAATATGAGATGGAAAAGTGGTACGGTTAGATTTATTTTTCAGCCAGCAGAAGAGAAGGGGAATGGTGCTTTGAAGATGGTGGAGAAAGGTGCTGTAGATGATGCTGATTTCTTATTTGGCGTCCATCTAAGACCAATTGAAGAACTATCTTTGAAACAAGCAGCCCCATCTATTCGTCATGGAGCAGCAGGATTTTTAGAGGGTATGATTCATGGGGAGGATGCACACGGGGCAAGACCACATCAAGGTGTGAATGCAATTGATGTCATTTCCATGATTAATATCGGTTTGAAAAATATTTGGCTGCCACCGCAAAGTTCTTATTCAGTAAAAATGACGAGATGCCAAGCTGGTGGTGATAATTTAAATATTATTCCGGGAAATGGTCATTTCAGTTTAGATGTAAGAGCAGAGAGTAATATACTATTAGAAGAATTAAAGAAAAAGATTGAGCATGTAATAGAATCAGCTGCATCGATGGGATCAAAAACTTCATACGAATGGATGGATCTTGCACCAGGAGCAGAGGTTTCCGAAGAAGCAGAGCGCTTTATGCGTAAAGGTATTCTCGAAGTGTATGGGGAAGAGAGATGTACAGGGCCTCTCTATACGACAGGAAGCGATGATTTCCATTACTATACAGTGAAAAGACCACATTTAAAAGCTGTCATGCTTGGACTAGGAGCAGACCTACAACCTGGATTACACCATCCGTATATGAGGTTTGATCATAGTTGTATTATGGATGGGGTAGAAATATTGAAACAAACTGTATTGAAAGTGTTAGAAGACAGGGGCTAGAGAGCTCCTGTTTTTTTGTCGTGAATTGTCGGTAAATCGATATATTTGAAAAATCGTTGATATATTTGAAGTTATGATAGATATATTGAGAAAATCGTTGATATATTTGAAGTTACGATAGATATATTGAGAAAATCGTTAATATAATTTCACGTACCTATTAATTTGATGAAAAATGAGCCTCCAGTACATGGTGTATAATAATAAGTACCATTTTTTAATAGGAGAAAACGAATGAACGAACAATATTACGATGCAGTTTTACATATAAAAACAGTCGGTGAGCAAAAAGGGTTTAACAAGTCTATGCATTATCATCGCTATGAACCGACACCGTATAGCGGGTTAGATGAGTTATTGAATCAATATGAAATACGAAGTAGCGACCGAATTGTAGACTTTGGGTGCGGAAAAGGGCGATTAAACTTTTATATGCATCATAAATGTGGTGCTTCAGCAGTTGGAATTGAAATGAATGAAGAATTTTATAAAGAAGCGATGGATAATCGAGATCGTTATGCACGAAAGGCACGAAACAGTAAGGGGAAAATTCAATTCCAATGTTGTTTAGCGCAGGAATATGAGATTGATCCACATGATAATAGGTTTTATTTCTTTAATCCATTTTCTGTACAAGTGTTTATGAATGTAGTAAATAACATTTTGCTTTCAGTAGAAGAAACGAGGAGAGAAGTGGATATTATTTTATATTATCCTTCTGAGGACTATATTTTCTTCTTAGAAAATCAGACTGCGTTTGAGCTGAAGAAAGAAGTAAGGTTGCCTGGGGCTTATGAGAAGAATGGGAATGAGAGGTTTTTAGTGTATAGATTGGAGTGTTAATGTATGGGGGCTTGGGGAGTAGCAATATTATCAGACGATATTGCTGAAGATATTAAGTTACTGTATAAGGATTTGTTAGCAAATGAATATTCAAATGAGGACGCAAGTAGGATTGTAATTGAGGAATACAAGAATGAATTAGATAATGAAGAGACTATTGTTTTTTGGTTAGTATTTGCTTCCATACAATGGAGGTTAGGGAGACTTCAAGAGAATGTTAAGCAGGAGGCATTGCAAATAATAGAAAGTGGTGCAGATTTAGCCCGTTGGGAAGAAGAACCTAAATTACAGAAGAAACGTGAAGTAGTTTTAAATAAACTAAGAGAGCAGTTACATTCTCGGCAGCCAGAAGCTAAAAAAGTGCCGAAAAGATTTATAGCTAATACTTCTTTAAAAGCAGGTGATGCTGTTAGTTATGAATTAGTATCAGGGAGTTGTATTATTCTTAAAGTAATTGAGATTATTGAGGAATGGCACGGAGATAGGTATCCTCTATTTGAAATATGTGACTGGGAAGGCAAAGAAGTTCCTTCAAAGGAACAAATTAACCAATTTGGTTTAAAGAAAAGGATTTATGAAGATGGAAAGCAAGAAATGATGAAACTTGCTATTTATCCTTCAGGAAAAAGAGATAATCCAACTAAGAGAATGCAAATAGTAGCAGAAAATGTAAAAGTAGTATTGAATGTAGGTACACCTTATACAGTAATGAGTTGGAAGGAACTTGATAACTATTTACATGAAATATAATAAAAAAGACGCGCTACCAATAGGTAGCGCGTCTTTTTTATTAGTTACGGATTAAGTAATCAAATGCACCTAAAGCTGCGTTTGCACCTGAACCCATAGAGATGATGATTTGTTTGTACGGATTATTTGTACAGTCACCTGCAGCAAACACTCCTGGTACGTTTGTAGCGCCGTGCTTGTCTGTTACGATTTCACCGCGAACGCGTTCAACTGTTTCGCCTAACCAGTCTGTGTTTGGCACAAGACCGATTTGTACGAATACACCTTGTAACTCAACGTGATGAACTTCTTCAGTTTCACGATCGATGTAAGAAATACCGTTTACTTTATCAGTACCAGTGATTTCTTTCGTTTGAACGTTTTTCAGAACAGTTACGTTTGGTAAGCTGTTAAGACGCTCTTGTAATACAGCATCAGCTTTTAATTCTGGCATGAATTCAAGAACAGTTACGTGCTTAACGATACCTGCTAAGTCGATAGCTGCTTCAATACCAGAGTTACCTCCACCGATAACTGCTACGTCTTTTCCAGTGAATAATGGACCGTCACAGTGTGGGCAATATGCTACACCTTTATTTTTGAACTCAGCTTCACCTGGTACGCCAACATTACGCCAACGAGCACCTGTAGAAACGATTACGCTCTTACTTTTCAGAATAGCGCCGTTTTCAAGTTCCACTTCAATAAGTTCTTTTTTCTCTAAACGTTTCGCACGTTGTAGATTCATTACATCGATGTCGTATTCTTTTACGTGCTCTTCAAGGCTTGCTACTAGCTTAGGACCTTCAGTCTTTTTCACGCTGATGAAGTTCTCAATGCCCATAGTATCCATTACTTGACCACCGAAGCGCTCAGCAACGATACCAGTGCGGATGCCTTTACGTGCTGCGTAAATTGCTGCACTTGCACCAGCAGGGCCGCCACCAACAACAAGAACATCGTATGGATCTTTATCAGAAAGCTCTGATGCATCTGGACCGTTACCCATTTTAGCTAAAATTTCTTCAAGTGTCATACGACCGCTTCCGAAAGATTCGCCGTTTAGGTAAACAGTTGGTACTGCCATAATGTCTTTGCTTTCTACTTCCTCTTTGAATGCAGCGCCATCAATCATAGTATGTGTAATACCAGGGTTAAGAACGCTCATTACGTTAAGAGCTTGTACAACATCAGGACAGTTATGACAACTTAGGCTGATATAAGATTCAAAATGATATTCGCCTTGAATGTTTTTAATTTGAACGATTAATTTTTGTTCAACTTTTGGAGCGCGTCCACTTACTTGTAGTAAAGCTAACACTAATGATGTAAATTCGTGTCCTAATGGAATACCAGCGAATACGACACCAGTGTTTTCACCAGGGCGGTTTACGCTAAAGCTTGGTGTTCTCTCTAATTCAACTTTTTCTACTGTAATCTTAGATGACATAGTAGCTAATTCGTCTACTAGAGCTAACATATCTTTAGATACGTTATCGTCTCCTGCGCTTACTTTAAGTAAAATATCGTTCTCCATTAATTGAAGGTATTGGGATAGTTGTGTTTTTATATCTGCATCTAGTATCATTTTGATCGAACTCCTTAGATTTTGCCTACAAGGTCAAGGCTTGGTTTAAGTGTTGCAGAACCCTCTTGCCATTTAGCTGGGCAAACTTCACCTGGGTTGTTACGTACGTATTGAGCAGCTTTAATTTTGTTAACAAGAATGCTTGCGTCACGGCCGATACCGTCAGCATTGATTTCCATAGATTGGATAACGCCGTCTGGATCGATGATGAATGTACCACGAGCAGCAAGACCTTCTTCTTCCATTAAAACGTTGAAGTTTGTAGTGATTGTGCGAGTTGGGTCACCAATCATGATGTACTCGATTTTGCCGATAGTTTCTGAGCTATCATGCCATGCTTTGTGAGTGAAGTGAGTGTCTGTAGATACAGAGTATACTTCAACGCCTAAGTCTTTTAGAGTTGCGTATTGGTTTTGTAAGTCTTCAAGTTCAGTTGGGCAAACGAATGTGAAGTCAGCTGGGTAGAAACAAACTACACTCCATTTTCCTTTTAAACTTTCGTCAGTAACTTGGATAAATTCTCCATTATGGTAAGCATTAGCTTTAAACGGTTTTACTTCTGTGCCGATTAATAACATGTTAAAATTCCTCCTAAATGTTGGTTTTGAGCATCAAAAAATAGTGTGCTCATAAAATATATTTTTTAATTAACTATAATAATTCTAATTCGATATTAATTATCATATAGAAGTGGTTATTTTGTCAAGAGAATAAACCAACTTTATACCAATTTAATTAATATTTATTCTCAATTAAGACTAACAGGGAATGGAAAGGTAATTTTAAGTCTATAAATTTTAGATGAGTAGTTGAAAGTTTAGTGTGTATGTTAGAGATAGTGTGTAAGTTTAATTTCTTAGGAAGGAGATATTTCTTAGAAGTTGTGGTTTTGAAAAGGAACTGCTTATTTCTATTTTACAAAGAATTTTGTGATAAATAAAATAAAATGAATCGGAAATTTTTTGAACAATTTTTGTCATCTCAAATATATAATTAGGAAGTATATTACGATAATAGTTAGAAACATTGACTCAAAGTGCTAACAAGATATAATAAAACCTAGATATACATTTCAAAAAGAAGATCATATATTTTAGGATGAAAGATTTAATCCCATTATTTTTTACAGCTTTTAGAAAACGCTTACAATTAGTGTGGAGGGGAAACCATGTCTAAGTTCACGAAGTATTTTTTAATGGAAGCTAACGATGTGATTGCATATGTGAAAGAGAAATTATCTAAGTTTGAACATGCAAAGGGGCTAAAGTGTAAAGAAATAGGTGATGGCAATTTAAATTATGTGTTCCGCGTTTGGGATGAAAAAGAGAACATGTCTGTCATCGTAAAGCAAGCTGGGGATACAGCCCGCATTTCAGATGAGTTTAAGTTATCGACGAATCGTATTCGTATAGAATCAGATGTTTTGCAGTTAGAGGATGAGTTAGCACCTGGACTTGTTCCTAAGGTGTATTTATTTGATAGTGTGATGAACTGTTGCGTAATGGAAGATTTATCGGATCACACAATATTACGTACAGCACTTATAAATCATCAAATATTTCCGCGGCTTGCTGACGACTTAACTACTTTTATGGTAAATACACTTTTATTAACATCGGATGTTGTAATGAATCATAAAGAGAAGAAGGAACTTGTGAAGAATTATATAAATCCTGAATTATGTGAGATTACAGAGGACCTCGTATATTCAGAACCATTTACAAATCATAATAAGCGTAATGAGTTATTTCCTTTAAATGAGGGATGGATTAGGGAGCATATTTATAGTGATAAAGAGCTTCGTATGGAAGTAGCGAAACGTAAATTTTCTTTTATGACGAATGCACAGGCGCTTATTCATGGTGATTTACATACTGGTTCTGTTTTTGTAAGAGATGATTCTACAAAGGTTATTGATCCTGAGTTTGCTTTTTATGGACCTATGGGATATGACGTCGGGAATGTAATGGCGAATTTAATGTTTGCTTGGGTGAATGCAGATGCAACGATGCTACCTGGAGCTGAGAAAGATACGTATATGGATTGGTTACAAACTACGATGGTAGAGGTAATTGATTTATTTAAGAAGAAGTTTTTAGATGCTTGGGATATTCATGTGACCGAGATTATGGCGAAGGAAGAAGGCTTTAACGAAGCCTATTTACAATCTGTATTAGAGGATACAGCTGCAGTGACAGGTCTTGAATTAATCCGCCGTATTGTTGGATTAGCGAAAGTAAAAGATATTACTTGTATTGAGAATGAGGAAGCACGTGCTAGAGCGGAGCGAATTTGTCTTAAAGTAGCGAAGAGTTTTATTTTACGAGCGAATCAATATAGAACGGGTACAAGTTTTGTAGAAACGTTAAAAGAACAGTCAATGCACTACGTGGAGTAAGGGGAGAATATGATGGAAGAGCAATTAATACCAATTCAGTGGAAAGATGATGCTTTAGTTTTGTTAGATCAAACGTTATTACCGAATGAAATTGTTTATGAATCTTTTAAAACAGCTGAAAGTGTGTGGGATGCCATTCAAGTAATGAAAGTACGAGGTGCACCAGCGATTGGTGTTTCAGCAGCTTATGGAGTGTATTTAGGGATAAAGGAATTTGCTGAAGGTACGGAAGAAGGATTTATGGATGAAGTAAGAAAGGTATGTACATACTTGGCGACATCAAGACCGACTGCAGTAAATTTATTTTGGGCACTTGAAAGAATGGAGAATGTAGCGACGGCGAATACTGACTTATCAATCTCACAGCTGAAAAATAGATTACTAGAAGAGGCAAAAGAGATTCATAGAGAAGATGAAGAAATTAACCGTCAAATTGGAGAACATGCATTAACATTATTCCATGATGGAATGGGAGTATTAACACATTGTAATGCTGGTGCGTTAGCGACAACTAAGTATGGTACTGCGACAGCTCCAATGTATTTAGCGAAAGAAAAAGGATGGGACTTAAAAATCTATTCTGATGAAACACGCCCTAGATTACAAGGTTCAACGTTAACAGCATTAGAACTGCAGCGAGCAGGCATTGACGTTACTGTTATTACAGATAATATGGCAGCTATGGTCATGTCACAAGGGAAGATTGATGCGGTAATTGTTGGATGTGACCGTGTAGCAGCGAACGGTGATATAGCAAATAAAATTGGAACATTAGGCTTATCTATTTTAGCGAAATACTACAACATTCCGTTTTATGTAGCAGCGCCAACGCCGACAATCGACTTAAAAACACCGACAGGAAAAGAAATTCCCATCGAGGAAAGAGATGCTTCTGAAGTGATTAATCGCTTCGGACAATATTCTGCTCCGAAAGAAAGTAAAGTATATAATCCAGCATTTGATGTTACTCCACATGAAAATGTAACAGCGATTATTACAGAAAAAGGGATTGTAAAGGCACCATTTACGGAGAATTTAAAAAAGCTATTTCAATAAGTAGATAAATATAAAAGTCAGTCATCATAAGCTTCATACTTAGGGGGATGTATATGTTATTACAAAAAGAAAGAGAAGAAATTGTAGCGTATGGAAAGAAAATGATTTCTAGTGGTTTAACAAAGGGAACGGGCGGTAATATTAGTATCTTTAATCGTGAACAAGGTCTTGTTGCGATTAGCCCAAGTGGTTTAGAGTATTATGAAACAAAGCCTGAAGATGTAGTTATATTAAACCTAGATGGTGAAGTAGTAGAAGGAGAGAGAAAACCATCAAGTGAATTAGATATGCACCTTATTTACTATAGGAAGCGTGAAGATATAAATGCGCTTGTGCATACACATTCTCCTTACGCGAAGACGATTGCTTCATTAGGATGGGAGCTTCCGGCTGTGTCATATTTAATTGCTTTTGCAGGCCCGAATGTCCGCTGTGCGCCGTATGAAACATTTGGTACGAAGCAATTAGCGGAGGCTGCTTTTGAAGGCATGATTGATCGCCGTGCTGTTTTACTTGCAAATCACGGTTTAATTGCTGGTGCAAATAATATAAAAATGGCGTTTACTGTTGCAGAAGAGATTGAGTTTTGTGCTCAAATTTATTATCAAACGAAAAGCATTGGGGAACCAAAGCTATTGCCAGAAGATGAGATGGAGAATTTGGCGAAGAAGTTTGAAGGGTATGGGCAGCAGTAGAATGAAACAAAGACACCCTCAAGAAAAGATCTTGAGGGTATTTTTTACGCTTTTTTAAGCAACAAATACATAAAGTAAGGAGCCCCAATTAAAGCAACGACAATACCTGCTGGAATGCCATTAGGATCAACGATATTTCGTCCGATTGTATCAGCTAATAATAATAGCCATCCGCCGATTAAAAGGGCGATAGGCATGAAGATTTGATGTCTTGGACCTACTAAAGATTTCGCGATATGAGGAGCCATTAATCCGATAAAGCTAATTCCTCCTGTTACGGAAACAGCTGCGGCTGCAAGTGCAACGGCTGCAACTAATAAGTACCTGCGTTCTTTTTCAATTTCAATTCCAACGCCAATTGCGACTGGTTCGTTTAATGCTAAAATGTTTAATCGATTTGCTTTATAGAAAACAAACGGAATTAATACGATTAACCATGGGAGCATTGCTAAAACGAAAATCCAGTCATCTCCCCAAATATTTCCGGCAATCCATTTTGAAATAAAGTCCACTTTCATACGATCAGCGGATGAAATAAGGACAATCATCGCTCCAGATAGTGCAAATGCAAAACCGATACCAGTTAATGTTAATCGTATTGGTTGAAGTCCAGTTGATTTACTATATGAAAACACGTAAATTAGAACAGCTGTCAGAAATGCCCCAATAAATCCAACGACAGGTAGTAAGTAAAGAAATGAACCTACGTCTATTGGAAAGTATAAAAAGAAAATAGCAACAGCAACACCAGCCCCAGAGTTAATACCAAGAATACCAGGTTCAGCTAAATCATTTCGGGTAATTCCTTGCAGAATAGCCCCTGATAAAGCGAGAGCCATACCAGCTAATAATGTAATGACAATTCTAGGTAGTCTTAAAGAGTATAAAACAAACTCCTCTTTAAAAGTCCCTTGCCCCATTAATGTTGGGAGTAGTCGATCATAAGATAAAGATGCTGAACCAAGTCCCATTCCAACTACAATGGTTGTGATGATTACTATAAGTAAAGCGAGTATAATGAGACGCTGTTTTCTTAAAATAGATTGCATCATGAGAATGTTTTTCCTCCTTTACGTACAATGAATAGGAAGAATGGTAACCCTACAATCGCGACAATTGCCGCAACTGGTGTTTCGTATGGAGCGTTAATAGTACGTCCGATTGTATCTGCAAGTAGCATAAAGGAAGCTCCAGCAATTGCTGACATCGGTATAACAAATCGGTAATCTGGACCGACAATTGGGCGTACCATGTGAGGTACCATTAAGCCGATAAATGCCATATTTCCAACAAGCGCTACAGATGCACCTGCAAGTAAGATAATAATGATAAATAAAATAGTTTTAATAACAATAATTTTTTGACCTAGTCCAATAGCCACTTCCTCACTGAAACTAAGAACTGTCAATTTTTTTGCTAGTAAGATAGCGATAAAGATACTAATTGAAATGACTGGAATAATAATTTTTAATTGGCTCCAAGTTGTTCCAATTACGCCCCCAGCAGTCCAAAGTGATACATCTTGTGAAATTTTAAAGTAAATGCCGATTCCTTCTGAAATTGCGAGTAGAAATGCTGAAACTGCAGCGCCCGCTAATACAATTCGAAGAGGAGAAAGGCCGCCTTTTTTCACCATACCAATTCCAAATACCATAATTGCGCCAATTGCCGCACCGATAAAGCAAGCTAATGTTAAGTAAAGATAGCTGATGGAAGGGTTGAAAGCAAGTGTCAGTGCAAGCGCAGCATTTGCTCCACCAGATAGCCCTAATAATCCAGGATCCGCAAGTGGATTTCGTGTTAATCCTTGCATAATTGCCCCAGAAACGGCTAATCCAGCTCCTACAAAAATAGCAGCAACTTCACGTGGTAAACGTATTTCTCGAATAATAGATATTTTGTCTCCTTTAGCGGAGGAAGTGAGTGCTAACCATACATCTTTTATCGAAGTATCTGCAGCACCTAATACCATTGCAACCGTAAAAATAAGAAAGAATGCAATTAAGCTTAAAATTAGTTTGTATGTAAAAGCTATAGAACGTGGATTGTCATGATCTTTTGTCATTCGTTTCACATCTTTTCTGTTCATAGAATAAAGGAAGAGGAATTCTTAAATTAAGAATTCCTCATGTTTGTATTATTTACCAAGAAAGCTCTTCTTGAAGAAGTCTAGTTGGAAATCTAATGTAAGTGGATCATTGAAATAGAATTCCATCATGTTTGCTTCATATACGCGATTATTTTTTACTGCTGGGATGTTTTTATATGATTCTGTCTCTTGGAATGAGTTATCAGTATCTTTGTTTTTACTTACGATTAAGTAATCACCAGCAAATTCAGGTAATACCTCAGTAGATAATGCGTAGTAACCTTCTTTTAATGCTTTTTCTTTTACTTTTTCAGGCATTTTTAATTTCATTTCTTGGTACAGGATTTCTGTTCCACGGCCCCAGTTCTCGCCGTATACATAAAGCTGTTTGTTGAAGTTTTCAACAACAGAAACTGTTGCATCTTCACCGATTTTTGCTTTAATTTCTTTACCAGCTTCTTGTGCGCGTTTCTTGAAGTCATCAACCCAAGTTTTTGCTTCTTTTTCTTTGTTTAATAACTTACCAATTTCTAAATGCTGTGTTAAGTAATCAACTTTTCCGTAAGTGTAAGTTACAGTAGGAGCGATTTTCTTTAACTTATCAACATTTTTAACATTTGATAAACCAATGATTAAATCTGGATTTAGTTCAGCGATTTTTTCAACATTTTCATCTGATACTTCAGCAACATCTTTAAGTTTACTATCAAAACGTGGATTTTGTTTAGACCATGAATCTACCCCAACAAGATTTACACCTAATGACATTACGTTACCAGCGAATGATGATAATACAACAACGCGTTTTGGATTTGCAGGAACTTCTATTTTTTTACCATCTTCAGTTTGGTATGTAATTGTTTCTGATTTGCTACCTTTTGCATCATTCTTTTTGTCTGTAGAGCCATTGCTACAAGCACTCATGACAAGAACGAAAAGGACTGTTAGTGAAATAAATAACTTTTTCATCGTCTTTCTCCTTTAACATAGATAATATGTGTATACAATAATTTGTTTAACTGCAATCTTTTTGAAATAGTAGTGGTAATGCAAAATAATTTATTAAAAATCTTGAATATGAGATTTTATAATATAGTAATAACCATATTAATGAAAGAAGATGTAATCTCAAATTTGCTAATTATTAACAAAATGATAATGATTATCACTATTGATTCTTTAAATAATATAATTTTATATAGGTGTATTGTCAATAGTAATTTTGATTGTAAATTTTGCGGAAACAGGTTATATTTTATTGAGAATGATAATCAATGATTAATAGCTGAGGAGTGAGCACGAATGAATCGAGAAGAATTGTTTGATGTAACCGTGATAGGCGGAGGACCTGCAGGGCTTTATTCAGCTTTTTATAGTGGACTCAGAGAAATGAGAACGAAAATAATAGAATTTCAACCACATTTAGGTGGAAAAATACATGTGTATCCGGAAAAAATGATTTGGGATGTAGGAGGACTATTGCCAGTTACAGGTGATAAGTTAATTGAACAACTTGTACAGCAAGGGTTAACATTTAAGCCGGAAGTTGTATTAGATACAAAAGTAGAATCGATTATTCGTAATCAAGATGGTACTTTTACATTAAAAACAAGTACTGGCGAAGAACACTTTTCAAAAACAGTTATCGTCGCAACAGGAAGTGGTATATTGAAACCGCAAAAGTTATCTATTGAAGGTGCTGAGCGATTTGAAGTATCGAATTTAAATTATACAGTTAAATCTTTAAAGCGTTTCAAAGGTAAAACAGTTATTATTTCCGGTGGAGGCAATTCTGCTGTTGATTGGGCAAATGAATTAGAACCAATTGCGAAAAAAGTGTATGTAACCTATAGAAAAGAAGAATTATCTGGTCATGAAGCACAAGTAAAACAACTTATGAACAGCTCAGCGGAGTGTTTCTTTAATACATCGATTACAAAATTAATTGCTGGTGATAACCATGAAGCGATCGAATATGTAGAATTAACAAATCATGAAACAGGTGAGGTTTCTCATTTACCTATTGATGAAGTTATTATTAATCATGGATATGAACGCGACATTACATTATTAGAAAATAGTGAGTTAGACGTTGCAATTATAGATAATTATTATATTGCAGGTAATGCAAATAGTGAGTCTTCAGTAGATGGATTATATGCTGCTGGAGATATTTTAAAGCACGAAGGGAAACTACACTTAATTGCAGGTGCATTCCAAGATGCTGGAAATGCTGTGAATAAAGCAAAACAATTTATCCAACCAGATGCAAGTGAGTATGGAATGGTTTCTTCTCATAATGAAGTATTTAAGAAGAGAAATCGCGAACTGATTAAGCAGATGATGAAATAATAAGGAACAAGTATACCCCCACGTATTTCTCTATTCAAGTGAATGAGAGATGTACGTGGGGGTTTTCCTGTTTACTATATTTTCTATCATTATAATGACACCGGTTTCATCAGTTCATATGATATGAACATTTTATTGGTAAAGCATCCTAGAAAACAATTTAGCTATGTTTTGCTTACACAGAACATGGCTAAATTACGCTGTCCCTTTAGCGCGTTCATTAGGAAATGGCATATTTAGTATAGAAGCAATATACTGTTTTCCGTGTTTTCGAGCCAATGATTCTAATATTTGACGGACGCGTTTTGTAAGATGACCTTGTTTTTGGATGGCTTCACAATATGCGTCATAGAAGGCATATTTAGCCCAAAGGAAATCATCTTGTTGGAATAAGAAATGATTTTTGTACCATTCACCAATTGTATGATAACAATTGTTTTCATGTATTGCTGTGCTTTGAGAAAGAAAACGATCAGATAAAGATACATTCAAATGAGAAATTGTGTTTTCTGTTTCAACTTGTAGTGTTTTTTCTAACATTGTAATGATGTGACGAGTAGCCATATGTTAACTCTCCTTTGTGTAAATGGGTAATACCATTCTATATTTAAAAAATTCTTACTATATAATACTATACAATATATGGAATGCATCTACCTGCTTTTTGAACTGCATTTACAAAATCTTTTTTATTTGTTTACAAAAATAAAGTAAAGTAAGATACAGTATAGATGAAAAAATAATAAAGGAATGAATGCATTGTATATAACAATAGAAGAGACTGCGGAGTATTTGAATTTACCAAAATCGTATATTGAAGAGTTAATTCAGCAAAAGAAAATTCGTGCGCTATTCGATGGAGAGCAATATTTAGTAAATAAAGAACAATTCAATACGCATTTAGAACAAATGGAGAAATATAAGCAATTAGTGGAAGAAATATTGAACGAACCAATTCCAGAAGATATGGATGTTAAAGACGAAGATTAAACTATGGGAAATCCCTTATGAAGATATGCAGAAATGTATCTTCATAAGGGATTTTTTGTTTGAAGATATCAAAAACATAAGGAGTTCTTAGCCTTTCTTCAAATTTTGATAGGTAGTAGTCTACCATGTTAAAAGCATATTTTTTTCTAGCTAGGACAAACATAGAGAACGTAACCTGTACAGATACATATACTATCAGTGCAAAAGCTTATAAATTAATGGAAGGGGTTTTCTCGTGAGTTTATTTCATTGTGATTTTTTGAAAGACTTAATTGGATCTTTTGTGAGAGTAAACAGGGGTGGTCCAGAATCTCAAAAAGGAACAATAATATCAGTATGTCAGGACTACTTCGTATTGAAGAATGAAAAAGGTGAGCTTTATTACTATCAACTTAAACATCTAAAAAGTATTACAAAAAATGCGAAAGAATGTGGATCAAGTGATTGTGAGTGGGAAGATTGCGCCTGTGCAGAAGATTTTGAAGCACTACTTGAAAGTTTCAAATATTGCTGGGTGAAAATTAATCGCGGCGGTCCAGAGAAAGTGGAAGGCATTTTGCAAGATGTTTCTTGTGACTTCGTAACATTAATCGTAAAAGAAGAAATTATATTAATTGCAATAAAGCATATTAAAAGTGTTAACTATAATGCTTTAGCATGCGAAGAGAGCGATGAGAGCGACGATAGTAAGGAAAGTAGCGATAATTCAGGTCGTGCTCGTGCACAAAGACAATCAAGTAGAGGAAGATAATTAGAAAGGGGGATACGAAATTGGAGAATGTATTATGCTGTGACCAAATTAAATGTTTAGTTGGTGAGACTGTAAAAGTAAACCTTCGTGGACCAGAAAGTCGAGTTGGTGAGCTCGTATCGTTAGGAAAAGACTATCTTACATTACAACTACCTCATGGTGAATTAGTATATTATCAGTTGAAACATGTGAAGAGTCTAGTGAAGAAAGTGAAAGAAAGTAAATGTGGCGATTGCTATAGTTCATGTTTCTGCTCTGATGAGGATACTTTTCTAGATATATTAAAAGACTTGAAGTATAAGTGGGTAAAAATTAATCGTGGCGGTCCAGAGTGTGTGGAAGGATTATTAAGTGAAGTGCATGAAGAATGTATTACACTAGTAAACGGCGACGAAGTCATTTATATCATTAATTATCATATTAAGAGTGTGAGTCAAGTAGTGAAATGTAAAAAGAATGAAGATGAATAATGTTTAATAAATAAGAGGGGCATTATGAGGGAAAGAGAAGAAAAATTTCTTATTTCGATAGTATGAAAAGGAATTACTTACTATTAAAACAGAACTTTGCCCTGATTATTTTTTTAGAAGTGGAAGACAGGTAAGAAGAAATTCATAGGAAGGAGGATATAGATGAATGAGTTAAACAAAAGTATTGGAGAAAATATATATGTTAAATTAATCGGTGAAAAAAGATTTAAAGGTGTATTAATAGATGTAGGAAATGATATCGTTGTTCTTTACAATGGACAAGACTATGTATATATATCTTTATATCATGTACAATACTATAAGTTTTTAAGACCATATGACGAAGAAATATTAAAACCAGATGTTGATTCTGTAATTAAGAGGGAATCCCCTTCAATTTCTTTGAGAAAAGTATTAAGTACTTCTAAAGGAATTTTTACAGAAGTTTATGTAGCAGGAAGTGCTCCAATACATGGTTATGTTACAAGTGTGATGAATGATTATATTGTTTTTTATAGTCCGGTTTATAAAACGGTATATATATCTTTAAAACATTTAAAATGGTTAATTCCGTATAAAGAAAACCAAGTGCCGTATGCCCTCAATAAAAATGAACTCCCCGTAAATCCGTTAAATATTACGTTAGCTCGAACGTTTGAAGAACAACTTATTAAAATGGCTGGGAAAATCATGGTGTTCGATTTAGGTGAGGAATCTAATAAGATTGGAAAGATGGCGAAAATTGATGAAGGGCATATTGAAATATTAAAAGCACGTGATGCGAAAATGTATGTAAATATTCAACATGTAAAATCTGTCCATTGTCCGTAAGCTAGTTGAAAAAGGGCTGGCTTTTTCTTTTATATGCAGAAGAAAAGGTCGAGCCTATTTGTTTAGCTCGATTTGAATATGAGGGGAAAAATGAATTGAACATAAATATATTATGGTATGATTTTTTTTGAAAAATTTTGCACAAATTTATAAAGAAATGTGTACGAGCTATCTTTTTATGTATTCAATTTATTTTTTGAGGAGGAGCTGCTCAACTAATTTATTAAAGGGGTTTTGTTGGTGGAGCAGTTTCTAAATCCGTTATCGATTACATTACTTGGTAGTGCTGGTGGAGCAGCAAAAGCAGTTTTAGCAATTTTAAATCAAGCGATAGCAAATGAAAAAGATCCAATTTATGAAGTATTAAAGAATGCTAAATTTCATTTGGTGGATATAAAACAAAAAGATAGGAATTATTACGATGAGTTGTTTTCGAATTTGAAAGATCAATTATATTTATATGAAATAAACCTTCAAAATGTAGTGGAATTTAAAAAACATTTAAAAGAAAAAAGAACGAGTGTTGTGATTGATGTTTCAGGGGCAGATACAATTAGAGTATTAAGCTGCTGTAATGAACTAGGAATTTGTTATATTAATTCAGCCTTGGAAAATGAGGCAGTAGATCAGGACGATAGCTTAATCGGTTTTCAGCTTACGGAAAGATATACAAGGTTTGAGAAGGAGAAAGAGAAATTTACAAATACAAAAGCGATTATAGGTTCAGGTATGAATCCAGGTGTTGTTCAATGGATGGTTGTTGAGCTTATGAAGGAACGACCAAATGAAAGGCCAAGAGCATGTTATATTGTAGAACATGACACATCATTTTTGAATGATACAGCACTTATAAAGCCACATACACTTTATGCTTCATGGGCAGTAGAGCGATTTTTAGATGAAGCGATCTGGAGTTATCCGATGTATATGAGTCATCATCGTCCTCTTTACTTTTATGAAGATGTATATTCTTCAGAGTATAAAGTGAAGTTAGGAGAAAAAGAATTCTATGGTTGTTTAATGCCACATGAGGAAGTATTAATTTTAGGGAAAAACTTCAATATGGAAGTTGGTTTTCTTTATCGAATTAATGAGTATACAACAAATATAATTAGACAGAACTTAGATCAAGTAGAAGATTTATGGAACTGGAATCGTAAAGTGTTTAATCCAGCGGAAGAAGAGGTTGCTGGAGAGGACTTGGTCGGTGTGTTACTCGTTTATGAAAATAGTGAGACATATATGTATAATGTGATGAATAGTAGCCAAGTTTTTCGTAAATATAAAACGAATGCAACGTATTTTCAGGTAGGGTGCGGGATTTATGCGGGCTTGTCCAGTTTACTTTTAGATCAATTTGAACAAGGTGCTTATTACGTCGAGGAGTTGTTATTAAATACAGAAAGTAAGTACGGTGAGTATTTAAATTTATATATGAAGGATTTTGTAATGGGGCATAATAATTTTACGGATGGATTGTTACATGACAGGGTAAGATGGATGTAAGTTGTTACCAAAAGGAAGGAGAGATCTCCTTCCTTTCAGTATTATAAGGTTAAATATTGCCCTGAAAGCAATTTCATACTTATACTTTAAGGAGATAACAATGAAAGTTTTTTGTATCGATCAAGGGGAGTTTTTATATGAATAAATACAAGAGCTTGATTTATGAAGAAAGAAGAGCCTTAAAGGTATTTATATTATTATTTTATATTATATTCTTTTTATATGACGCTATATATTATTTTGTATATCCTGCTATGAATATTAGTGGAACAGCGGTAGGTTGGCCAGAAGGTGGTCTTGGGGTAGGTGTGCCTATATTTGTAATAGCATTATTTCCTATTTCTATATATCTTCAAAAAAGAGGGTATGTATATTCTGTAAAATATTTATTTTTATTTGGGTACATGTTTATCAATCTTGTGAATAATTTAATGATTTATTTGCGAACGGATAGACCTTTTGAACATGGCAGTATGGTAGAAATGTTATTAATTTTATTTGCCCCAGTTTTCGTGAATAAAAAATACTTTTATTTAGTGTCCTTTAGTGTAATTGGAAAGTACGTATTTTTCACATTGCTATTACAAGATTTAAAAGTGGTAATTCCACTTGTTTTATGTATATTCTATTTCATTATTTCACATTCTTTATTAAAACGATTTCAATCTTATGTAAGAACAGTGGTTGAAATGATGAACAATATGAAAGAGACGGAAAATTTAGCTGTGATTGGGACTATGTCTACAACAATTGCCCATGAAATTCGAAATCCGCTAACAGCGTTAAAAGGGTTTACGCAAATGCAAAAAGAAAGAAATCCAACTGATACGATGAGCTACGACATTATGCTACAAGAAATTGAAAGAGTCAATGGATTTGTTAGTGAATTGATGTTGTTAGGAAAACCAAAGCCAACAAATTATGAAAGGTGTAATATACGAGACATCCTTCTATATGTTGTGCATCTAATGGAAAGTTATGCAACGCAATATAGAGTTAAATGTCATTTACAAGTAGATGGGAATTTACCGGCTATAAACGGTGATGATAAGCAATTAAAACAAGTGTTATTAAATATCATTAAAAATGGAATAGAATCAATGCCAGAGGGTGGAGAAATTCATATCCGTGCATATCAAAAAACGCAAGGACATTTGTGTATTTCTGTTGAAGACCAAGGATTTGGTATAGAGAATGAGAAGTTAGAAAAAATCGGCAAGGCGTTTTACACAACAAAGGAGACTGGTACAGGACTTGGATTAATGATTACATATAAAATTATTAAGGAACATCAAGGGAGTATCACGATCCAAAGTAGTGTAGGAGTAGGAACGAAAGTAGAAATTTTTTTGCCGACCTTTTAATGTATTGGGAGAAAAGATTTTTCAGAAAAGTGTTCTTGTTGTGTAAATATAAACATTTTATAAAATGTTTCAAGAAGGGTTTTTTTTATAAAATACTTCGTTTATAATGGAGGAAAATATCGACATGAGATTGATTGCTCATGTAGCGGTTCAGTAGTGTTATGAAAAGATAAGAAGGGGTGCACACGCATCCTTTTTTCTATGCAGATATTATGAAAGAGGTGGTATGATGGAATTAACATTAAATTCGACTGTATGTTTACACACGATTCAATTTCGAAAAGAGCAAAAGAATTATATTGTAAAAGATACAATTACAGGAGAAAAATATGAAATGCCGCCACTTTGGATTGATGCATTGGCAATGATGCGTGACGGTTTTTTATTGGGGGAAATTGAGGAGAAATTAAAAGAAGAGTATCCATCCGAAGAAGTGAATATGTTAGCATTCACGAGGCAACTGTTAGAACTAGAACTTGTTGAAATGGTAGATGGAGAAGAGATAGCTTGCACAAAGAAGAAAGAGATAGATTGTTTAGCTTGGGTGCGTCCTCGTGTGGAACAATTCTTTCTTAATTTAAATAGAAAATATAGAAGCAAAGACCAGTAGTGGCCTTTGCTTTTTTTATAGGCTGTGTTTAAAAAATCACAGCAAATGCTCTTGCGAAAGCACCGTCACTATTTTTAATTTTTAAAGGTGCTGCTGAGAAAAAGAAACGTTTTGCTTCGATAGCATCTAGATTTGTTAAGTTTTCAATTAAGTAAATATCATTCCCTAGTAATATGTGATGAATCGGTGATGTTTCTGTTGTGACTTCATCAGGAGAAATGAAATCTAAACCGATAGATTTTACTTTTAATCGCACTAGTTCTTTAGCTAATTCTTCAGAAAGATAAAATGCTTCCTTCTCATAAGCTTCTGTATTCCATTTTGTGGATAGATTAGAATGAAAAATAACAATATCACCTTCTTTTATGTCAGTATTATGCAATACTGTCTTAGGTAATTTTCGCTCTTGAATATGTGTTACATCTATAAGAACAGCTTCACCTACAAATTGATCCAGCGGTAATTGATCGATGGTCGTTGCGCCTGAAATAAAATGCGCAGGAGCATCACAATGCGTGCCAACATGAACGACAGAATGAAAATCTGTAACTTGATATCCTGATTCTTCAACACTTGTAACAGCTTCTAGTTGTATTTTAGGTGTTCCAGGAAATTGAGACATATTATTTTCAAATGTTTGTGATAAATCAATTACTTTCATTTTACATACCTCCAATATATGTTTTTCAAATAATAAAAAGCTCATCCTTCAGTATCAAGAAAGATGAGCTTTACATGCTAGTTGAGTTTTATCTTCCAAAATGCATTGCATTTTGCAGGAATTAGCACCTATTCAGTTTGTATAAACTGAGGTTGCTGGGCTTCAAAGGGCCGGTCCCTCTGCCTCTCTTGATAAAGAAGTATTCAGTTTTTAAAATCGGAATTTTCCGATAGTTAAATTGTAATTCATTTCCTTTTTGCGTGCAATACAAAATAGGTATTCACCCAAATAAAGCTGCTCGCATATTGTAGCTTATGTAAATAGAATGCTGCGAAGGAGTGAGTGCAGTGACAGGAAATGTATTAAATTATTATGCTGGTGGTAATACAGCTAGGGGATTTCACAATTTATACGAAGAGAATTTAAAAGGATTAGACAGATTATTTATCTTAAAGGGTGGCCCAGGAACGGGAAAATCTTCTTTAATAAAGGCAATAGGTCGTGAATGGATTGAAAAAGGATATGATATTGAATTTTTACATTGTTCTTCTGATAATAAATCGGTTGATGGTGTAATTATCCCAAAATTAAAAGTAGGAATTGTTGATGGGACATCGCCGCATGTTATTGAGCCAAAAATGCCAGGAGTTGTTGAAGAGTATATAAATTTAGGAATTGCTTGGGACTCAGATAAACTAAGAAAGCAGAAGTTAGAAATTGAAAGATTTGTTTCAGAAGCAAGCAAAGCTTTTCAGTCTGCTTACGCACGTTTTAAAGAGGCATTGGTTATACATGATGAGTGGGAGAAGATATATATTGATAATATAGATTTTAATAAAGCAAATGAACTAACCAATCAGCTAATCCAGAAATTATTTGCAGATAAAAGCGGGAGACAATCGCTTATAAAACATCGTTTTTTAGGAGCTGCTACACCGAAAGGAGCAGTTGATTTTGTTCCTAATTTAACAGAAGGGTTACCACATCGTTATTTTATAAAAGGGCGCCCAGGTTCTGGAAAATCAACGATGCTCAAAAAGTTAGCTAAGGCAGCTGAAGAAAAAGGGTTTGAAGTTGAAGTATATCATTGCGGATTTGACCCGAATAGTCTTGATATGGTTATCGTAAGAGAATTAGGTTTTGCAATTTTTGATAGCACCGCACCACATGAATATTTTCCAAGTCGCGAGGGTGATGAAATTATTGATATGTATGCCCTTATTGTTACGCCAGGGACGGATGAGAAATATGCGAAGGAAATTCGTGATGTTTCCATTCAATATAAAGCAAAAATGAATGAGGCGATGTCTTTCTTAGCGAAAGCAAAATCGATTCGTGATAAATTAGAACGAATTTATATTGCTGCTATGGATTTTTCAATAGTAGATGCATATAAAGAGGAGATTCAAAAAGAGTTTGAACGAATTGCTGCTACTGTAATTGAAAAGCAACAATAGACGTTTCATTAGGCTGTCAGTAATTTCTGACAGTTTTTTTAGTATGTAGTAAAATTAATAGTGTATTGTCGAATTTCCAAGGAAATAATCAAAAAATGGAGATGTTATGAAATGAGAGAGAAAATCGAGTTGGAGTTAGAAAGAATTGAAAAAGAGAATGATGTAAAAATTTTATTTGCGGTGGAATCAGGGAGTCGTGCTTGGGGGTTTCCATCGAAAGATAGCGATTATGATGTTAGGTTCGTTTATATACATCCGGTAGAATGGTATTTATCAATTCATGACAAACGAGATGTAATTGAATATCCAATTAGTGATGATTTAGATATAAGTGGTTGGGATATTAAAAAGGCGTTGCAACTATTCGCGAAGTCGAATCCTGCTTTACTTGAGTGGATTCGATCACCAATTTTTTATTCGAAAAACTCTAATTTTCCAGAACTACTTCAACAGATGAGTGAGAAGAATTTTGATCCAAAAGCAACGATATATCATTATTTACATATGGCTTCGAAAAATTATCGTGAATTTTTGCAAGGTGAGAATGTAAAGCTGAAAAAGTACTTTTATGTATTACGTCCCATTTTAGCTTGTAAGTGGCTAGAAGAGAAAACGACTTTACCTCCTGTAGAATTTGATCGATTAATTACAGAATTATCATTAGAACGTAGCGTATTAGATGAAATTGAAAAGTTGTTAATAAAGAAAAAAGCAGGTACTGAATTAGATGTTGGATTGAAAATTAAGGTGCTAAATCAATTTTTAGAAGAACAAATTCATTACTATCAGCAATATGTAAAAGGAATTGAAAAGGGATCAGGAATCGATATTGAGAGTTTAAATACATTGTTTCGAGATATGTTGTTTGAAGCATATGAAAAAGAGCACAAGTAAGTTTGTGCTCTTTTTATTTTGTAGGAATGAAGAAAACAGATATAGCTGCGATAAGACCTGCAAAGGAGAATAAGTAAAAATTCCATGCTAAGTCATATTGCATTGTCATAATAATACCGACGAGAATTGGGCCAGCAATTGCACCAACTCGGCCAAGCCCCAGTCCCCAGCCTAAGGAGGTAGCTCGGATATGTGATGGGAAGTATTGTGTTACATATGCATTTAATATTTGAGTAATACCGACTGATCCAATACCAGCAAGGCCAATTAAAAGATAAATGATTGTAACAGATGGTTTGATTGTTAATAGTCCGATACATATGGCTGCCATAAGATAAGAGATGCTAATAACAATTTTTGCTCCTATACGATCAGCAATTGCTCCAGCGAATAGTGCGCCGATAGCTGCGGTAATATTTAGCATAAGTAGAAATGACAGACTAGACCCAAGAGGATATCCTGCCTGGCGCATCATCTGTGGTAACCAAGTATTTAAACCGTATATTAAAAACATTCCCATTATATAAGTGATCCAAAAAAGTAGCGTTGCTTTTATGTATTCTTTTGAGAATAAAGTAAAAAATCCATTTTTCTTTCGTATAGTAGATGGGTCTTGATGAGTTTTATCTTTTACATGAAATTCAATTTGAAAACGATTAAGAATTTGGTTCACTTCTTCTTGGCGATTACGTGATAATAAAAATTGAATGGACTCGGGTAAATAGCGAATAATGAAAGGAATGAGGAGTAGTGGAATCATTCCGATACCAAACATAATTCTCCATCCGAAATCTTCTAACATAAGCATGGACAAAATAGCACCTAACACGATACCTAAAGGATAGCCAGTAAACATAAGAGCATAAATAAAAGATTGCCTTTTTTTTGGTGAATATTCAACAGTAAGTGCTGAAGCTGTTGGGATAACACCGCCTAATCCGATTCCTCCTATAAATCGAGATAATCCAAATAACTCAGGAGAAGGAGCGATAGCCGCTAAACCCATTGTGATAGAAAAAAGTGCTAAACAGCATATAAGCGTCCATTTACGCCCAATTAGATCTGTAATCGTTCCAACTAGAATAGCCCCAATAAACATCCCAAATAAAGCATAGCTTGCAATTGTACCAGCATGCGCTGGTGATAGCGCCCAGCTTTTGTCTTCTAGGAGCTTTGGTAGAACGGCACCGTAAATACCTAAATCATATCCATCAGCTAAAATGGCTAGCCAACAAATAAAAACAACAAGTTTTGTAATAGAGCTTGGAAAGATAGTTTCTGTAGATTCTAGATGAGGTGGAGCTGAAGGTTGCATAATATTCACCCCTTTTAATTTGTAGATGAATATATTATTTTATTTAATGTTAATATTTTCCTCCTTGTGTCGAATTTTATCTGAAAAGGGTTTATAACAAATAAAGAAGTCCAACAGTAATTTTGTTGAACTTCTTTATTTGTTTACTCATTATCAACTCGTTTTAACGGTTGATCTGCTGGGCCTTCAAGAACGTCTCCCTCAATTGAAAAACGAGAACCATGGCAAGGGCAATCCCAAGTACAATCACCATTATTCCATTCAACTTCACAGCCGAGATGTGTACAAGTTGTATCGACGATATGTAATTTTCCTTCTTTGTCCTTATAAGCACCTGCTCGTTTACCGTTAACATGTACGACAGATCCTTCACCAACTTCGAGATCTTCTGGCTTACGTAATGCGGTTTCAATCTTTCCTGCAATTAAATGTTTCGCAACATCAATGTTTTGGGAGAGGAACGTTTTTATATCTGGATTTGCATGGAAGCGTGATGGTGCATACAGTTCTTTATAGGGACTGTGAACTTTTAGGATGGAGTCCTTCAGTAGGTGAGCGGCAGCAGTTCCAGTTGTCATTCCCCATTTGCGATATCCAGTTGCAACAAATATATTTGGATTTCTTTCGTTAATATGTCCGATATAAGGAAGCTTATCTAGAGTAATTAAATCTTGTGCTGACCATCTATAAGGAACTTCATCTATTCCAAAAGTGGCTTCAGCAAAAGAATAGAGTGCTTCATAATGAAGCATCGTATTTATTCCCTGACCTGTTTTATGACTCTCTCCGCCAATCAAAATTAATTTTTCTCCATTGTTTGTTATATAGCGTAAGGAGCGCTTTGGATCATCAATACTTAAATACATGCCACCTGGATACTCCGTTTTGGCTTTTATTGCAAGAGCGTAGGAGCGTTCTGCGTACATTCGCGTAAAGAAAAAGCTATTCGCATCATAAAAAGGAAAATGTGAACAAGAGACGACATATTCACAAGTGATATGATGGCCCTCTTTTGTAATTATTTGTGAATAATCGCCCTTTTCCACATCCATAGCTGTTGTTTGTTCGTAGACCTTTCCGCCCATCTCCACAAACTTTTCTAAAAGTGTTTTTAAATAAAGAAGGGGATGGAATTGTGCTTGATTTTTCATTACAAGCGCAGATTGTACTGGAATAGGAATCGATAGAGATTGAACATAGTCACAAGGTATATTTAATTTTTGATAAGCTTCATATTCTTTCGATAAATTTCTTAATCCGTTATCAGTAGTTGTATATAAATATGAATCTTCATTTGAGAAATTACAGTCGATTTTATATGTTTGAACAGTTTTATTTATGAATTGTAGAGCCTGATTATTTGATTCATAGTAAAGCCGGGCCTTTTCTACACCGAAATGATTTATTAATTCATCATAAATAAGATCATGTTGTGCTGTTACTTTCGCTGTTGTATGCCCAGTCGTTCCATTTAAAATACGACCAGAATCAATTAAAACAACATCGATGCCTTCTTTTGCAAGTAAATAGGCAGTAGTAATACCTGTAATACCAGCACCGATAATAGCAACTTTCGTCTTTATATTTTCGGATAAACGAGGGAAAGTAGGAAACTGAGTAGATTCAATCCAATAAGATAGCGGCAGTTGTGGAAATGTATCACTTGTCATTGCGGAAACCTCCTGATTTTAGAACAATTTTCCTTTTAATATTTCCATATTATATGAAATTCATGTGTGTTGTTTTAGAAGTAGTCTATTTTTATTAAAAGAGGTTATAAATTATTTTAATATAATTAATTAGGTGGGGCATTATGATGTAGTAGGATTTATATAAAACTAAATTCAAGTGATTCTGTTTGTTGATTACATAGGGAGTTATTGAATGAGATAGAGTCTATGGCGTTTAAGAAAATGTCTATATATAGTGGGTAAATCCTTATGGAATCTATACATTTTCTTTAGTGAAATAAAGTATGATTATAAAAATATAACCACCTTTTATTACTAGGTCATAAAATGTGTTGACAATATAGAAATTCTATTGTTATGATTCATCATGTGGAAAGGTTGATAGAGAGTAAAAAGAGAAATGTTTTTCATTGATAATAAAAGCGAAAAATAAGTGACGATAGAGTGAGTATATTTTCCTTATAATAGATGCTTTTTGGATCATCTAGTAAAATCAATCTGGAAGCAAGAATTGATATATGTAAGTTGCGCAAGGCGCGGCATAAGAAAGGAGCAAAAGAATGAAGGAGCTTCATACGTTTGGGTGGTATGCAGCACGTGTATCACCACATTTGCCGAAAAAAGCATTTAAACCAGTGCCTACTCGTTTATTTGGTGGACTGGCTTATTTGCTTGTGGCATTGGCGGGGTTAATATCGATTGGTGTATTTGAATTGAATGTGTGGGCGAATCTAGGAATTGCGATTGTTCTTGGATTATGTTTTGCTTCACTAGGATTTTTAGGGCATGAAATTTTACATGGAACTGTTGTAAGAAAGGCATGGCTTCGTGACTTCTTAGGCGCGATTGCATTTATGCCATTATCAACAGGGCCAAAGCTTTGGAGAAAGTGGCATAATGCAACGCATCATGTTCATACACAGCATGAAGAGAATGATCCAGATGCATGGCCGACACTTGAGAAACTTAAGAAGAGTAAGTTTTTGAGTTGGGTATATCGTATGCCTTTACATGTACGTTCATTCTTTAGTTTTCTGTCACTAACAATTCAATTTACATTGCATTCGACTCGAATGTTCTTTCATTTTATAAAAGAGTTCAAGTCATCCAATCAAAAATCTGTATGGCTTCAACTTCTTTTGCCTTGGACAGTTTGGATTAGTTTATTGTTTATTATGGGACCTGGAAAATGGTTATTTGCATATGTCATTCCGTTGTTAATTGCTAACTTTATTGTAATGGCATATATCGCAACAAATCACCGCTTAAATCCAATTGTTCCAGTAAATGATCCGTTAGCAAACTGTTTGTCAGTAACAGTGCCGCGCTGGGTAGACGTTTTACATTTCAATTTCTCATATCATACAGAACATCATCTGTTTCCCGCTATGAGTTCTAAATACTATCCGTTAGTAAAAGAGAAGATTAAAGAAATGTGGCCGGAACGCTATCATGAGATGCCGATGACAAAAGCTTTGGCAGCGCTATGGAATACACCACGTGTGTATTATCAAGGAAGTGAATTAGTGGATCCGCATAGAGAGCATTTCTATGGTTCTTTAGGAAATGGACTAGATCCTCATAATATTTCATATCGTGAGGAACATATAGAAGAAGAAAAGAGTATTAAAAAAGTAAATCAGTAAAAATTAATATATTTTTGCAGAGAAAAAGCAAGCCATCTCAGGCTTGCTTTTTCTTATAAAGAAACTTCCTTTTTGTTCCTTTTATGGACTTGGACGGAGTTATTTTCTTTTCGTTGTAATCGTTTTTCTAAAAGATTAACAAAATAAGTAAATAGAAGAACAAGTACGAGATAGTATGCACCAACGATTATGTAAGTATCTAATTGTTGGAAATTACCTGCTGCAATTGATAAACCTGAACCCCATAATTCGGACATTCCTACATAAGCAACAAGTGAAGAATCTTTTAATCCGATAATAAATTGGTTTCCTAGAGGAGGAAGAGACAGACGAAATGCTTGTGGTAATATAATTCGTCGCATAGCTAAAGGGTAAGGCATGCCTAAAGAGCGAGCTGCTTCTAATTGTCCCCGGTCAACGGATTGAATAGATCCACGGAAAATTTCCGTAATATATGCACCGTTATGAATTGCTAAAGCGATTGCACCTGCCCAAAAAGGGGTGAAAACAACAACGGATGTAATTCCAAAATAGAGAATGGCAATTTGAACAATTAAAGGTGTACCACGAATAATAGCAATGTAGACATGAGCGATACTATTTAAAACTTTATTGTTAGAGATTCGAAAGAAAGCGAATAATAATCCAATTAATGAACCGAGTACTAGGGAAGTTAATGTTAATTGTAATGTGACAATAGTAGCCTTTAAGAGTGTGGGATAGGAAGAGATAAAAATTTCAAACATGCGTTTCACCTCATATTGTATAGATTTTAGTAGAGAATGAAGTGCCCCACATCAAATGAACATTTAATCAGTGGGGCACTGTTTATGAATCTTTTGAATGGCTAACTTACTTCGTTTTTTCCTCTTCACCGAGAATATTACGCCCGAACCATTTTTTACTGATCTTTTCATACGTACCATCTTTAATGATTTCATCTAACGCTTTATTTACTTTCTCAACCATTTCTTTATCATCTTTGCGAATAGCAATTCCCATTTCATCAAGATTTAATGGTTTTCCAGCTTCTTTTATATTCGATTTTCCTTCTTTTATCATACGTAGACCAACCATTTGATCTGTAATTACTGCGTCAACACGCCCAGGCTCTAAATCCATAAGAGCAGTAATATCGCTGTCATATTCTGTGATTTGATCTGTATATTTTGCAACAAGATTTTTAAAGGTACTAGCCTTTACAACACCAATTTTCTTACCTTTTAAATCTTCTGGAGAAGAGATAGCGTTATTCTTTTTAGCTACAAAAATTTGGGCGCCAGAGCGATAGTACGGATTTGAGAAACTAACAGCTTTTAAGCGCTCCTCTGTAATTGCCATACTACCCAGTATTACATCATATTTCTTCGCTTGAAGACCTTGAATCAGCGTTTCCCATGGGTTTGTAACTGGCGTAGCCTTCATGTTCATCTTTTTAGCAAGAGCTTCACCGATTTCTACATCAAAACCGACAAGTTTGCCGTCATTTTCTTTATAGTTAAAAGGTTTGTATAGTCCACTCATCGCATAGCGAAATTCTTTTTCACCATTTGTTGAAGTAGTAGAGCTTTCTTTGCTACAAGCTCCTAGTATGAAAGATGTACATAGTGTAATGCTAGCAACGATGGTTAATAGTTTCCTTTTCATAAAACCCCTCCTATATATTGATCATACGGATGGTTTTTTAGTATGTTATTGAAATATTTTATTTGGATGATTAGTTGTGCACCGTATGAATGTATTCCTTTTCGTTTGAAACAGAAGTTACATTATAAAACGTTGCGTAAAAATTGTTTTGCCCGTTCATGTGATGGAGCTGAAAAAAATTGTGCTGGCGGAGCATCTTCTACAATCTTTCCATCATCCATAAAGATGACGCGATCAGCTACATCTCTTGCGAAATTCATTTCATGAGTAACAATAACCATTGTCATCCCTTCTTCAGCAAGTTCTTTCATAACTTGCAATACTTCTCCAACAAGTTCAGGGTCTAAAGCTGAGGTAGGCTCATCAAATAGCATAATCTTAGGGCTCATTGCAAGAGCTCGTGCAATGGCAATGCGCTGTTTTTGACCACCTGAAAGAAGATGAGGAGTTACATCCGCTTTATCTTGAAGGCCGACTTTTTGGAGAAGTTGAGTTCCAATATCCTTTGCATTTGCTTTCTCTAATTTTTTTACGTGAATAGGTGCTTCTATGATGTTTTCTAGTGAGGTCATATGAGGAAAGAGGTTAAAGTGCTGAAAAACCATGCCGACATTTTCGCGGACTTTATTTAAATTTGAATGCTTTGGATCAATTCGCTCACCTTGTAAGTGAATTTCGCCTTCATCGTACATTTCTAAAAAGTTAAGACAGCGAAGTAATGTACTTTTACCAGAACCACTGGCACCAATTAAAACAACAACTTCTTTTTCTTTTACTTCTAAATCAATTCCTTTTAACACATCAAGTGAACCGAATGATTTTACTAGATTTCGAACTTGAATCATACAAAACCCCCAGTTAAAAATATATTTTACAAATGTTGCCCTGTATTTCTGTTATTAGTCGCAAATTGTCAGAATCCTTTATTTTTTTCGTGCAATTTGATATTCAAAGAAATAATATTTTTTAAAATCTCTATATCCTTCTATAATGAAAATATGGATAATAATATATAGGTAGTATTTATATTGCTTATAAAAAGGGGGAAAGGGAAGATGGAAAAAGAAAGAAAAACATTTTCTTTTGGATTACGTACACAACTTATGCTATTCACTACAGTTTTAGCTTTCATTACATATTCAACAAGTATATTTTTTATTTACGTGATATACGATTATTTTCAAAGTTATGTAAGTCAAACTGTATATAATATTATCGTTATGTTATTAGGGGTAGTATGGTCTGGAATTTTAGCATATGGAGCAGCCGTATTTTTAATTAAACCGCTTCGCAAGTTAGAGGAGGCGGCAAGAAAAGCAGCTGAGGGTGATATTCGTGAAGATGTTCCATTACCGAAGACAGATGATGAAATTAAATCTTTAAGTGTTGCATTTAATATGATGTTAGGAAACTTAAGGGGCATGGTAAAAAATATTGATACAACATTTTCGTATACAAATAATCAAGTACAGCAGATTAGAAAACAAACAGGCGAAGCAACGAGACAAGCGCAAGGTGTATCTGAGACACTTGCAGAGATTTCTTCAGGCGCTGAGCAATCAGCGGCATCAATTCAAGCAATTGTTTCTGCTGTTGATACAACGACTTCTATTGCAAGTGAAGTAGAAGAAAAAGCGAAGCAGTCTGATACATTGTCTTCAGAAATGGTTGAAGCTTTAGGGCATAGTACTCGTGTCTTTACGTCTTTAATTCAAGGTATTCAAACATTGGCAAAAGAAAATGAAGATTCAATGCAAAATGTACAGAAGTTAGAAGAACGAATGAAACAAGTAGAACATATTGTGTCTGTTGTGAGTGCGATTGCTAGCCAAACGAATTTATTAGCACTAAATGCTTCTATTGAGGCAGCTCGCGCAGGAGAGCATGGAAGAGGCTTTGCGGTTGTTGCGGAAGAAGTACGTAAACTTGCTGATGAAAGTGATCATTCTGCAAGAAACATATCGCAGTTATTACGGAATATGCAAGATGAGGTACAACAAGTTGCAATGAAAATGACAGAACAAGTGAAAATAGCTAAAGAAGAGGCGAAACGTGGGGAAGCTACGGAATTAATTTTAAAAGAAATGTCATTAAGTGTTATGGAAGTAGCCGATGCAACTCAGCAAATTAGTAGTTATATGAATGAACAAGTGAGCCACATTCATCAAACAGGAACACAAACAAAAGCTGTAGCAGCAATTGCTGAAGAAACGTCAGCTGGTTCGCAAGAAGTGGCGCGTGTGACGCTACAACAGTCTAAAAATATGATAGTAATCGATCAATTATTAAAGGATTTAGAGAAGCAAGCAACTGATTTGAAACAAACAATTGAACGATTTTCAATGTAAAAGGAAGAACAGAATGCTGTTCTTCTCTTTTTTATTTAGCTTGATTTAATATTTACAGTTAAACTATGAACGTTTCCGCAACATTCTTTTCTGTCCCTTTCGGATGAAAATTATAGCGAGCTATAATATTAAAAGGGGTGTCTTTTATGAAAAAAGAAAAAAGACAACGGTTAATTAAACAATTTGTAAAGGAGTATGAAATAGATAAGCAAGAAAGATTAGTAGAATTGTTAGCAAAAAAAGATGTATTAGTAACACAAGCTACGGTTTCTCGTGATATTCGTGAGTTAAACTTAACGAAGGTACCTTCTCAAGAAGGATTAATGATATATAAAGTTTTTTCAGAAGAGCATTTACAAACTGATATAAAGTTAAAGAAAAAATTACGAGAAGTTGTTGTGAAAATTGATTGTGTAGATCAATTAATGGTTATTAAAACATTACCTGGTAATGCACATGTGATTGGTGTTTTATTTGATGAGTTAGATTGGAAAGAAAAAATAGGATGTATATGTGGAAATGATACATGCCTTATAATTTCACAGTCGAAATCAGATAGGGAGATTATAGAAGAAAGATTAAATTTAATTATTTAGATGCAAAAATCCTGTTTTTAATAAAATTAAAAACAGGATTTTTGTTTAAATACGGAAGTTAAATATTCAACATATATGCGTAATATATGTATTTTTTATTGAGAAAGCAAGATAGTTTGTTATAAAAATACATATTCGTATGATTTTAAAAAAATAACTTGTTTAATATTTCACAATGATAATGTGGATGCTTTCACAAAGATGAAAGTACAGAGCATTTATTATGTACTTGTAAGACATCAAACATATTTAAAAGGAGGTACAACAAATGAAACATCCGATACATGTTACTTCAGAAATTGGGGAATTACAAACGGTTTTATTAAAACGACCGGGTAAAGAAGTGGAAAACTTGACGCCAGATTATTTGCAGCAATTATTATTTGACGATATTCCATACTTACCAATTATTCAAAAAGAGCATGATTATTTTGCACAAACGTTACGCAATCGGGGTGTTGAAGTTCTTTATTTGGAAAAATTAGCCGCTGAGGCGTTAGTAGATAAAAAACTTCGAGAAGAATTTGTTGATCGTATTTTAAAAGAAGGACAGGCCGACGTAAATGTTGCACATCAAACTTTAAAAGAATATTTACTTTCCTTTTCAAATGAAGAATTAATTCAAAAAATTATGGGCGGTGTACGGAAAAACGAAATTGAAACAAGTAAGAAGACACATTTATATGAATTAATGGAAGATCACTATCCGTTTTACTTAGATCCAATGCCTAATTTATATTTTACTCGTGATCCAGCAGCTAGCGTGGGCGATGGCTTAACGATAAATAAGATGAGAGAACCAGCGCGTAGACGTGAATCATTATTCATGGAGTACATCATTAAATATCATCCAAGATTTGCAAAACATAATGTACCAATCTGGTTAGATCGTGATTATAAATTTCCAATTGAAGGTGGCGACGAGCTAATTCTAAATGAAGAAACAATTGCGATTGGAGTATCTGCTCGTACTTCAGCTAAAGCAATTGAACGTTTAGCTAAAAATCTCTTTAGCCGACAAAATAAAATTAAGAAAGTGTTAGCAATAGAAATTCCAAAATGTCGAGCATTTATGCATTTAGATACAGTATTTACAATGGTTGATTATGACAAGTTTACAATTCACCCAGCCATTCAAGGGCCAAAAGGGAATATGAATATTTATATTTTAGAAAAAGGATCAGATGAGGAAACTCTTAAAATTACACATCGTACTTCTTTAATGGAAGCATTAAAAGAGGTATTAGGCTTAAGTGAATTAGTTCTTATTCCATGTGGAGGAGGAGATGTAATTGCTTCTGCTCGTGAACAATGGAATGATGGCTCGAACACATTAGCAATTGCGCCAGGTGTAGTTGTTACATATGATCGTAACTATGTATCTAATACGTTATTACGTGAACACGGTATAGAAGTGATTGAGGTGCTAAGTTCGGAATTATCTCGTGGTCGTGGGGGTCCACGTTGCATGAGTATGCCACTTGTTCGTAAAGATATTTAGTATAAATAATGGAGAAAGTAGGGATGAATTATGTTAATGACTAGACCAAATTTAAAAGGAAGAAGCTTTCTAGCAGAAAAAGATTTTACACAAGAAGAATTGTTATATTTTCTAGATTTGGCAGCAGAATTAAAAGAGAAAAAGAAAAATGGTATCCCGCATCATTATTTAGAAGGTAAAAATGTAGCGCTCTTATTTGAAAAAACTTCTACTCGTACGCGTTGTGCATTTACAGTAGCATGTACAGATTTAGGGGCAAATCCTGAATATTTAGGGAAAGGTGATATTCAACTTGGGAAAAAAGAATCTGTAGAGGATACAGCAAAAGTGTTAGGGCGTATGTTTGACGGAATTGAGTTTCGTGGATTTAATCATGAAACTGTAGAATCTTTAGCACAAAATTCTGGTGTGCCAGTTTGGAATGGATTAACAGATATGTGGCATCCAACACAAACACTAGCAGATTTATTAACAATTAGAGAACATATAGGGAAATTGAAAAATGTGAAGCTCGTTTACGTTGGCGATGGGCGAAATAATGTTGCTAATAGCTTACTAGTTGGTGGAGCAATCGTTGGAATGGATGTACGTATTTGTACACCGGAATCTTTATGGCCTGCACAAGAAGTAATTGATTTAGCAAAAAAATATAATGAACAAGTAATGATAACAAGTAATGTGGAAGAAGCTGTTGCGAATGCAGATGTAATTTATACAGATGTATGGGTGTCTATGGGGGAAGAAGAAAAATTTGCTGAACGTGTCGAGTTATTGAAACCTTATCAAGTAAATATGAAAATGATTAAAGCAACAGGGAATGAAAACGTGATTTTCTTACATTGTTTACCTGCATTTCATGATGTTGAAACGATGTATGGCGAAGAAGTTTATGAGAAATATGGGTTGAAAGAAATGGAGGTAACTGACGAAGTATTCCGCAGTAAACATTCAAAAGTATTTGATCAAGCTGAAAATAGAATGCATACAATTAAAGCGGTTATGGCAGCTACTTTAGGAAACATGGAGTAAAGAAGAAAGGGAGTCTTCCTTTCTTCTTTCTCCTCCTTTAGACACTATCATTCACTATTGCTTTTGTATTGTTATTGCAATTAAAGAGAGGTGAGTGGAATGGGTGAAGATAAGAAATTAGGGTTGTTTACACTAACGGCTCTTGTAGTTGGGTCTATGATTGGCGGTGGAGCCTTTAATTTAGCGAGTGATATGGCAAAAGGTGCTGGTGCCGGAGCCATTATTATTGGCTGGGTTATAACAGGAATTGGGATGATTGCACTCGGATTATCTTTTCAAAATCTAACTGTAAAACGGCCAGATTTAGATGGTGGTATTTTTAGCTATGCAAAAGCAGGGTTTGGTAATTTTATGGGGTTTAATAGTGCGTGGGGATACTGGCTATCTGCTTGGCTTGGGAATGTAGCTTACGGTACATTATTGTTTTCTTCATTAGGATATTTCTTCCCGATCTTTGAAGGCGGTCAAAATGTAGAATCCATTATTGGTGCAAGCATATTATTATGGTGTGTTCACATGTTAATTTTACGTGGAGTTCAATCAGCAGCCCTTGTGAATTTAGTAACTACAATCGCAAAATTAGTACCTGTATTTGTATTTATTGTCATAGGAATCTTGGCGTTTCATATTGATACGTTCTTAGATGGATTTTGGGGGCAAACTGGTTCTTTTTCATGGGGAGCAGTTGGCAGCCAAGTTAAAAGTACAATGCTTGTAACTTTATGGGTATTTATTGGGGTAGAAGGGGCTGTTGTTTTATCCAGTCGAGCAAAAAATAGAAGTGATGTAGGGAAAGCAACCGTTATTGGCTTAATTGGTACACTCATCATTTACATTTTAATCACATTATTGTCTCTTGGACTTATGCAGCAAGCAGACATTGCAGGTTTGAGAAATCCGGCTATGGCTTATTTATTTGAAAGTGTTGTTGGAAAATGGGGTGCTATCTTTATTAATTTAGGTTTGGTCATCTCTGTATTAGGTGCTTGGTTAGGTTGGACTTTACTCGCTTCTGAAATTCCATATTTAGCGGCTAAAGATGGAGTATTTCCAAAATGGTTCGCAAAAGAAAATAAAAATAAGGCTCCAGTAAATTCATTATGGATAACAAATGGTTTAATACAAATATTCTTGTTAACATTCGTCGTTTCTGATCAGGCGTATAACTTTGCATTCTCTTTAGCATCTTCAGCTATTTTAATCCCATATGCTTTTTCAGCATTTTATCAACTGAAGCATAGCTTAAAGTCTGAAGAAGCAGATCGAAATAAAAATATAATAATTGGCTTGATCGCAAGTATTTATGGCGTGTGGTTAGTTTATGCAGCCGGTTTAGAGTATTTATTATTAACAATGACTTTATATGCGCCAGGTATTTTTATTTTTTACAATGTTCAAAAGCAAAAGAGTTCGAAGCAAATATTTACTCGAGTGGAATTAGCATCATCCGTAGCAATTGGTGCTTTAGCATTCTTTGCGATTTATGGATTAATTACAGGCAGTATTACTTTATAAAGCGCTGTGAAAGCGAAATCAACTGGAGGGCTGGAATATGGCACGAAGAAAAATTGTAGTTGCACTAGGGGGAAATGCGATACAGTCTGGAGAAGCTACTGCGGGAGCGCAGCAAGAAGCGTTGGAAAAAACGGCAGAACAACTTGTGAAAATAATGGAAAATGATGTGGATATAGTAATTGCGCATGGAAATGGCCCACAAGTGGGGAATATTTTATTACAGCAAAAAGCTGCAGAAACGGAAAAGACACCTGCAATGCCATTAGATACTTGTGGGGCAATGAGCCAAGGGATGATTGGATATTGGATGGAAAATGCAATTGAAAAGGCATTGAAAAAACGGAATATAAACAAAGATGTAGCAACGGTTATAACACGTGTTGTTGTGGATAAAAAAGATGAGGCATTTAAAAATCCAACTAAACCAATTGGTCCTTTTTATACAGAAGAAGAGGCCAGAAGATTAATGGATGAAACGAAAGCAGTGTTTAAAGAAGATGCTGGTAGAGGATGGAGACGTGTTGTTCCATCACCGAAGCCTGTAAGTATTCATGAACATAAAGTGATTAATTCTTTGGTCGAAGATGGAAATATAGTGATAGCTGTGGGCGGAGGTGGAATTCCAGTAATTGATTCTGAAGAAGGGTTAAAAGGAACTGAAGCGGTTATCGATAAAGATTTCGCTGCGCAGAAATTAGCAGAATTAGTAGATGCCGATACGCTCGTTATTTTAACTGCAGTTGATCATGTGTATGTAAATTATAATCAACCGAATCAAAAAAAATTAGAGCATGTCACAGTGAATCAATTAGAAGAATATATTGAAGAACAACAATTTGCTGCGGGAAGCATGCTTCCAAAAATCGAAGCTGCTATTAATTTTGTTAATACAAATCCAAAAAGAAAAACAATTATTACGTCTTTAGAAAAAGTATATGAAGCACTAGAAGAAAAAGCCGGTACTATTATTTCAAAACAGAATGTATGTATGTGTGTTTAAAATTATTATGTACGCTACTTAGTAGTAAAAAAAGAATGGAGTTAGTAACTTCATTCTTTTTATTTATTAATATTTTTGTATTCATTGTTCATAAAGTTTTCATGATGAAATCTGAATATGCAAGTTAAGTATGATAAAATTCAAATTGAATACGCTTTCTTGATTTTCGCTCCAACATACAGCAAGAGAGAGGGAATTTTATGAATAGACGGAACGTATTGAAAGACTTAAAGCAGTTCGAATTATTTGCTCATTTAACAGAAAAAAAATTGAAAGGCTTAACAGAGTTTGTTTATTGGCGAACTTATAAAAAAGGTCAATTTTTATTTTTAGAAGGGGATTCAAGGGAAAGAATTTACTTCATGTTAGATGGTTTTGTAAAGTTAGAGCGGGTTAATCAAAATGGGAACTTATTATACGATGACTATGTAAAGCGGTATTCTATTTTTCCTTATGGTGGTATGTTTACAGACAGAGGATATAACTATACAGCAGAAGCAATGACGGATGTGGAGGTATATTATATTCCAACGGTAATCTTTGAAGATATGGTAAAGTCCAGCAGAACGCAATTGATGTACGTTGTTCAGCAATTATCATCTATATTAAAATTGAACGAAAATCGAGTGCAAAATATTACAATTCCTAATGCACAAGATCGTGTTATCCAAACGTTAAATTATTTAATGCAGGATTTAGGAGAACAGAGTGGAGAAAAGATTGTAATTTCATGTCCACTTACAACAATTGAAATATCCAAAATATCTGGAACATCTCGAGAGACAGTTAGCAGCGTATTAAAACAATTAAAAAATGATAGCATTGTTACAATTTTAGATAAAAAAATTACAATACATGATCCAACATATTTTGAAGAAATCTCTATGTGAAAATTGTATATTGATTTTTTAATTCGTAGTGTATATTAATAAGGTTCTTTATATATTTATAAGGAACTTTTTTACGTTATCCTCTATAAAAAGATTGTATAGTATGGTAATAATAGCTAAAATCGATAATAAAATACAAAGTGAAGGGGAGAAAGAATGATTCGTATTGAGTATGATCGATTAGTAGCTATTTGTTACAGTATAGGGGTTTTGTTATTATTAAAAATTCCAAATGATAATGAATTAATTGGGGAAAAACTATTCAATGTCTATAAGATTCCGATACATACGTATGTTTATATGGATTATAAAGTCTCAAATATATTGATTGTTTCTTTCATACTACATGTAATTGCATTTATATTATTTTTAAAATGGCTAGGAAAAAAGGAGTCTAGTACATTTAGAAAAATGAATAAGATAAAAGTAGTAGGTACTAGTATTTTGATTGTAATGATGCCTTTTATTTTAAATACAATCCTTCAGACATTGAATAAAACATGGTATTACGCAGGAAAAACAGGGGTAGAAGCAATAGAATATAAAAAAGAAGATAGCCAGTGTAGAATGGAGAAAAATGGAGAGAATATCCAACCGAAGTGCATTGTTACTTTAAAAAATTATCGTAATCATTCACAAGCATTAAAAGTTGTTTTATATGATAATGCAAACGAGAATTCAAAAAGCTATTCAGTACCGAAACCAGTCTATTTACAAAAACATGAGACAAAGCAATTCGAATTTCAAGTTCCTGTTTCTTATAATAGAGGTATTGAAAAAGATAAAGTACCAAATATTAAATTACATTCATTGCATGAAAATGATACGAAATACAATTAATCTGTAAGTAAAAGTTTATGAGTAGGAGCAAGAATTTGAAACGATATAGAAAATCAACTTGAATCATCCAACATGCTGTAAGGTAACGGCATATTGGATGATTTTTTATTGTATCCCCCTTTTACATATGAAAAGGAGGGATATAAAAGAGAAAAATTATCGTAACTATGATGTCCGCTTCTTAATCGAAATGGTATACGACGTTCGCGTGCATGGACAAGAGCTGATGAGGAATGAGATTTGCTCTTGTGAGAAATAAATAAAGCATAAGAATAAAGAATCTACATAGAGTTCAATGAAAACAGTTGCAAACTGTTCATATTTTGTTATGATAGTGTTACGAAAACGTTTGCATAAAATTTCCGATGGGATGCAAAAGGAGAGAATGACTATGAATAAGACATGGTGGAAAGAAGCGGTTGCTTATCAAATTTATCCACGAAGCTTTATGGATTCAAATGGTGATGGTATTGGAGATTTACAAGGTATTATTGCAAAACTGGATTATTTAAAAGATTTAGGTATAGATGTAATTTGGATTTGTCCAATGTATAAGTCGCCTAATGATGATAATGGTTATGATATTAGTGATTATCAAGACATTATGGATGAGTTTGGTACAATGGCAGACTTTGATGCTTTACTAGATGAAGTTCATAAGCGTGATATGAAGCTTATTATTGATTTAGTTATTAATCATACGAGTGATGAACATCCATGGTTTATTGAATCACGTTCATCTAAAGATAATCCGAAGCGTGATTGGTATATTTGGCATGATGGTAAAGATGGTGCGGAGCCAAACAACTGGGAAAGTATTTTTAATGGTTCGGCATGGGAATATGATGAAGAAACAGAACAATATTATTTACATTTATTCTCACGTAAACAACCAGATTTAAACTGGGAGAATAAAGAAGTTCGCGAAGCGCTATATGATACGGTTAATTGGTGGCTTGATAAAGGTATTGATGGTTTCCGTGTTGATGCGATCAGTCATATTAAAAAAGAAGAAGGCCTCAAGGATATGCCAAATCCAAAAGGGTTAAAATATGTGCCATCTTTTGATAAACATATGAATGTGAAAGGTATTCAACCTTTATTAGAAGAGCTAAAAGAAAACACATTCTCTAAGTACGATATTATGACTGTTGGTGAAGCAAATGGTGTTAAGATTGAAGATGCTGAGCTTTGGGTTGGAGAAGAGCAAGGTAAGTTCAATATGGTATTCCAGTTTGAACATTTAAGTTTATGGGATGCAGAGAAGAAGAAAGACCTTGATGTTGTAGGATTGAAAAAAGTATTAACGAAATGGCAAAAAGGATTAGAGAATAAAGGATGGAACGCTTTATATATTGAAAATCACGATAAACCACGTATCGTTTCAACATGGGGAGATGATAAACAATATTGGCGTGAAAGTGCAACAGCCCTAGGAGCGATGTATTTCTTTATGCACGGTACACCGTTTATTTATCAAGGCCAAGAAATTGGTATGACAAATGTTCAGTTACCAAATATTGAAGATTACGATGATGTAGCAATTAAAAATTTATATCGCGAGAAAATTGCAGAGGGCGTACCACATCAAGATATGATGGAGATTATATGGGCTTCTTGCCGCGATAATTCACGTACACCTATGCAGTGGAATGATGAGATGAATGCTGGTTTCACAACAAGTACACCTTGGTTTAGCATGAATCCAAATTACAAAGAAATTAATGTTGAAAAGCAAAAAAATGAAGAAAAGTCTATTTTCAATTTCTATAAGAAAATGATTGCCCTGAAAAAAGAGCACGATGTACTGAACTATGGTACGTATGATTTACTTTTAGAAGACGATCCACAAATTTATGCATATACACGTACGTTACAGGATGAAAAAGTCATTGTAATTAGTAATATCTCAAAAGAGGAAGCTGTGTATAATGAGGGTTCATTTGCACTAGAACGCAAACGTTTGCTTTTAAATAACTATGAAGTTGCGGAACATGAAGAAGTAACAACAATTGCTTTAAAACCTTATGAAACAAGGGTTTATCGCATTTCATAATAAAAAAGGATGCTCTTTGAGCATCTTTTTTTATGAAAAAAAATAAATTTCTATTGCAAATTGAAAACGCTTTTATTAAAATAGATTTATGAAAACGGTTGCGTAAAGATAAAAATAAAGTAACATAAGGAATCGTTTTCATAAAGGGAACAGAAATTATAATTTAAATCATTATGTTGTTATAAATAAAGGGGAGGAAGAACAGATGAAAATTACGTCTTTTGATTTTTGGCAAAAGTTCGGGAAAGCGTTATTAGTTGTTGTAGCCGTAATGCCAGCAGCTGGTTTAATGATTTCCATCGGTAAGTTAATTGGTATGTCTGCTGGGGATGTTAACGCAGTTCATACAATTGCTCGCGTAATGGAAGACATCGGTTGGGCAATCATTACAAATCTACACATCTTATTCGCAGTAGCAATTGGGGGATCTTGGGCGAAAGATCGCGCGGGTGGTGCATTTGCAGCGCTATTAGCATTCGTCTTAACAAACCGAATTACAGGAGCTATATTTGGGGTAAACGCTGAAATGTTAGCGGATTCAAAAGCGAAAGTTTCTTCAGTAATAGCGGGAGATTTAATTGTAAAAGATTACTTTACTTCTGTACTTGGTGCACCTGCATTAAACATGGGAGTGTTCGTAGGGATCATCACAGGTTTCTTAGGAGCTACTTTATATAACAAATATTATAACTATAATAAACTGCCACAGGCATTAGCATTCTTTAATGGAAAACGATTTGTACCATTCGTTGTAATTCTTTGGTCTACAGTTACTGCGATTGTATTATCACTTCTATGGCCATTCATCCAAAGTGGGTTAAATGAATTTGGTCGCTGGATTGCAGCTTCAAAAGATAGTGCACCAGTTGTTGCACCGTTTGTATATGGAACGTTAGAGCGTTTATTATTACCATTTGGTTTACACCATATGTTAACGATTCCGATGAACTATACAGAGCTAGGCGGAACATATACGATGCTAACTGGTTCAAAAGTTGGACAAGTTGTAGCAGGACAAGATCCATTATGGCTTGCATGGATTACAGATTTAAATAATTTATTAGCAAATGGAGATACGAAGGCATATAACGATTTATTAAATAACGTTGTACCAGCTCGTTTCAAAGCTGGACAAGTTATCGGCTCAACAGCAGCTTTAATGGGAATTGCATTTGCGATGTTCCGTAACGTTGATAAAGAAAAGCGTGCAAAATATAAACCAATGTTTTTATCAGCAGCATTAGCAGTATTCTTAACAGGTGTAACAGAACCAATTGAATTCATGTTCATGTTTATTGCTCCAGTATTATATGTTGTATATGCTATTACAACAGGACTTGCATTCGCGCTAGCTGATTTAATTAACTTACGTGTTCATGCATTTGGATTTATTGAGTTAATTACTCGTACACCAATGATGGTTAACGCAGGTTTAACAAGAGACTTAATCAACTTTGTTATTGTTTCATTAGTGTTCTTCGGTCTTAACTTTACACTATTTAATTTCTTAATTAAAAAATTCAACTTACCAACACCAGGGCGTGCAGGTAACTATATTGATAATGAAGATGAGGCATCAGAAGGAACAGGAAATGTACAAGATGGTTCATTAGCAACAAAAGTTATCGATTTATTAGGTGGAAAAGAAAATATTGCTGACGTAGATGCTTGTATGACACGCTTACGTGTAACAGTAAAAGACTTAGATGTTGTTGCACCAGAAGCACAGTGGAAACAAAATGGTGCTTTAGGGCTTATTGTAAAAGATAAAGGTGTACAAGCGGTATATGGTCCGAAAGCTGACGTATTAAAGTCAGACATTCAAGATATGTTAGGTGCGTAATAATATGAAATTGCTAACTTTAAACTGTCATTCTTGGCAAGAAGAGAATCAAATAGAAAAGATACAATACCTTGCTAAAGTAATTCAAGAAGAAGAGTACGATGTCATCGCATTGCAAGAAGTAAGTCAGTCCATACAAGCTGAAAATGTATGCGGTAACAAGAAAAAAGATAATTTTGGACTTTTACTATTAGAAGAGTTAAAAGCGCTACATGTAAAAGATTACAATATTACTTGGGATTTCTCTCATATTGGTTATGACGTGTACGAAGAAGGATTAGCGATTATAACGAAGCATAATATTATAAAAGAAGATACGTTCTTCATTTCAGAAAACGAGGATACAACGTATTGGAAAACGCGTAAAATTGTAAGTACAACAATTGCTTATAATGGTAAGGATATAACGTTTTACTCTTGTCATCTCGGTTGGTGGAATGATGAAGAAGAGTCATTCAAAGGTCAAGTCGATCGTTTGATGGAGCGTGTAGATAGCAATAAGCTCGCCTTCTTAATGGGGGATTTTAATAATAATGCTCGATTGAAAGGCGAAGGTTATGAGTATATGATGCAAAAAGGGTTGTATGACACATATGAATTAGCAATAGAGAAGGATGAAGGAACGACTGTCCAAGGTGAGATTGCTGGTTGGGATGAAAATAAACATAATTTGCGAATCGATCTAATATTGTGTAACCAAAGTAAAAAAGTTCATTCTTCAAAAGTTATTTTTAATGGTACAAACAGAAATGTAATTTCAGATCATTTCGGTGTAGAGGTTCAATTGGATATATAATAGAAGAAATCCTCACAGAGAATAAAAGCTGTGAGGATTTTTTTTAGGAATACAAGTATTTCCAAGAGAAAATACTTGTATTTTTTATGACATTTCATATATATTTGTTATTATTGAATGTAAAACCGATTTGGTCATTTTGTATTCATACTTTGACTCACTTCGTTATATAATGAAGTAAGTGAAAGTTAATGGGAAAAAATAGTACGTTTTTGGTTAATACACGATGTAGAAAGTGATATAATTGCAAAATGTATGTATCATTTTCTAAAGAAGGAAAAATATATAATTAGGTGATAACTTCTATGAAACAGATTTGGCGTATTTATAAGACAGATTTACGGAATGTAGCCAAACATTGGGCTGCAATTGTTATTGTTTTAGGATTAATGATTTTACCATCGTTATATGCATGGTTTAACATTAAAGCTTCTTGGGATCCATATGGAAATACAAAAGAGGTTCCCATTGCAGTTTCTAACCAAGATGCAGGTTCTAATTTAAGAGGGAAAGATATTAATATCGGGAAAGAGATTGTAGACTCCCTTAAGAAAAACAAAAATCTTGGCTGGAAATTTGTAGATGAAAAACAAGCAATTTACGGAGTTGAGCGTGGAGATTATTATGCAAGTATTACGATTCCAAAAGATTTCTCTGAAAAAATTGCAACTGTTCTGGATGAAAATCCACAGAAACCAGAACTGGATTACTATGTAAATGAAAAGGTAAATGCGATTGCACCGAAAATTACAGCAAAAGGTGCATCAGGTATTACGGAAGAAATTAGTAAAAACTTCGTTAAAACAGCGAACGGTGAGATTTTTAAAATCTTCAATGACCTTGGAATCGATTTAGAAACAAACTTACCAAGTATCGAGAAAGTAAAAGATCTTGTCTTTAAGTTAGAAGCGCAGTTCCCAGAAATGAATACATTGATGGATAAGGCGTTAGATGATGCAACTCGAGCAGAAGATGTTGTGAAAGTAGCGCAGAAAGATTTACCTGTTGTAGAGAGTGTAATAAATGATGGACAGGAAGCGTTGGCGAATTTAGATAAGTTCTTTGCAAGACAAGATCAAACATTAAAAAATGCTCCAGGGACGATAAGAAATGATTTAGTAGCAGCAAAAGGCGTTATGGATAGTGCAGCTGCATTTACTGACTTTTTAATGAATCCAGGTGTAGAACTAAATATTCCTGACTTGTCTGGAATGAATGGATTACCTGAATTCCCAGCGAGACCAGATCTTTCTAAGTTGAATAGTGATGGTTATAAGAGTATAGCGCAAAATATTAATCAAACAGTAAATAATGTTTTAAGTTCATCACGTGCAGGAACAGCTTATGGGAAAAGTGTTTTAAATGGATTGCAAAATGGTCAGTTTGATCCAGAACAAGCAAAGAGAGATTTAAATGCGGTATCAGAACGATTACAAACTGGTACAGATGGTATTTCATATCTTATTAATTTCTTTACTGAACTTCAAAAATCGGCGACTACTGATTTTGGTCAAAGCTTTTTCAAAGGGCGAGTGGATCACTTAACTAATGTTAAAAAAGGTATGGAAAATGCAAATAACGGTATTAAAGATATTGTAAATGTTATTGGCAAAGGACAAGAAGTAAAGAAAGATGTAACAGATGTAGCGAATCAAAAATTAGATGCAGCAAATGGATTAATTGATCAAGCTGAAAAAGATTATAATGAAACGTTTGTAGCAGATTATAAAAAAGCAGTTAGCACAGTCGATCAAGCTAAAGTTGATGCAAATGCAGTATATGATAATGCAAAAGCAGATTACGATAGAGTAAAAAATGGTATTGAGGGTGCAAAAGCAGATTTACAGAAAGCAAAAGAAGATGTACAAAATAGAGGTATTAACGGTTTAGATTCAACGAAAGTAGCTTTAAATAGCTTAAATGGTCAATTCCAATCTGGAATCGGTTTAATTGATGATATGATTCCAGTTCTAGAAAGTACAAATAAGGTTTTAGCGGATGTAAATAGTGATAAAAACCTTAATAATGGAATCGCAAAATTAAACAAAGCGAAAAGTAGTCTGCAAAAAGGTGTAGATGCAACGAATAAGGGGATTACACTTCTTAACAATGGCCAGAAACCTACAAAAGATGTAATTGAAAGTATTAACAACGCTGCGAAGGGCGGATCAGCTCAATTAACAGATGTATTATCGACGTATGATTCAGAAATTGTACCTAATTTCAATACAGCAATTGCTCGTACAAAAGAGATGTCGAAAAATACAACTCAAATTTTAAATGATGCAGACAAAAAGCTTCCAGATGTTAAAAAATTACTAGAAGATTCATCAAAAGGTTTAGTAGATGGTAAAAAGAAATTAGCAGACATTAAAGCTGAAATGCCAGCTACTGAGAAAAAGATTAAAGAATTAGCAGATAAAATTCGTGATTTTGAATCTGAAGAGGATTTAAAAGACATTATACGTTTATTGAAAAATGATGTTGAAAAGCAAAGTGATTACTTTGCGAATCCAGTAAATTTAAAAGAAAATAAATTATTTGCGATGCCGAACTACGGTTCAGCGATGTCACCATTCTATACAGTGCTTGCATTATGGGTAGGCGCATTATTAATGGTTTCATTATTAACGGTAGAAGTACACGAAGAGGGCGCGAATTATAAGAGCCATGAAATTTACTTCGGACGTTTATTAACATTCTTAACGATAGGTCTTTCACAAGCGTTTATCGTATCGATGGGAGATATATTCTTACTCGGTACGTACGTAGTCGATAAGTTCTGGTTTGTGTTATTTAGTTTATTTATTGGTGGAGTCTTCGTTTGTATCGTATACTCACTCGTTTCTATTTTCGGAAACGTTGGGAAATCGATGGCGATCATTTTACTTGTACTACAAGTAGCAGGATCGGGCGGAACATTCCCAATCCAAATGACACCAGCGTTCTTCCAAGCGATTTATCCGTTCTTACCATTCACATACGCAATTAGCGCAATTCGTGAAACAGTTGGCGGAATGCTTTGGGATATCGTAACACGAGATTTACTTGTGTTAAGTGCTTTCGTAGTAGTTATGATTGTTGCTGCGTTATTACTGAAAACACCAATTAACAAATCAAGTGAAAAATTTGTTGAGAATGCAAAAGGAAGTAAAATCATTCACTAAAATAAAAGGTTCCTACCGATAGAGGTAGGAACCTTTTTGTTTAATCAAATTTTAATTTTTTTAATGCTTCTGCGAATGGGTTATTTAATGGTTCTTCTTCTTTTTTCTGTTGTTTCATATATTTTTGAACGTCGCGTTTATCGGCTTTGTTTCCAGATTCTTTTTTACGTCGTTCTTGGAATGTTGATAATTTCTCACGATAGCCACATTTACATGCAAAGATTTGACCTGCACCTTCACCACGTAATTCTAGTTTCTTCTTACATTGCGGACAGCGAGCGTTTGTTGTACGAGATACATTTTTACGATGACCACATTCACGATCTTGGCATACGAGCATTTTTCCCTTTTTGCCGTTTACTTCTAGCATTGGTTTACCGCAGTCTGGACAAGGCTTCGTTGAAATGTTGTCATGTTTATATTTTTTATCACTCGATTTAATTTCAGAAACAATTTCTTTCGTATAGTTCTTCATTTCCGAAATGAATACTTCTTTCTTTAATTTTCCTTTTGCAATTGCTTCAAGTTTTTGTTCCCACTCACCAGTTAGTGTAGGTGATTTTAATTCTTCTGGTACTAAATCAAGTAACTGGCGACCTTTTGAAGTAATGTGAATATCTTTACCACGTTTTTCAATTAAGAATGAATTGAATAGCTTGTCGATAATGTCTGCACGTGTCGCTACAGTACCTAATCCACCAGTCGATTTTAACGTATCAGCAAGTTGTTTATTTTGCGTATCCATATATTTTGTAGGATTCTCCATTGCTGAAAGTAAAGTCGCTTCGTTAAATCGTGCAGGTGCTTTTGTTTGACCTGATGTTTGCATAATTAACTTTACAGCTAATGTATCGCCTTTCTCAATGTGAGGTAGAAGTTGCTCTTTTACGTCATCAGTTACATCATCATCTTCAAAGCGATTTTCATATACTTCTTTCCAACCGGCATGTAGAATTGTTTTTCCGCGCGCAATGAACGTTTCATTGCCAACCTTTGTGCGTAACGTTAGTTGCTCATATTCGAATGCCGGGAATAACACAGCTAAGAAACGTTTTACAACTAAATCATAAATTTTGCGTTCTTTATCTGTGAATGCTGAGAAGTTAACGTATCCTTCTGTTGGAATAATCGCATGATGATCGCTTACTTTACTATCATCAACAAATGATTTGTTAGGTTTGATAGGCTTTTGTAATACTTTATGTGCGAAGGGACGGTATTCTCCAACACCACATGCTTTTAGACGTTCTGGAAGTGTTCCAACGATATCAGATGAAATGTAGCGTGAATCTGTACGAGGGTACGTTAGTACTTTATGCTGTTCATACAATTTTTGCATAATATTTAATGTTTCTTTAGCAGAGTAACCGAACTTTTTATTCGCATCACGTTGCAATTCAGTTAAATCGTAAAGACCAGGAGAGAATGACTTCTTCTGTTTCTTATCAATTTCCACAACAGTAGCATTTTGTTTATCTAAACGTTTTACAATACCATCGATTTTTTCTTTATTAAAACTACGGCTATTGCCATTTGCATCTTGCCAAGTAAGTTTGAGCTTCTCCATTGTTTGAGCTTCGATGCCGTAGTAAGTTTGTGCTTTGAAGTTCTTTATTTCATCCTCACGACTAGCAATCATAGCAACAGTAGGGGTTTGTACACGGCCGCAATTTAACTGGGCATTAAAGCGAGTCGTTAAAGCACGAGTTGCATTAAGACCGATATACCAGTCAGCTTCTGAACGTGCAACTGCTGAAGCGTATAAATTGTCATAGGCTTTACCTGGTTTTAAATTTGCAAAACCATCTTTAATTGCTTTATCGGTTACAGATGAAATCCATAGACGTTTGATCGGTTTATTAATGCGAACCTTATCAATAATCCAGCGAGCGACCAATTCTCCTTCACGTCCAGCATCTGTCGCTACAATAATTTCATTTACATCCTTTCTAAGTAGCTGGCTTTTCACAGCATTGAATTGTTTCCCAGTTTGTTTAATAACCGTTAATTTCAAACGCTCCGGTAGCATCGGTAAATCTTCTAAATTCCACTTTTTATATTTCACATCATAGCTTTCTGGGTCTGCTAATGTAACGAGATGGCCTAAAGCCCAAGTTACAATATATTTACTACCTTCAAGATAGCCGTTTCCTTTTTTATCACACTTCAGTACACGAGCAATATCTCGTGCAACGGAAGGTTTTTCAGCGATTACAACGCTTTTTGACATATTAAAAACATCCTTTCAAATTTCCATAAGTTAAATATAGCATACATCTTCTTGAGATTCAGTTTCGCTCCATATTTCAGCTGTTTTTAATGGAGTTAACAAAATCCCAACTGATTAAAGTTTCACTTTATCAGTTGCCTCTATATCAAATAGAAAAGTAAAGAACTTGTTATTTTATTAGAATAAGAGTAGACTTTGAAGTAGATGAATAAGAAACACATGGGAGTTTGTGGATGCAAACTGAGAGTATGACTAATCCGTCATTGACCATTTGAACCTGTTGGATAATGCCAGCGTAGGGAGAGTGTAAAAGCACATATTCAGGCACTTTGCGTACGCGCAAAGTGTCTTTTTGTGTATCTCCCATCATTATAGTTAGGAGATGAAAAGGATGAATATGAAAGAAATTAGTAAAGTAGTGGATTTGGTGAGAGAATCTAATCCGCTTGTTCATAATATTACAAATGTTGTTGTAACAAATTTTACTGCTAACGGTTTGTTGGCACTTGGGGCATCGCCTGTAATGGCGTATGCGAAAGAAGAAGTAGCAGAAATGGCTAGCATTGCTGGAGCGTTAGTATTAAATATGGGGACACTTCGTCCTGAAGAAGTAGAAGCGATGTTACTCGCGGGTAAATCAGCAAATGCGAACAATGTGCCAGTACTATTTGATCCAGTTGGTGCAGGAGCAACTTCGTATCGAACAGAAGTTGCGAGACATATTCCGGCTGAAATTGAGTTAGCAATTATCCGCGGAAATGCAGCTGAAATAGCAAATGTTATTAATGAGAAATGGGAAATTAAAGGGGTAGACGCTGGTACTGGAAATGGCAATGTTGTAAGTATTGCAAGGCAGGCAGCAGATGAACTAAATACAGTTGCGGTCATTACTGGAAAAGAAGATGTTGTTACAGATGGAGAGAGAACTATTGTTATTCGAAATGGTCACCCTATTTTAACGAAAGTTACGGGAACAGGTTGTTTACTAACTTCTGTAATAGGAGCATTTGTAGCAGTGGAAAAAGATTATGTAAAAGCAGCAGTAGCAGCATTAACGTTTTATGGTGTAGCTTCGGAACTGGCAGCTGCTAAGACCGTGGAAAAGGGACCTGGTGGTTTCCAAATTGAATTTTTAAATCAGTTAGCGAATACTACTTCTGGTGATATTGAGAAGTATGGAAAGATTGAGGAGTTAGAGTAAGAGGGAGTGAAAGAAATGGCACGCATTGAAATAGATAAAATGTCTAAGCTATTGCAAGTGTATTTTATTATGGGAAGTAATAACTGCACGAGGGATCCTTTAGCTGTATTGAAAGAAGCGTTAGATGGTGGAGTGACAATTTTTCAGTTTCGCGAGAAGGGGGAAGGTTCTTTAATCGGAGAAGATAGAGTGCGCTTTGCAAAAGAATTGCAGACGCTTTGTAAGGAATATAGTGTTCCTTTCATTGTAAATGATGATGTAGAATTAGCCATTGAATTAGATGCAGATGGTGTTCATGTAGGACAAGATGATGAAGGAATTACATCTGTTCGTGAAAAAATGGGAGATAAAATTATCGGCGTATCTGCTCATACAATTAAAGAAGCACGCTTTGCAATCGAAAATGGAGCAGATTATTTAGGCGTTGGACCTATTTTCCCAACGAGTACGAAAAAAGATACGAAAGCGGTTCAAGGAACGAAAGGATTAGCCTATTTTAGAGAACAAGGAATTACAGTGCCAATCGTTGGTATTGGTGGGATTACAATTGAAAATACAGCGGCAGTTATAGAAGCGGGTGCGGACGGTGTTTCAGTTATTTCAGCAATTAGTTTAGCTGAATCTGCGTATGAAAGTACGAGAAAATTAGCTGAAGAAGTAAAGAGAAGTTTGTAGGGAAGGACGTGTAGTATTTTAAGTGCTACATGGAGAAATAGACTGCCCCAAAATTTAAACAAACGTTTGATTAAAAAAGCACAAACCTTTTTAAATAAAGGTTTGTGCTTTTTCTTTAAAACATAATTGAAATTAAGAGCATTCCAATTCCGATAGAAGTAAATGTTGCGATTAAGCCTGGAATCATAAAGCTATGATTTAATACGTATTTACCAATACCTGTTGTACCGGTACGGTCAAAGTTAATGGCAGCAACGATTGTGCCGTAGTTTGGAATGAAGAAATATCCGTTTACTGCAGGGAACATCGCAATCAGTAGCGCTGGTGGAATACCAAGGGATAGTCCAAGTGGCATTAAGGCACGTACTGTTGCTGCTTGGCTGTACAGTAAAATAGATAGAATGAATAGTGCGATGGCAAATAGCCAAGGTGCACTTGTTACTAAATGCTGAATGGATCCTTGAATCATATTTAAGTTTCCATTAAAGAAAGTATCTCCCATCCAAGCGATACCGAAAATAGCAACAACTGCTGTTGCTCCTGCTTTAAAGACGTTACCAGATACAATGCTTTCTACATTTGGTTTACAGAAAATAATAATAAGAGCCGCGATAGTTAACATAACCATCTCAATTGTGTTCGGCATGGAAAGACGAGCTAACTTCCCATCAACTATCCATCCTGGACGAAGTGCTTCAAATGAACCAAGAAGTACAACAAGGAAGGTTCCTACTAGGAAAAGGATAACTGATAATTTTGCGCCCTTTACACCTACAAATTCTTTTTTCTCTTCAAGCTTAGGAATCATTCCTTCTTTTAATCGTTTTAAGTATTCAGGGTCTTCATTTAATTCTTTTCCCATCTTACTAGCAACGAATGCAGCTATCATACAAGCGATGAAAGTAGAAGGGATACTTACTTTTAAAATATCTAATAAGGTGATTTTATAGTCAGCTAACATTGCTAAAAGAGCAACTGTGGCAGCTGAAATTGGACTAGCTGTAATTGCTTGTTGAGAAGCGATTACGGCAATCGACATTGGGCGTTCCGGTCTAATCCCTGATTCACGAGAGACTTCTGCAATAACAGGAAGTACAGAATAGGCAACGTGACCAGTACCTGCACATAGTGTGAATAAATAAGTAACAATTGGAGCAAAAAAAGTAATACGCTTTGGATTTTTTCGTAATGCCTTTTCAGCTAGATGAACAAGATAGTCCATTCCTCCAGCAGCTTGCAAAGCACCAGCAGCTGTAATTACTGCCAAAATCATAAGCATTACATCGATAGGAGGCGCGGTTGGTTGTAGGTGGAAGACAAAAACGAGTATTGCCATACCAACTCCACCCATTACTCCTAAACCAACTCCGCCTAGGCGTGCACCAATAAAAATACAGAGTAACAAGGTAAGAAATTGTAGCCAAAACATGATAAACTACCTCCGAAATTCATTAGTTAAGATATATTCGAATAGTTTAATTTGAATGAAAATTAAATAAATACCCGAAGAAATCCTTGTTATTTATACATTTTTTATTATATAACACAAAAAAAGTAACATTCACGTACTTTTTGAAATTATTTCGAAAAAGCAATGCATTAAAAATTTGTATTTATATCTCTAAATAAGTAGACATTTTGATTTATATGTTGTAATCTTTGAAAGAGAATAAATTAATTCTCATAGAACTCCCATATCGTTCAACTCGTTCAGCGAGAAAGGCAAACTGATGGAAACATGAGGACGCAAAACTACAGGAGCTAAGGTCGAAAGGCTACGCTAGCCAGTTACCGGACGGATAGGGTTGGTCTTGGCCAATGCTTTTACATTGGCTTTTTTTTATTCTCGAACATATTGAGAAACATTTTCAAACAAAATATCCATATATTTTGTTTTTTTTGTTTGTGTTGATTAAGGAAGGTGGATATTAATGAAAAAATATTGGCATAAGTTATCGTTCCTTCAAAAGAACGTCTTATTAACCGTATTAGTTATTTTGACACTTGTTGGAAGTATGGGTGCATTAAGTTTCAATATGTTTCAAAATAGTATGATGTCTTTATTTGAAAGGCAGTCTATTGAAACAGGAGAAATAGTATTGAAAAAACTGGATGTAGAATTAGTTAGAGACATGGCGAAAGATCCTACAGCCGAAAAAGTGAAAAAAGAAAAGTTAACAGAGAAATTAGATGAAGTATCAAAAGAATTGAAAAGCGTTGGACAAACGTATGTTACAGGAGCAAAGCCGAATGAAAAGCGAGAATTACAACTCGTTGGTTTGACTACAGAGTTAACAAATGCGTTTCCTATAAAGCCGGGAGATTATTATGAACAACCCGCTCATTGGATGAAGGCATACGATAAAGTGATTGATACGAAAAAGGCTCAAATGACAGAAGTATATGAAGATGAAATAGGTTCGTGGGTGACAATATTAGAACCAATTACAGATGGAGAAAACAATATTATTGCAATTGTTGCCGCTGACTTAGATGCTTCCATTGTTCCTATTACAAAAGAGAAGTTTATGATACAGGGTTTACTCTTTATCATTATTTCATTAGCAATTGCGACTATTACTCAATTCTTTATCGTGCGTCACTCGCTAGCTCCATTAAAAGATTTACGAGAAGGGTTACGTAAAATTGGTGAAGGTGACTTGAGTATTAAATTAAAAGAAAGACCAGATGATATTGGAATTATTAATGTTTATTTCAATAACACGATTGAAAAGTTTAAAGGGATTATAGATAAAGTAAGGCAAACTGCTGAGCAAGTTTCTTCTTCTTCACAAGAATTGTCGGCGAGTACAGAGGAAAACAGCATGGCAGTTCAAGAGATTGCAAGTTCTATTGAAGGTTTAAGAGTAGGGGCACAGTCTCAAAAAACTTCAGTACAACAATGTTTAGGAATTGTACATGGAATGGAAGATAAGGTAGAAGAAATAACTGGGGCTGCAAAACAAGTTGCGGTTGCTTCTGAAGGTATGGAACAACATTCAATTGAAGGTAATGAAGTGATTGGACAAATTATTAATCAAATGAGTTTAATCCAAAATGCAGTACAAGATTTATCTTCCATTATTTATTCGTTAGAAACAAGGTCAAAAGAAATTAGTGATATCGTAACTGTAATTACAGGCATTTCAAATCAAACAAATTTATTAGCTTTAAATGCTTCTATCGAGGCTTCACGTGCTGGAGCAGCTGGAAGAGGGTTTGCAGTTGTTGCTGATGAAGTACGAAAATTAGCAGAACAGACGGAAGCGTCTGCTAAAGATATAGCGAAATTAATTGGTGAAACACAAGCTGAGACAGAAGATGCTGTAGTTTCCATGCAAAAAGGTTCAAAAGAAGTAGAAACTGGAATTTCGCTTGTTCAAAGTAGCGGAGATTTCTTTGAAAAAATCTCCAAATCAGCGCAATCTGTTACAGATCAAGTAAAAGCTGTTTCTGGTAATTCGAGTGATATTTTACAAAATAGCCAGAATATTGTTCAAGTCGTAAATGAATTATCACATATTGCAAATACTTATGCCAACAGCAGTAGTAATGTTGAAGAAAGCATGAAAGAGCAAGAAATATCAGTACAAGATATTGCAGAATTAGCGACTTCTTTAAGTTGGCTTTCTCAGGAATTACAAGAGCTTATTGGTGAGTTTAAAAGCGAATAAGGAGAAAGTTCAATTCTAATCAAGGGGGTATCTCCGCTACTGATTATGAATTGAACGAATCTGCCCTTTAATAAGGGATAAAAAAGGTGTGAATTTTCACACCTTTATTATATTTAAGAGAGGAATTTACATAAATATGAAATTAGCAATTTCTTATAGTGAGATGGTAAAAGAATTTTTAGAAAAAGTAGAAGGAAGTATTAAAATACCTAAAGATGTGCAAGGAACAGAACTTAGGATAAAAAGGAAAACGGAACTGTTTTCAAATTTGACTCACATTGTAGATTTAATAGGAGCGACTGCAACGTGGTTATATCATATTTCTAAAGAAAAACATATTGTCGTGCTTTATCATGTAAGAGGAAGTTTATTTCCGATTACTATTGAAGTTTCTAATTTTCTCTCCTATGAAAGTTTAAATTTACAAATTGAAGAGCAACTGGAGCAAATTAAAGAAATGAATGAGGAAGAAATAGAAGAGTTTCAAAACGGTAATACGTTATATGAAATGTCACCTATTATTATTGGTGAAACATATTATGAGCTAAAAGACACGAATACATTACAATTTGTATTTAGTAAAAATATGCAAAGTGTAGAAATAATATTTAATAGTGTTAATTGGAAAGAGACAACAATTACTCGTTATGCACAACAAATACAAGGTGTTTTAATTAATAAATCACAAAATAATAATAATCATATAAATAATTTTAATGTTATTACAGAGGCCGAGATGGCACTTTATAGTCAAGTGAATGATACGACAGCAGTATATCCTGAGAAAAGTATCGTCGATATGTTCTATAATACTGTTACTCAATTTCCAAATCGTATAGCTTTATCTTCAAGGGAAGGTACTTTAACTTATGAGGAGCTAAATAAAAAAAGTAATCAAATAGCTCATATGTTAATTAAAAACGGCGTCCAATTAGGAGACTATGTTGGAATATTTATGAAACGTAGCATAGACACAGTAGTAAATATGGTAGCTATATTAAAAGCTGGTGCAGCGTATGTTCCGATTGATCCAGATTATCCGGAAAGTAGAATACAGTACATTATTCAAGATAGCCAAGCGAAAGTTATATTGATGAAAGAGACGCCTATAACATGTGATGGGGTTCAAACAGTTTCAATGTATGATAGTGAAACTTATGAAGATACAGATGTAAAGTTGTCTATTCATTGTGATGATGTAGCTTATATGATTTATACATCTGGTTCAACAGGGAATCCAAAGGGAACGATGTTAGCACATAGAGGCGTTGTTAATCTGTATACTTGGATGAAAAAGCAATATGAATTGACAGAAGAGGATGTATTTGCCCAATTTCCTTCCTTTAGTTTCGATGCTTCTGTATGGGAGTCATTTGCTTCTTTATTCTGTGGAGGAAACTTATATGTACTATTAGAGGAAGAGCGATTGTCTGTAGAAGCATTTGCAAATGCAATCTATAAAGTGAAAGCAACTTCAATCTTGGCATTAGCAACAATTTTTGTTCGACAAGTAGCAACTTATTTAGCAGAAGAAGATATATATAAGCTAGCTTCCCTAAAAAGAATTGCGATTGGCGGTGAAATGTTGCCTGTAGAGGTTATTAAATTGTGGAGAGAAAGAATAGGTACAAATGTTGAAATTCATAATGTATACGGACCGACAGAATGTACTGTAGTGACGACAACCTATAAAATACCTAGTCAGTTAAATGAGGATGTTGCGAGTATTCCCATTGGTAAACCATGTGCTAATTATCAAGTTATGATTTTGGATGAGAATATGAATCTTTGTCCAATTGGTGTACCTGGTGAATTATATATAGATTCAGTGGGATTAGCAAAAGGGTATTTTAATAAGCCTAATAAAACAATTGAAGCTTTTATTCCGAACCCTTTTAATCCTATAGTTAATATATACAAAACAGGTGATATCGTTAAGTTGCTAGAGGATGGAAATATAGAGTTTTTACATCGGAAAGATGATCAAGTAAAAATTAGAGGACATCGTATTGAACTAGGCGAAATCCAAAGTAAAATTTCTCAAAATCATAATATAAAAGAAAATGCTGTTTTTGCTAAGAAGAGTAAGGAAGGTAGCCAATATTTAATCGCGTTCTATACAACTTTAAATAAAAAAGAAATACCAGAATTAGTTTATCAGTTACAAGAGCAATTACCAGATTATATGGTGCCATCTAAACTAATTTATATTAATGAATTGCCACTTACACCTAATAAAAAGATTGATGTTAAGAAGTTAGCTCAGTTAGAAGAAAAGTATGAACCGGTTCGGCTACAAGAATATGTTGCACCTTCTAATAAAGCAGAAAAACAAATAGCGAACGCCTGGGCGGAAGTATTAGGAATTTCAAAAGTTGGAGTGCATGATGATTTCTTTACAATTGGTGGACATTCATTAAAAGTATTACGAGTCTTAACATTGTTAAAAGAAGATTTCTCACATTTAACAATTCAAGATTTCTTTAAAGAAAGAACGATATATGGATTAGCTCGAATTGAGCGAGAAGTAAAAGTAGAGAAAGAAGAAGTATTTCGTGAATATAAAGTGATTCACGAACCAGATACTATCACGTATGCAAACGTTTTGGAAGAAAACCAGATTTCAAATGTCTTTTTAACAGGAGTTACTGGTTATTTAGGATCACATATATTATATGAATTGTTGAGAGATACATCTGCTACTATTTATTGTTTAGTAAGACCAACTAAAGATGTGCAGCAAAGAATTATAGATACATTAACAGGCTACTTTAATGATATATGTGAAGAATGGTTACAGCGTATACAGGCCGTAGCTGGTGATCTGGGAGAAGAGTATCTTGGGATGAGCGAAGAAGAATTTATGTTCATCAGTTCTAAGATGGATACGATAATTCATTGCGGTGCAGATGTAAGACATTTTGGAGATGTAAAACAATTTGAAAATATAAATGTCCAAGGAACTAGCCGTATGCTAACATTAGCGGAGAAAGGTGCTACATTCCATTTTATTTCTACAATTGGTATTCCGTTAGAATTAGCGGTAGATCAATGGGATACATACATGAAAACTGGTGATTTTAATTACAGTGTAGACTTAGAGAATGTATATTCAAATAGTAAACTACAAGCGGAAAACATTGTTCGTGAAGCAATGAAAAATGGTTTGCGTGGAAATATTTATCGTGCAGGTAATTTAGCATGTCATTCAGAAACAGGTTCGTTCCAACAAAATATTGAAGGAAACGCATTTTATCGTCTTATTAAAACAATGCTATTAATTGGAAAAGCACCAAATGTGAAGTGGAAAGTTGATTTCACACCAATTGATTTTGCTAGTAAATCAATTGTATCGTATTTGCAAGATTCGCAAATTATAGGAGAGACGTTACATATTTGTCATCCACATCAAATTGAGTTTGAACAATTTATACAGCTAATTGGAGAGTGTGGATACAATCTTGAAATGGTTCCACTTTCAGAATATGTAAATACCGGACTTGCATTAGCGAAGGGAAATGAAGTAATAGCAGAGTTAATTGCTTCTCAAGTTGCAGGAGATGGAGCGCAGCAATCTGAAATTGTAATGGGTACGCGTAGAACGAATAAATGGATTAAGAAAAAAGAATTGATAGTACCAGCAATTAATAAAGAATTTATTCAGCAGTTATTAGCTCATGGTGAAAAAGTTGGTTATTTTCCAAAAATAATGAAATGATTATGCATGCTTTTGTTTGTTCAATAAAATAAATCATGCTACAATGAAAACGAATTAAGGACCGGGGAGCCAATTGGCTGAGAGGATGTAAGTAAACATCGACCCTCAACCTGATCTGGATAATGCCAGCGTAGGGAGTTACTTAAAGTGATGTAGCATATGTTATTCTGTAATAACTTGCATACAAGGCTTTCCTACTGCGTAGGAAAGCCTTTTCTTATTTTTGAAATTTATTTTTATAAGGGGGATTTTATTATGTCACAACAAGTTACAATGTCATTTTCAGTAGTACCACAAGCAAAAACGAAAGATGTATATTCTGTTGTCGATAAAGCAATTGAAGTTGTGCAACAATCGGGAGTTCGTTATGAAGTAGGGGCAATGGAAACAACTTTGGAAGGAGAATTAGATGTACTTCTTGATGTCGTTAAACGTGCGCAACAAGCTTGCGTCGATGCTGGAGCAGAAGAAGTGATTACTTCTATTAAAATCCATTATCGTCCAAGCACTGGTGTAACGATAGATGAAAAGGTTTGGAAGTACCGTGATGAATATGCAAAACCAGAAGCAATCTAAACTTATTACAACTATTTGGCTTATCCTTCTCATTGCGATATGGGAAGGATCTGTTTCATTATTTAAAATCGAACCGTGGATTTTACCAAAGCCTTCTGCCATTGTTCAAGAATTAATTGGGATGAAAGATTTACTATTACCAAATACGATGCAAACACTGCAGGAAGTTATAATTGGACTATTCTTTGCAATTTTATTGGGGACGAGCATCGCAATTATTATGGACGTTATACCGTTATTTCGTATTTTAATAAATCCATTGCTCGTTATTTCGCAAACAATTCCAATTGTTGTACTTGCACCGCTATTTATTATTTGGTTTGGATATGGGATGTTGCCGAAAGTAATGGTCGTAATACTCGTTTGTTTCTTCCCAATTGCGCTTAGTATTTTAGAAGGTTTTCAAACAGTAGATAAAAACATGTTGAAACTGTTACAAACAATGAAGGCGACAAAATGGCAAGTTTACCAGAAAGTAAAATTTCCAGCAGTGCTTCCATACTTTTTCTCAGGTTTAAAAATTGCAGTTACATATAGCGTAATGGGGGCAATTATCGGAGAATGGCTCGGTGCAAGTGAAGGATTAGGCGTTATGCTTACGAGGGCTACAAAATCCTTTTTGACTGCCCGAGTATTTGGTGTTGCAGCAATCATCGTTATGGTGACATTATGCCTGTATTTTATCGTAGAGTTTATGGCAAGAATAACAGCACCATGGATATATAGAAAGGACGGCAGAAAATGAAAAAAGGTTTGAAAGTTATGTTAGCTGCCTTAGTAGCGGTAGGTGTGGCTGGATGTAATCCGGCGAAGAAAGAAGAAAGTGCAAGTAAAGATCAAAAAGTAAAAGTAGTATTAGATTGGTTTCCAAATACGAATCATACTGGCTTGTATGTAGCGCAAACGAAAGATTATTACAAAAAGCAAGGATTAGATGTAGAAATTATTCAACCAGGTGACAATGTAACAGCAGAGCAAATGATAGCATCAGGAAAAGCAGACTTCGCAATAAGCGCACAAGAAAATGTAACGTTAGCTCGTGTGGAAGGAATTCCTGTTGTATCTGTAGGAGCGATTATTCAGCATAACACTTCAGCGTTTGCATCGCTTAAGAAAGATAATATGACGTCACCGAAAGATTTTGAAGGTAAACGTTACGGCGGCTGGGGAGGACCAGCGGAAGAAGCGACATTAAAGACGATTATGGATAAACATCAAGCTGATTTTAATAAAGTTGAAAAAATCATCTTAGGACAAACAGATTTCTTTAAATCAATCGGTCGTGATGCAGATTTCGAATGGATTTATTACGGTTGGGATGGTATTGAAGCGAAGCGCCAAGGAAAAGAGTTAAATACGATTATGGTGAAGGACTTAGATCCAGCGCTTGATTTCTATAGTCCTGTTATTATTACGAGTGAAAAACATACGAAGCAAGATAAAGACTTTGTGAAAAAGTTTATGAGTGCAACGACAGAAGGTTATAATTTTGCAATTAAGGAACCGAAAGAGGCTGCTGATATTTTAATTAAAGCTGTTCCAGATGTAAATAAAGATTTAGTTCAAGAAAGCCAAAAATGGTTAAGTACGAAGTATCAAGATGATGCTAAAGCATGGGGAGTACAGAAGGAAGAAATTTGGACGAATTACATGAATTTCTTATATGACAACAAAGTTATTAAAAAGAAAATCGATGTAAAAGATGCTTTTACAAATGAATTCCTTCCAAGTGAAAAATGAGCGGATTACAAATAAAAAATATAGTGAAATCTTTTGACGGAAAGAATGTATTAGAGAATATTAGTGTCTCTATACAAGAGGGAGAGTTTGTTTCCTTTGTAGGACCGAGTGGTTGCGGGAAAAGCACATTATTAAACATGATTGCAAATGTTGAAAAACCAACAAGCGGGAACGTAACGTATAACGATAAGCAAGTACAAGAGCAAGATGTTGTTAGTTATATGCCACAACAAGATTTATTACTACCGTGGCGATCAGCTTTGCAAAATATCGTTCTTCCGTTAGAAATTGAAGGAAAGCCGAAAAAACAAAGGCTGACAGAAGGAATGGAAGCATTAAAGCAGTTCCAACTAGATGAATATGCAGACCATTATCCAGATGAATTATCTGGTGGTATGCGTCAAAGAATTAGTTTTCTGCGCACATATTTATGTGAAAAGCCAATTATGCTGCTGGATGAGCCTTTTGGTAAATTAGATGCATTTACAAAAATGGAAGTACATAGCTGGCTTTTAAACTCTTGGCATCAAGAAAAGCAAACAATCGTTATGGTGACACATGACTTAGATGAGGCAATCTTGCTTTCAGATCGCGTATTTATTTTATCTCAAAGACCAGCGTCAATAGTTGGCGAGGTACAAGTGAAATTACCTAGGACGAGAACGATGGATATGTTAACATCACTCGAATTAAAAAAGGATAAAGAAGAGATTTTAAGTGTGTTAGCTCCTTATATGAAAAAATAGAAAAAGCCTTTTAACAGTTTTTAGTATAATTACTGTTAAGAGGCTTTTTTTAGAATATGAAAAGATGGAGAAGGAACAAAAGGGAAAATAGAGAATAGAATATAACAGAGTAGTTTATACTCTTAATATAACAAATGTTAAAGGAGTGAAAGGATAAAATGACTTTATCAACTGTTCTTCAAATGGTTTTAGCTTGATATGGGAGAAGTCTGCCCATTTTTTAAGATTAAGCTAAGTTGAAGACAGCAGGTAAAGAACCTTAATCCTTTTTTACGATAATATGTAATGGGTAAGGTGTATTCACCTTACCCATTTTTATATGCATAATTAAATAAGGCTTCATACTGTTGGTCTCTCTATTTAGCTTATGGACGATAAGTAAAGGAGAGAAAAAAATGAGTATATTAATAGTAGAAAATTTAAGTCATTCGTATGGTGAGAAAACCATCTTATATAATGCGTGCTTTCGATTATTAAAGGGGGAGCATGTTGGGTTAGTAGGGAAAAATGGGATTGGAAAATCAACACTGCTAAGAATTTTAACAGGAGAACTTATACATGATGATGGGAACATTGAATGGTTTCCACATGTGAAGGTTGGATTTTTGCAGCAGCATATAGATTTACAAGAAGGAATAACAATTGAAGGATACTTGCAAAGTGCATTTTCTAACTTGTATGCGATTGAATACGAAATGTTAAAAATTGCAGAAGAGATGGCTGAAGCAGTAGAAGTAGAAAAATTGTTAGTAAGGTATGGAGAGTTACAAACTATATTGGAAAACTCTAATTTCTATCAAATTCATACAGAAATTGAAGAAGTGGCAATTGGTTTAGGGCTGTTTGAAATAGGATTGGAAAAGGATGTTTCAAAGTTAAGTGGAGGACAGCGGACAAAGTTATTACTAGGAAAGCTTCTTCTAGAAAAAGCTGATGTTTTATTGCTAGATGAACCAACGAACTATTTAGATACAGCACATATAGAATGGTTGCAATCGTACTTGAAGCTGTACGAAAAAGCTTATATTATCATTTCGCATGATGAAGTATTTTTGAACAATATTACGAATGTCATTTACCATCTAGAAGAACGAAAAGTTAAGCGATATGTAGGGGATTATGAAAAGTTTTTACAAAGTTACCAAGTACAAAGGAAACAATTACAATCGGCGTATGTGAAACAACAAAAAGAAATTGCTCAGTTAGAAACATTTATTCAAAAAAATAAGATTCGAAAAGCAAAACAGGCAAAAAGTCGAGAGAAAGTATTGGAGAAAATGCAAAGGGTTGAAAAGGTTAATAATATACCTCGGTCCCGTTTTGCTTTTACTGTTTATAATGAACCAGTAAGTCGTATATTACAGGCTGAGAAACTAAGAGTGGGTTATAGTGAGCCGTTATTTCCAGACTTGAATTTACAAGTGAAAAAAGGAGAAAAGATAGCTGTTGTTGGTCATAACGGTATTGGAAAAACGACAATGTTAAAGACGTTATTAGGTCAAATAAAGCCGCTAAGCGGTTCAATTTTTGTTGGGGAACGAGTAAATCCTGCTTATTTTGCACAGGAAGAGTTTGCTTCAGAAATAACACCGTTAGAGAAAGTTTGGGCAGAACGACCAGATATGACAAAGAAAGAAGCGCGCCAAGCATTAGCGAAGTGTGGATTGAAAGAAGAACACGTATTAAAACCTATTCGTTTATTAAGCGGTGGAGAGCAAACGAAAGTGCGTTTATGTGAACTTATCGTAACGAAAAGCAATGTTTTAATTTTAGACGAACCGACTAATCATTTGGATGTAGAAACTAAGATGGCTTTACAGGAAGCGTTACAACAATACAAAGGAACGGTTTTAATTGTCTCACATGAACCTTCTTTCTATGAATCGTGGATAACAAAAGTATGGAATATAGAAGATTGGAATACTGAACAATATGAATAAAGAAAAGGCATTAGCTTTTAGGAGCTAATGCCTTTTCTTTGTGATTAACATGATTTTCGAGAACTCTTACATGAGAATTGTATGAAGAAGCACTCTTATGGTGCGCTTATAAGCGTGCTTTTTCTTTTGTTATATTTATAATACGAAAGCCTTTCCCTAACAGGTGACTATCTTTCTTTATATATATAGATAGTTCAAAATGGAATGAAAATAATTCCTTTATGTAAAGGATAATATGGATATTATAGGAAGACAATAGAAATTAAAGGAAATTCATGTAAAATTCAAATGAACTTCATATAAACTTCATATTAGAAATTAAATATAATTATAATAGGTTATTATGATATTTTTGATTTTTCGTAAAATTAAAAGTTTGAATTTAGGAGGTATTGCTCAAACCTAAATTCAAACTTTAGTGAATTAATTAATGGATATTACGTCTAGTTTTCGCTAATGACGGTATTTAAAAGTTCGGCTGGATTACCTGTTCCTGCACCGCCAATTGTAATAGATCCACCAGGAGGAATTTCACCATTCCATCCTGCGTTCGTAATTACATAATGATTATTTGTTTTACTACTAATTTTAGAATCCCAAACTTGTGTTAAATTACCGCTATAATCAAATTCTAATTTCCAATTTTTAATAGGAGTCGTTCCATTATTTTTAATTATAATCGAGAAGTTATAACCGCTGCCCCAATTCGAAGTGACTGAAAATGTAGCAGTACCATTTCCATCAGGAGGTGTCGTATTAGCTTCATCCGTTTTGACAGTAAGAGCGGTAGGTTGTGATTTATTTCCAGCAGCATCTTTGGCAATTATTGAAAATGTGTATTCCGTATTAGGTTTTAAGTTTTTAATTGTAATGCTATTTGTTGTTGTACTCCATTTCTCTTCTCCAGCAGTAATTTCATATTCCATAACTCCTACGTTATCAGTAGATGCAGTCCAGTTTAATTGAACTGAGTTTGAATTTTTATTCGTAACTACAACGTTTTTAACATTCGTTGGTGGCTCAGTATCTTTTTGACTAATAGGTCCACCAAGTAATTCTTTTACTAGCGTATCAAGTAATTTTGGACCACTGCAACTATATTTTGGACTTGTACGGCAATCTCCGCTTAGTTCCCAAAACATTGCTCCACTTAAACCTTTCGTCTTTATATAGTCTGTTTTGTATTTCATAGATTCATTGTCATCGTAGCTAATAAATGTGCCTGTAGTTGCATTATATAAATAAGGTACTTTAGCTGTGTCATTCCAGTAGCGTACAAAACCATTTTTATTAACGTAATTGGCTGCTAAATCACCGTAATCATACACACCTGTGTCACCGGTAGAATAATCATCCCAAGTACCTTTAGAAGCAAGTTTCCCATCACTACCTGGTTTACAAGGTTGATATTGTCCGTTATTTTCTTTGCCACAACTTTTCCAGCCACGTCCGTAAAAGGGTACGCCTAATACTAGTTTATCGACTGGAACACCTTCATTTGTATAAACATTTATAGCACCATCTACGTAAAAATTCGTATTTGCTGCTGGGTCATTTGGATCCTTATATAGAGCTGCATTATGATTAGAAGTAGCTTCCCATCCGCCGTGGAAATCATATGTCATAATATTAATCCAATCGAGTATTTGAGAAATTTTCTTTAGCTCTGTATGATCAGCGTAGCGTTGGCTTGCGCCTGAAGCGATTGTTAGTAAATATTGTTTGCCATCTTCAGCACCTGCTTTATTCAAAGCATTTCGGACATCTTGAAGAAGGAGAGTGAAATTTTGTTTATCTTCAGGACGATAACTACCACCAGGAATCGTTTCAACGCCCGGATATTCCCAGTCTAAATCTACGCCATCAAACCCATATGCGCGAAGAAAAGCTACTGTAGATTCAGCAAATACTTTTCTTGTTTTTTCATCAGCGGCCATATCAGAAAAGCGGTTAGACCAAGTCCAGCCACCAACGGAAATAATTGTTTTTAAGTGAGGATATTTAGCTTTTAATCGTTTTAGTTCCCCGAAATTTCCGCAACGGGCATATTTATCGCAATCTTCCCAAGTTGTCCCTGAGCCAGGATACGATTTGGTAACATCAGCCCATGGTTCACCGAGTACGAGAGTACCATTAGGAACCTCTTTATTTTGCAATGGTACACCAGATTCTTTACAGTTCCACGTTTGTTTATTTGGATTATCAGGATGAGTAGAAGGGTTTCCATGTTTTCCATTCCAACAAATATCCGCGAAAGCATAGTTAAGGTGAGTAAGCTTTGATGCATCAATGTCAGCAACTTGATAATTACGTCCGTAAACGCCCCACGAAGGAAAGTACCCAACAATTTTTTGACTTTGCTTTGGTGAATCTGCTAATGCGAGATTTGGAGTAATAAAATTTGTGAGAAAAAGAGGTAAGAAAAGTAGTAGAGATAGTAATAGCAGTGTGAATTTTTGAGACCTCATAGCCATTTCTCCTTTCAAAATAAAAGATATATTTAAAGGCATACGCCAATAAACCAAAATGAATCTAGACGTATGAAACGTCTAGATAAAATGATCAGACATCACGAAGTCTATACAAGGGAGCTGGGGGGTGATTAAATCGTAACAAATGTAAGATTTAGTGTAAACGCTTTATTAAGTTGAAAAAGACTTTCTCAATACAAAAAGGCTTGAATACAAACTATATATGAAAACGAAAGATTGGTATGGGAAGAAAAAGCTCATTATAAATAAATTTGAGAAAAAATTGTATGGAGCCAATTATTAAAGACGTAGAAAGATAAGGAAATATCATGTAAAATAATAGTAAAAATATGTAAAGGAGGGAATAGTGTGGATGTGTTTTTGAACATTGCTGAAGAAAAAATTCGACAAGCAATACGGAATGGTGATCTTGATTATCTTCCGGGAAAAGGAAAACCACTACAATTAGAAGATCTTTCAATGGTACCTCCAGAACTTAGAATGAGTTATAAAATTTTAAAAAATGCGGGAATGATTCCACCAGAAATGGAACTACAAAAAGATATATTAAAAATAGAGGATTTAATTGCTTGCTGTTATGATGAAGAAGAGAGAAAGAAATTACGAGAAGAGTTAACAGCAAAAACTCTTCGTTTTCAGCAGGTAATGGAAAAGAGAAAGATTAAAGATAGTTCAGCTTTTCGTATGTATCAAGGCAAATTATTTCGTAAATTACGCTAAGAGGGATAAGATGACTACATTTAAAACGGTAGAAGAATTAGCGACCTATATCGAAGAACAACAATTGGTACTTCTGTTTATTAAAACGGAAAATTGTGGTGTTTGTGATGTTATGCTAAGAAAAGTAAATTGCGTATTAGAGAATTATGATTACGTAGAGAAAATAGAAATATTACTACAAGACATGCAAGAGATTGCGGGGCGATATGGAGTATTTAAAGGGCCAACAATTTTATTATTTCATAATGGAAAAGAAATTCTTCGTGAATCACGCTTCATTTCACTTGAAAATCTAGAGAGAATCATTCAATTATTCGAGGAATAGGGGAGGCTTTTATATGGGATTTATTATTGTCATACTATTATTTGTTGTAGTTGGAATAATCGTAACAGCAGTTCGATCGAACAAAAAGAAGGTGAACTTGGCGAAACAAAATAACATACATAATTCATCTAACAGCTCATCACCATTATTTTTCTTTGCTGGATCGGATAATGATAGCTCGCATGATGGCGGTTCACATGATTGTGGAGGCTCTTTTGGGGGAGATAGCGGAGGAAGCTGCGGTGGCGGTGGGGATTGATGAAAATGCGCCTTATATAGGCGTATTTCTTTTTAAACAAACGTTTGATTAGTCGGCTTACATATACATAAACACAGTTAAACAAACGTTTGATTAATATTTTTAACATACTAAGGGGAATGGAAATGAAAAGGGAACCGAAAGTGAAAAATAAGGGGAAAGTAGTGTTATTTTTATTAGCTGCGGGAGGCGTATTTCTTGTTAAATTAGCATTTAAAATTGGAACAATACATATGATTCGAACTTGGTTTGAAAGTACGTTTTCTTAAATAAGGAATATAGCCTCTTGCGATAGAGGTTTTTGATTTGTTATTATTAGACTGAACGGTCGGTTTAAAGAGGTGTGAATATGAGAAGAAGCGCAGAAGAGATAAAGAAAGAAATTGCATACAAAGCAGAAAGTCTATTTTCACAGAAGGGCTACGCAGCTACATCTATGGAAGAGATTTGTGAAATTACAGAGCGAAGTAAAGGAAGTATTTATTATCACTTTAAAAGTAAAGAAGAATTATTTTTATTTGTAGTGAAACAGCATACGTATGATTGGCTTGAAAAATGGAATGAAAAAGAGAAGTTGTATAGCACTAGTACTGAAAAACTATATGGTCTCGCGGAATATCATGTAGAGGACATACAGCAACCAATTTCAAATGCCATAGAGGAATTCTCTATGAGTCAAGTTGTAAGTAAAGAGATTTTGGAGGAACTATTAGCTTTAACTAGAGAATCATATGTTATGTTTGAGAAATTAATTGAAGCAGGCATACAGTCTGGAGAGTTCCGTGAAGATAATACTCGTGATCTTATGTATATTGTGAATGGATTATTATCAGGGCTTGGAGTACTTTACTACGAGCTAGATTATAAAGAGTTGAAGCGTATTTATAAAAAGGCAATAGATGTATTGTTAAAAGGAATGGCAGCTGAATAATAGGTCAGTTGCTTTTTTTACAAAATAAATTAGACTGAACGGTCGGTTTGTGAAAGGGGAATGAAAATGAACGCTTTATTTAAAAACCGAGCATTTATGCTCGTTATGGCGTCTGATATTTTACAACAATTTGCAATTTGGATCAGAAATATGGCTCTTTTGTATTTTATAATGGAGCGAACGAATAATGATCCGGTTTCTGTTTCTTTGTTATCAGTTATGGAATATGCACCTATTTTTATTTTCTCGTTTATCGGTGGTGCGCTAGCTGATCGCTGGAATCCGAAAAGAACAATGGTCGCTGGAGATGTGTTGAGTGTACTGTCTATTATAGGAATTGTCCTGTTGTTAAAGCTGGATTATTGGCAGGCTATATTTTTTGCAACACTCATTTCCGCGATTGTAGGTCAGTTTTCTCAGCCCTCATCTTCGCGTATATTTAAGCGCTATGTAAAAGAAGAACAGGTAGCAAATGCGATTGCATTTAACCAAACATTACAGTCATTATTTCTAATTTTTGGACCAGTGGTAGGATCGCTTGTGTATACACAACTTGGTTTATTTACGTCACTATATAGCTTAATCATTTTATTTTTGTTATCTGCTATCGCCCTTTCATTTTTACCAAAATGGGTTGAAAAAGAGCAAGTGGCGAGAGATTCATTAAAAAATGATATAAAAGAAGGTTGGAAGTATGTTCTTCATACGAAAAATTTAAGTATGATTACGATCACTTTCACCATTATAGGCTTAGCTGTTGGATTAACAACTCCATTAGAGGTGTTTCTTGTAATAGAACGCCTTGGAATGGAAAAGGAAGCAGTTCAATATTTAGCTGCAGCTGATGGAATAGGTATGTTAATTGGTGGTATTGTTGCTGCAATTTTCGCTTCAAAAGTGAATCCGAAAAAAATGTTTGTATTCGGTATGGGCATATTAGCAATGTCATTTTTAGTAGAAGGGCTATCTACATCATTTTGTATTACTAGTTTCATGAGGTTTGGAACAGGTATTTGTTTAGCTTGTGTTAATATTGTTGTCGGTACGCTTATGATTCAACTTGTACCAGAAAATATGGTTGGAAGAGTAAATGGGACGATTTTACCACTGTTTATGGGGGCAATGCTAATTGGAACTTCACTAGCTGGAGGATTAAAGGAACTAACTTCACTAGTTACTGTGTTTTGTATAGCAATGGCACTTATTTTATTAGCGATAGGGCCAGTTCTACGTATGCAAATAAAAAAAGAAGATGTTGCTAATAAAGAGGCACTAACAAATTCGTTAGCTTCGAAATAACTATTGTAAGGGAGCAATATTGCTCCCTTTTTCTTTGAGGAACTTTTGACAACTATATGAGCCAATTATATACTGATGTTGTAAAAACGATTTTACAGGTTAGGAGCAATGGTGTGAAAAATCAAATCTATGAATTACGCACTGAAAATAATATTTCACAAGGCGCATTAGCTGATAAATGTAAGGTTTCTAGACAAACGATAAATGCAATTGAGAATAATAAATATGATCCAAGTTTAGCGTTAGCATTCCGTTTAGCTGAAGTATTAGGAACAACTGTTGATAAATTATTTTTGTACAAGCAGTAGAGTCGTTCATTATAAGTCGCACCTTTAAAAATAAAAAAGATCCTCTTCTTATGAGAAGAGGATCTTTTCTTATAGCGTTTTAGTCTTTGGACTAGGTGGTGTAACGGATGTATTATTTTCTGGAACTCTAGTTAGTAAGAATCCTCCGATAATAAACAGAACAATAATACTAAGAACACCAGCGTTTGTTTTTCCTGTTAATTGGGTTGTAACACCGACTAATACCGGACCCATAATTGCGGCAAACTTGCCAAATATATTATAAAATCCGAAGAATTCATTAGCAGATTCTTTAGGTACTAGTTTTGCAAAGTATGAACGACTTAGTGCTTGAATACCACCTTGAGATGTAGCAACTAACATTGCTAAAATCCAAAAATCAAGTGTCGTTTTTAAAAAATAAGCATATGTGCAAATAATGATATAAATAATGATACCGACATATAACATTTTTTTACCAGTAAATGTTTCAGATAATTTTCCGTATAGTAAAGCAAATGGACAAGCGACAATTTGTGTTACAAATAATATGATTAATAGATTCGTTGCACTAATACCGAGATCGGTTCCGTAAGCGGTAGACATAGTAATAATTGTGTCGACTCCGTCAATATAGAAAAAGTAAGCGATTAGAAACATAAATACAGTTTTATATTCTTTAATATTTTTAAAAGTATCAGCAAGACGTTTGAAGCTCATTCTAATAGGTCTTGGATGACGCTCAATATAGTGTGTTTGCTCTACGTTTTTTAGCATTGGAATTGTAAATAATCCCCACCAAAGAGCTGTTATTGCAAAGGAAATTTGACTAGCAATGCCGACCGATAAGGGAATAGTTCCTTTTTGGGAAAGAATAATAAGAGCGATACAACCGATAAAAGGAATTGTACTCCCGATATAACCTAATGCAAATCCTCTTGTAGAAATTCGGTCCATTCTATCTTCAGAAGTGACGTCTACTAAAAATGCATCATAGAAAATGTTTGCTCCAGCAAAGCCGATTAAGGCGAGCATATAGCACCCTAGCAATAAGTACCACTGAGAGGTTGGAACGACTGCTAACATACTTGTAAATACGATACCGAGTCCAAAGAAGAATGTGAAAAAACGTTTTTTAAATCCTTTATAATCAGCAACTGTGCCAAGAATAGGAGCAAGTATAGAAATTAAAAGTGTTGCGAATGAGTTTGCATATCCCCAATATGCTGTTGAAGTTGCCCCAGATAGTCCAGCTTCTTTTGCAGCTGCTTTAAAGTAAATTGGAAATAATGCAGTTGTAATGACGAGCGAGTATACAGAGTTCGCCCAATCGTATAATATCCAGCTTTTTTCTTGTCTGGACATTTTTTTCATATAATGTTCCCCCTTAAATTTGTTTTACTAACAGTGTACAAAAATAAAAATTATAAAAAGAGAAACAGTGATGAATTTTACATAACTTTTACATATATACACTGTTCTTTACAATTGGAGTAAATCCTCTACAATTGCTCCGTCTGTTTCACCTAAGTGTAAACCGAGTAGTCTAGCGATAGTTGGACCTTCATCAATAAGTCTCATATACGGGACGGTAACGCCACTTTTTATTCCTTTCCCAGCAGCGATAAAAATTGTTTCATAGTTAGGTTTTGTTGGAGAGTATCCATGCGTACCAAATGTATATTTTTTACTAGGCGTAACATCTTTTTCGGTAATTTCTTTTATAAAATCTCCTGTATAGTTTTCAGTGAAATAATACCCTTCTCGTGCTTCTAACATGAATAAACAATTACCGTCTGCACCGCAGTCTTTCGCAGCTTCATCATGAAGTATAAATTCAATTCCGTTTTGTTTATTTTGAAGTAGCTCTTCAAGGAGTAGTTGTACCTCCCGAATTGTATCCGTATCATTTTTGTCCTTTACATATACATAGGCAGAGCCGTCGCAACTTTGGCAATAGGCTTTCCAGTCTACTAATTTTCTTTTTTTATTAAGAGATATAAGTCCTCTTTGATGGAATAGCACATTTAATTGTATGGATTTGTTTTCACTTAAAGCGCTATGATCACCAAGGGCAATAATTGTACTTTCTTCGTATAAGTCACTTTCTTTTAGTGCTTGAATAATTTTCCCTAGACGTTCGTCGTGTCTCTGGATAGCAGCTATTGTTTCGTTAGATTCAAAGCCGTGATAGTGTCTTTGTGTGTCTAGATCGGTGAAATGTACGAACATGATATTAGGCTTTTTCGTCTGGATTGTATGCACAGCAGAGGCGAGGACGAAATCATCCAGCTCTGGTTGTGATAAACCATTTCTTATATGGCCGAAACGACGATTTAAATCTAATTGGTATAGTGGGCTACCGCTAAATAAGGAAACTAACACTTGATTTTGCCAAGGTCTATTTGGAAAAATTTCTGGTAAATTGTAATCGATGTTCGCTCTTCCAGTAACAGGCCATAGAAGGGCAGCTGTCGTTAAATTTGCTTTGCGCGCTTCATCATACAATGTTGTTCCTTTTATTGATTTTCGGTACCAATGCCAATCAGGTGATTCACGCCCTGGTTGAAGTAACGTATTGCTAACAACACCGTGCTTGTTAGGGTAATTACCGGTTACGATTGTTGAGTGGCTTGGATATGTTACAGAAGGATAAATTGGTTCTACTTTTTCGACAACCGTGCCCTTTTTTATTAGAGATTGGAAATGAGGTAGTTTTTGTAGTATAGGAAAATCTAAAGCTGATAAACAGTCGAATGATAAAATAATGACATGGTTTGTTAATGCTTTATCCATAAAGTTCCCTCCTGATTATATAAAACCTATTATTATATATTACTATTAATACCTAGTAATAAAAATATATTTTTATGTGAAAATTTATTATTTATTTTCAGAAAAATTAAACATATAATTAAGTATAAGGGAATCTATGGAAGGAGGAAACACTATGGATTGGTTAGATGGATTTGGTATCTTTTACATCATTGGCGGAATCACGATTATCCTTGTATTTGCTATTTCATATTTACTAAAGAAACGGTTTCCAGACAAACAGTTCGATATTATATTTGCACTTAGTTTAATACTTCTTTGCTTAGCGTCCTTTCCCGTTACAATGATTGTTATTGGTGGGTGGGAAGGAATGGGATATGGATTTATTGGTTTCTTCGTCCTACTTGGTACACTTATCGGTATGATTGCACATCAACTTGTGAAAATTACGCGGAAAAGCTACGTATAAAACTGCAAAAAATGAAAAGAATATATAAAAATAAGAAAATTAGCTATTGTTTTAAAAAAGAATTTGTATTATGATAATCAACAAATTTATTTCGTTATAACGATGAAAAAGGACTAGTACATGTTCAACCTTTTTAGCAGAGAGAGAATCCGTCAGGCTGAAAGATTCTTAAAAAGGCAATATGGAACCTGCCTTTGAGTTCTGCATATGCAGCGGGAATTTCCCGTTATCAAAAAGAGAGCATGCGCAATTTTTGTGCATGAATCAGGGTGGTAACGCCGACAAAGCTCGGTCCCTATTTAGGGACGCGGGCTTTTTTGTATTTTCTAGAAGGAGGAAGACTGACTATGGCAAAAGAACAAGTGCAAGCCATTACGAAGATGGAAGAGGACTTTGCGCAGTGGTATACCGATATTGTAAAAAAAGCCGAACTTGTTGATTATTCAAGTGTAAAAGGATGCATGATTTTACGTCCGTATGGTTATGCCTTATGGGAGAATATGCAGAAGGTGATGGATGAGAAGTTAAAAGAAACTGGCCATGAAAATGTATATATGCCAATGTTTATCCCAGAGAGTTTATTGCAAAAAGAGAAGGATCATGTTGAAGGATTTGCTCCTGAAGTAGCATGGGTTACGCATGGTGGAGATGAAAAGTTAGCGGAAAGACTTTGTGTACGTCCTACATCTGAAACTTTATTCTGTGAGCACTTTTCAAAAATTGTGCAATCCTATAATGATTTGCCAAAGTTATATAATCAGTGGTGTTCAGTAGTTCGTTGGGAGAAGACAACTAGGCCGTTCCTTCGTACGACTGAATTTTTATGGCAAGAGGGTCATACAATCCATGAAACGGCAGAAGAATCGCAGGCTGAAACATTAAATATTTTAAACTTATATGCTTCTTTCTGTGAGGATTATTTAGCAATACCAGTTATTAAAGGACAAAAAACAGAAAAAGAGAAGTTTGCTGGAGCAAAGGCAACTTATACAATTGAAAGTTTAATGCATGATGGAAAAGCACTTCAAACAGGAACCTCTCATAACTTTGGGACGAATTTCTCAGAAGCATTTGATATTAAGTTTTTAGATCGTAACGGTAAGTGGCAATATGTGCACCAAACATCTTGGGGTGTATCAACAAGAATGATAGGCGGGCTAATAATGGTTCATAGTGATAATAATGGACTTGTAATGCCACCAAAAGTCGCTCCAGTGCAAGTTGTTATTGTACCAATTGCTCAGCATAAAGAAGGAGTTTTAGCAAAAGCAACAGAGTTACAAGCACATATTCAAAAGGTTGCACGAGTAAAAATAGATGCTAGTAATAAAACACCAGGCTGGAAATTTAATGAGTATGAAATGAAGGGGATTCCAATTCGATTAGAAGTTGGCCCTAAAGATATTGAAAAGAATCAAGTTGTACTTGTAAGAAGAGATACGAAGGAAAAAGAGTTTGTACCAATGGATCAATTAGAAGAACGTATTCCAGCATTACTTGAAGAAATTCATATTGCTTTATTTAATAAAGCAAAAGCATTTCGCGATGAGAATACGTATGTTGCGACAAATTTCGAAGAGATGAAAAAAATAGCTGACGAAAAGCAAGGCTTTATTAAGGCAATGTGGTGCGGGGAATTAGCTTGTGAAGAAAAACTAAAAGAAGAAGTTGGCGTATCTTCACGTTGTATGCCTTTTGAGCAAGAGTATTTAGCTGAAGAATGTATTTGTTGTGGTAAAGAAGCTAAACAAATGGTGTATTGGGGAAAAGCGTATTAATACTTTTTCTGATAGGTGATAAAAGGACTTTGGGCTGCATAATAAAATGTAATCCAAAGTCCTTTTTAGTTTTATACAGTATTTCATGTACTTTTTAGATGGAAGGATGTTGTTCTTATTTTACGTTTTTACGACGAATAAACAGTAACATACCAATTAGGAATGTTGAAAGCCCCATTAAAATAGATATAGGGTAATGCGTTGCAGTATTAGGTAATTTATCACCTTGTTTTTTCGTATTATCTTTTACATTACCCCCTTGAGAACCGTTGCCCTCCTGAGAATTGCTATCGCCTTTAACACGATTGCCACCTTGAGAGCCATTACCCCCTTGAGAACTGCTATCACCTTTAACACGATTGCCGCCTTGAGAGCCATTGCCGCCTTGAGAGCCATTGCCGCCTTGAGAGCCATTGCCGCCTTGAGAGCCATTGCCGCCTTGAGAGCCATTGC